>NZ_CP080443.1:1228571-1535714 GCF_019613955.1 Chryseobacterium sp. LJ668 | reverse complement strand
AATCAATCTTAATTTCAAAATCATCCCTGTCATTCAAAAACTGAAAATGATTTCTGACATTTTTTAATTTTTCTAAATTCAATTCCGCAGAGACTAAATTTCCACTTTTTTCACCGATTTCTTTTCCGTCAGCGAAAAAGCAGTGCGAACTTTCTCTGTAAAAAAGATCATTCCCGTCTGTTCCGATTCTGTTTAAACCAAAAACATAAGATAAATTTTCAATCGCTCTCGCTTTTAAAAGATGTTCCCAAGCTTCCACTCTTTTCTCCGGCCAGTTTGCAACATATAAAATTGCATCATAATCATCATTATTTCTTGCAAAAACAGGAAATCTTAAATCATAGCAAACCTGCAGCAGAAAACGAATTCCAAGATATTCCACAATCACTCTTTCTTTTCCGGGAGTGTAAATTTTATCCTCGCCAGAAAAAGAAAATAAATGTCGTTTATCGTAGAAAGTAACTTCAGAATTTGGTTTTACAAAATACATTCTATTATAAAATTTTCCGCCAGATTCTACAGAAGCACTTCCACAAAAAGCAGTATTTTTCTCTTTTGAAATCTTTTTTAGAAATTCAAGAGATTCTTCATTTTTATCCGAAACTTCGGCTGCATCCATACAAAAACCAGTAGAAAACATTTCAGGAAGAAGAAATAAATCCGCTTCTTGATTTTGAAACTGATTTTCAATTAATTTAAAGTTTTCTGCCTTATCTTTCCAGATAATATCCTGATTTAATCCTGTAATTTTCATATTTCGATTTCAAAACTTGTATAAAATTACAGCTTTTAATTGGTTTCGGTTTTATTTTTGCTGCAAATTGTCATTAGTAATAATTTAAAATAAAATCTATGAAGAAATTGGTTTTTATGTTGATGCTTATGCTTTCGGGAGCAACAGTCAACGCACAAGCCTGGACAGGAAAAGGAGATCAGAAAGTAAATTTGGGTCTTAACGCATGGGGTTACGGAACAGGAATTACCGCTACATACGATTACGGTCTGAATCAGTTTTTATCTGTTGGAGCAGGAGCAAATGCGTATTTTGACGGCTACAAAGACAACAATAAAGATAATAGAGTGTTTATTTTCGGAAGAGTTAATTTTCATTTAAAAGAAGCTTTAGATCTTCCTGAAAAGCTGGATATCTATCCCGGAATTGATTTAGGAGTTCTCGGACGTGACTTCGGAATCGGTGCTCATATCGGCGCAAGATATTTCTTTACAGAAAGAGTGGGCGTTTTTGCAGAGGTAGGAAACAATGGAAGCCTTGGAGTTTCTTTCAATTTCTAAAAATTAAATATAATATGTGACAAAGCTTCTCATTTAGAGGAGTTTTTTTATTTGGCATCCTTTTGATAATTATTACCTTTGCAATTAAAATCTAAAAACAATTAATGGAATTAGCAATTAAGATCTTTCAATTTATATTAAGCATATCTATCTTAGTCATTCTTCACGAGCTTGGGCATTTCTTACCCGCCAAATATTTCAAAACCAAAGTAGAAAAATTTTATCTGTTCTTTGATCCATGGTTTTCTGTAGTAAAAAAGAAAATTGGTGAAACAGAATATGGTATCGGCTGGCTTCCTTTCGGAGGCTACGTAAAAATTGCCGGAATGGTAGACGAAAGCATGGATACCGAGCAATTGAAGCAACCTGCTCAGCCTTGGGAATTCAGAGCAAAACCGGCTTGGCAAAGACTGATCATTATGATGGGCGGGGTTACAGTAAACTTTTTCCTGGCCTGGATAATTTACGGATGTCTTTCATTTTTCAATGGTGAGACTTCATTTGACACGGCGAAAGTTGATGCTCCGATGAACTATACAAGTGTTGCCAAGGGAATGGGTTTTCAGGATGGAGATAAAATTTTAAAAGTTGACGGCAAAACTCAGAATAACCTTGACAAACTAGCTTTAGACGTCTTATTGAGCGACGAAATTACTGTTTTGAGAAACGGTAAAGAAATTACTTTTCCAACCAATGATGATGGTAAAGCAATGGCTTTCAGAGACGAAAATCCCAAAGCATTTCTTACACCACGCTTTTCTGCGGTAATCGACACGATTATCAATCCTAAAACAGCCGCAGCAGGTTTGAAGGTTGGAGATCAGGTGGTATCTGTCAACAATCAGAAAATTAATTATTACGATGAATTGCAAGCCGTAATTACAAAAAATGCCAATAAAAATCTTAATGTTGAAGTTGTAAGAAATGGTGTAGTTCAGCCATTGACGCTTCCTGTTTCAAAAGAAGGGACGTTAGGAGTTTCATCTTATAAACAGATCCAAAAGTATTACGAAACAAAACATTTTACTTTCGGAGAATCAATCGGAAGAGGCTTCACGAGAAGTATTGAAAGTTTGACGTATCAGGTAAAACAGTTTAAACTCATCTTCAACAAAAAAGTTCAGGGCTACAAAAAAGTAGGCGGTCCTTTGGCAATCATCAAAAATATGCCTGTTGACAAAGCAAAAGACGGTAGCGTTTCTGTAGATTGGGCAGCTTTCTGGAGTTTTACAGCAATGTTTTCGGTTTGGTTGGCATTTTTGAACTTGATTCCTATCCCGGGATTGGACGGAGGACATGTTATTTTTACCTTATACGAAATGATTGTCGGTAAACCGGTTCCACAAAAGATATTAGAAAATGCACAAATGGTTGGAGTTATCTTCCTGTTAGGATTGATGTTACTGATTTTCGGAAGTGATATCTTCAAGATAGTAACAGATAAATTCTAATTTTTTTTAAAAAATAAATAAAAAACTTGTGTGGTATAAATATCAGTCCTATATTTGCACCACCTAAAAATAGGGACATTCCTCCTTAGCTCAGTTGGTTAGAGCATCTGACTGTTAATCAGAGGGTCCTTGGTTCGAGCCCAAGAGGAGGAGCAGAAAAGACTTACAGCAATGTAGGTCTTTTTTGATTTCAATACTTTCCTGTTTCAATTTATTTTTAAATTTAAATTCCTGAAAAATAATCTGATAGCCTATTTCAGGTAATTTTGATGAAAAAATATTTGTTTGATATTATTTTTCATATTATATTTGCATCACCTTAAAAGAGGGAAATTCCTCCTTAGCTCAGCTGGTTAGAGCATCTGACTGTTAATCAGAGGGTCCTTGGTTCGAGCCCAAGAGGAGGAGCAAAACCACAATCTACAATGATTGTGGTTTTTTTATGTATTGCCCTTACAGTCTATTCTCAGAAACTGATGATAAATTCTACATCGGATATACAATCTTCGAAGGAACGACTTATGAAAGATAACCAGCAGGAAAACTTAATACATTCACACGAAATTCCTTCCGTGGAAAACAGCCGCACTTTTGAGGTTTCCGATGATAAACTATGCGATGCAGATTGAAAGTTTTATAAAAAACAAAAATCCAGAAAATTTAGAGAAGTGCTTTGTGACAAAGATTCTCGTTTGTCTGGAATTTTAGCTCAGTTGGTAAGAGCCCTGGAACCTTTGGGATTATTCAGAGGTCTCCCGCTGTTACGGAGCCCAAGAGGAGGCGCAAAGGACTTACAGGAATGTATATCTTTTTTGATATAATACTTTCATACAGCAACACTTCTTCTATTTATTAAATATCGCCTTTAAGCTTTACCTGAGTGCATTATTCGTAGTTTAATTTTTGTTACATTTGCAGTTTTGTAAACGTCTTTAAAAAACTTTAAATTTTAATCATAAACAGCACAGTTTTTGTTTAGCTAAATGCTCGAAGATACGAATGATGTCAACCAATCAACTTAAATACAGTTTTTTATATATTTCTCTTTTTATCACCAGTCTTTTTCATGCTCAAAATACAGCAAACGGAAAGATTGTAGATGCAAAAAATAATAAAGAAATCATCGCAGTTGAGATCTTTATCAACGACAGTAATGTTCCGGTTCTCACTACCAAGTCAGGAAGTTTTATCATACAGTCTGACAGCATCATTTACAAACTTAAATTTCAGAAAAAAAACTATGCTCCCGAAAGTATAGAAATTACTCCTGAAAAAAGTAGCAATCTTATCATCAAGCTATCTTCTGAAAAGGTAAGCAGCATAGAAGAAGTCGTTATTCACAACGAAAAAACAAAATTCAAAAACAAAAAAGAAAATCCGGCATACCGAATTATGCAGGAAGTCTGGAAACGTAAAAGAAACAATGGACTTGATAAATTTGATACGTACACCTATAAAGAGTACGAAAAGATTCAGTTTGATGCCAATAATCTCGACAGTGCTTTTATGCATCGAAAAATATTTAACAAACTAGATTTCATCTTTGATTATGCCGATTCTACTGCAAGAGGAAAAATGGCGCTTCCTATTTTTTTAAATGAATCTATCTATACCAATTTCGGACAAAATAAGCCCGGCAAGAAAACTAAAAAGCTTCTCATAGCACAAAAAACATCCGGGTTTCAAGATAATCAGGTGATTGCCATTACAGCGAAAAACCTTTATCGTGATATTAATATTTATGATAATACTTTAAATTATTTCGATATCGGATTTCCTAGTCCGGTGGGGACTGATGGTTTTAGCACATACGACTATAATTTGGTTGATACGATCTCTGTACGGGGCGAACAGGCATACAAAATACGGTATCTGCCAAGAAGAACTGAAGTGTTGGCTTTTCAGGGATATCTTTATATTGATACTGATTCTTATGCAGTTTTAGGGGCAACTTTAAAATCTACTAATAAAATTAATGTCAACTTTATCAATTCTATATCTACTGAACTGGAATATGATAATCCTGACGATGAAACTTTTTTGCCTAAAAAATTTATTACAGAAATCGAAATGACTCCGTTTTCAAAAAAGAAAACAGCAAAAGGTCTGGTTGCCAAACGGACCGTTGATTTTTCTGAATATGACTTTAATAAACCTCTTGATGACTCAGTTTTCACTAGAAAAGAAGAAGAATACGACCCCAAATTTGTAGATAAAGATGATGCCTATTGGGTAAAAGCACGACCAGATTCACTTTCAAAAACAGAACAGGGTGTGTATGAAATGCTCGATAAGCTACAACAAACCCCAAAATTTACACGTATTGTAAAACTCTACGAAACCCTTGCCTCACAACATTATAACATTACAAAAGGCATTGACATTGGTCCTATCTTTTCGATTTATGGAAAGAATGAAGTAGAAGGCGATAGAATAAGATTGGGTGCAAGAACGTATTTCGGACAGAACGATCCGTGGAGAATTCAATTTTACAATGCTTATGGTTTTAAAGATCACCAATTCAAATACGGCGTTGAAGGACGATATATGTTCAATAGGGTCAATCGCTTTATGGTAGGAGCAGGAACCAAGAGAGACATTACCCAGTTAGGTGTACAGTTGACAACCGAAGATGGTATTATGTCCCGTTCATTTGCTTCCTCGACCGTTTTTGCAAGAGGAGAAAACGCTTCTCTAAGTTCTGTGAATCAGACGAGCATTTTTACTTCTATTGAGCCCTGGAAAAACTTTCAGGTAAGAATTGACGGAACCTTGCAAAGCATTAAATCTGCCAATCCATCAGCCTTCAGTTTGATGTATTATCGAAACGGCGATTTGAGAAAAACGACCAATGATTCTCATGTAACCATCAGTTTAATTGCAAGACCTGGAGCAAAATTCTCACAAACCGGAGTTGACCGATACGAACATGGAACGTTAGCGCCAACGATTGTTTTAAAATATACTAGAGGTATTGAAGGTTTGTTTAATGCAGATTTTAATTATAATAAATTGCAGTTTATGTTTTATAAGCCTATTCTTCTGGGAAGCTGGGGTAAAACATTGCTTAATTTTGAAGCCGGGAAAAACTTTGATACTGTTCCATTGGCATTACAAAACGTGATACCAGGAAACCAGTCATATGGATTGGTTGCAAATACTTTTGCACAGCTCAATTATTATGAATTTGTGGCTGACACCTATTCTACGCTTCACGTAGAGCATCACTTTAATGGTAAAATACTTTCTTTCATCCCTCTTATTAAGAAGTTAAAATTGAGAGAGGTTGCATTCATAAGAGGTGCTTACGGATCTTTAAGTGATGCATCAAAAAACATCAATGTAGAAAATCTGAAATATTCTGCACCCGATGAGCAGATTTACTATGAATACGGATTTGGTATTGAGAATATCGGTTTCGGAAATATCCGAATTTTCCGTGTAGATTTTAACTGGCGAGGAAATTATTTAGACAGACCGGATGCTTCGAAATTTGGAATTAAAGCGGGTTTCCAGTTTAATTTTTAAAGGTTAGCATTTTATTCTTTAATGATGAGACAGCTGAACTTTTCACATGCTTTACCTATCGGAAATCATATTTTTTCAGTACAATATCACTTATTTTATTACATTAAAAACGACAAGATAAACTAACATAATTCCAAGGCTTTAGTTTTTTTTATCGTTTTTTATTTCAACACTTTATATTTCAAATGAGATAGAGCTTTATATAATATTTCAAATTACAAATGGTTTTAGTCTTTATACCCCATTTTTAAATTCTGACCTGATATATTGGAGTTTTAAAAATTCTTTTTTATCTAAAATTTTAGGACAAACTTTTTTATAACAGCTAGTTTAGTTTTGGGTTTTGGCGGCGGGCTCCGCCCGCCGCCAAAACCCAAAACTAAACACAACACAGCAGGACACAAAAAAACCTCAACAAAAATGCTGAGGATTTTTTATTTTATAAAACGCTTACTTAATTATGCGTTTGGTTCAATAGATACGTAAGATCTGTTGTTTGCTTTCTTTCTGAAAACTACTTTACCGTCAACAAGTGCGTGCAAAGTGTGATCTTTACCCATACCCACATTGTTACCTGGGTGATGTTGAGTGCCTCTTTGTCTGATAATGATGTTACCAGCAATAGCTTCTTGTCCACCGAAAATCTTTACACCTAATCTTTTAGAATGAGATTCTCTACCGTTTTTGGAACTACCAACTCCTTTCTTGTGTGCCATTTTATTTTAAGGTTTTTTGGTTTAACAATTATTCTGCGCTTTCAGCGTCAGCTTTTTTAGTTGTTTTTTTCGCAGGTTTTTCTTCTTTCTTACCTTCAAAACCTGTAATACCAGTAATTTTGATTTGAGTTAAAGATTGTCTGTGACCGTTTTTCACTTCATAACCTTTTCTTCTTTTCTTTTTGAAGATGATTACTTTATCAGCTTTTACGTGGTCTAAGATCTCTGCCTCTACAGTGATACCGCTTACAGCTGGGGCGCCTACAGTGATTGCTCCGTTTACAGTAAGAAGAATTTTATCAAAAGATACTTTTCCTCCTTTGTCTCCTTTCAAACGGTTCACAAACAACTTCTGGTCTTGCTCAACTTTATATTGAAGCCCTGCTATTTCTACAATTGCAAACATTGTCTATAAATTTTTAGTTAATTCGAGGTGCAAATGTACTGATTATTTTTAGATTATATAATACAAATTTTAAATTTTTTCGTTAATCTAAAATATTTACATTTGAGAGATTATTACACACCTAAAATGAACAGAGATCTCTACATTGATTTTGCGAAAGGTTTAGCCACACTTTCCATTATTTTTATTCACACGGCATTTTGGTCCGGCCAGTTTTATATAATTCCTGAAATCCGGGTATTTTCGTTGGTTTTTGATGTCGCACTTTTCTATGCTTTGAGTGGAATTACTTCTGGCAACAATCTAGAAAAAACTCTGTATCGATTATTAAAACTGCAGATTACGTACATGATTTTTGTAACCCTTCTGTTCTTTTTAGATTATTTCTTCAAAATTTTCGGGCTTGCTTTTTTCTCACTCGAGTGGCTGCAAAGCTTCTACTCCACTTTCGGTTCAAAATATGCTGCGACAAGCATTTCATCAGTCCCGCAATGGCAGAATTTGGGAAATTGGTATCTTCACGAGTATTCAAACGCAGATACATTTCCTGTTGTGATGGGAAGTTTCTGGTATCTCAAAGTTTATTTTATCCTGACGGTTTTTGGAGTTTTAATCTTAAAATTCTTTCCGAAACACGTCAATTGGTTTATCGGAATCTGTATTGCCTTAACTTTAATATTTAATATTTTCCCGGAAATATATCCTACAGGACAGGTAGGTTATGTTGCATTTTACATGACGGTTTTCTTAGTTGGTAACAGATTGAGAGACAAAAAAATACCTACAAAGATGATTCCGGTACTTTACGGATTGGTCGCAGCTGCATTATTTTGGATGTTCTGGCATTATGGAAATGAGATATTTTTCAAAATCAATAAACAGAAATTCCCACCGCAGACTCCGTATATTATCTGGACTTTGTTTTCATTAACCACTCTATTTGTTTTGTACAACAGGCTAAAAATTACGAAAGAAAATTTCGTCACCCATATCGGTAAAAACGCGATCTTCTTTTATTTCGGACAGGGACTCAGCTCCTCTCTGGTTTATTTTCTGGTAGTTCCGATGAAAGAATTGATGCCTTGGTGGGTTTTAATGATTTTAATTTATACTATCAACATTGTTTTAGCCTTCTTTATCGCAACAGGCCTAAAGAAATTTGATGCTTTTGGCTGGAAAATTTTAGAATTTCTGCGTAAAAAAACCGCTCAATAACTATTGAGCGGCTAGCTTTTTTCAGAAAGTTATTAAATATCCTTTCTGTTGTTTCCACTTCTTACAAGAACTGCTACCAAAACAATAAAAAGAATTGCTCCGATAATAATGTAAGTAGGATTTGTATACCATTCTTCTGTGGTGGTAGTAGTTGTAGAAGAACTCACTTTTGAGTCAGTTACTGCTTCCTGAGCTGATGCTACGATACCAAATAGTAATGTGATCATCGTTAATGCAAAATTCTGCATTTTCTTAGTAATTTGTCTAATTTCCATAGTATATAAATTTAATGTTAAATATTGCAAACCAACTTTATGCCACAATTAAAAAATGAGGAATTTTACAAATAAAAATAGCATTATTAAATGTAGATTTTATTAATTAAATTTACAGAAATTTTTAAATCATGTTTAAGTTGAAACTTCCTACTGACCCAAGGTGGGCAAACATTGCAGAAGACAACATTCAGGAAATTTTAACTGATCACGCCTGGTGCGAGCAAAAAGCCGCCACTAACGCGATCGGACTTATTACTATGCTTCCGGAGCGTCCCGATATCGTTACAGAGCTTTTGGCAATTGCTCAGGAAGAGCTTGAACATTTTGGTCAGGTGCTTGAGATCATCAAAAAACGCGATTACACTTTTGGCCGTACCAGAAAAGACGATTATGTCAACGAATTGGTCAATTTTATCCAAAAAGGAGGCCACAGAGACACTTTAATTGTTGATAAAATGCTTTTTGCCGCGATGATTGAAGCGAGAAGCTGTGAGAGGTTTAAAGTTTTAACAGAAAACATCAAAGACGAAGAGCTAAAAACATTTTATAAAGAACTCATGATTTCTGAAGCCAATCATTATACAACTTTTATTGGCTTTGCAAGAGAATTGGGTGATCCCGAAAAAGTAAATAAACGTTGGGAAGAATGGCTAGAATATGAGGCCAAAATCATAAAATCTTACGGAAATAAAGAAACCATACACGGCTAAAAAAATCAATTGAAAAAACTGACTTTTGAAAATATCACCAATTTTTTCCTGAAAAATTTCTTTCAGGGACTATTAATTATCGGGCCAATCGGGTTGACGATCTTTGTGATATGGTACGTGATTTCTTCAATTGATAATATCATCCCATCCATCGCAAAGCACATTCCTGGGTTAGTTTTTATCTCAACTTTGTTTTTCACAGCTCTTTTAGGCTATCTCGGAAACAAATTTGTAGTCGGCAGATTTTTCGTGGATGCCATTGACCTGGTTTTAGAAAGAACGCCGGGTATAAAGCATATTTATTCGCCAACAAAAGACGTAATGTCGTCATTTGTGGGTGATAAGAAAAAATTCAATGATCCTGTATGGGTAAAAACTAATGAAACTCCGGAAATATGGAGAATTGGCTTTCTTACTCAAAAAGAAATGGCTGATGTTGATAAACACAATTTTGTAGCAGTATATCTTCCGCATTCGTATGCTATTTCGGGCTGGGTTATTGTAACTGAAGAAAAAAACATAAAGCCTGTCTTAGGAATGACAGCTGCTACAGCAATGAAATTTGCGGTAAGCGGCGGTGTGGCAGGTTTTCATTCTGATGACAACGTATTTAAGGCTCCGGAGTAAAATTCTTTCACAATAACTTCCTGTTATTATCTTTACTTTCTTAAATATTATGTTAAATCAAAATTCATCTTACCGTGGATATTACTTTAGTGACATTTTTAACTTTATTTTTTAATCTAATAAATTCTAATCATATGAATAATAATCCTCTCCTTAATTGCGATGCCGAAAAAGGTGTGTGCGAAATTTTAGAAACACCTGGTGCAGAATCTTCTTCTAATCAATTGGAACAGACAAATACAGATAAAATAAGCATCATTTATTATACGGATCCTATCTGCTCATCTTGCTGGGGAATAGAACCTCAGCTGAGAAAGCTGAAACTAGAATACGGAGAAGCTATTGACATAGATTATCGTATGGGCGGGTTATTGCCATCATGGGACATTTACAATTCCGGAGGAATCAGTAAACCGAGTGATGTTGCCGGTCACTGGGAAGAAGTAAGCCCTCACTACAGAATGCCTATCGACGGCGGTGTCTGGATGGAAGACCCGCTTAACTCTTCATATCCTCCTTCTATAGCAGTCAAAGCAGCACAAATGCAGGATAAAAAGAAAGCTGTTGTGTTTATGAGAATCATAAGGGAAATGGTATTTCTTGATAAATTAAATATTACCAACACAGAACATTTAGAAAAAGCAGCTGAAGCAGCTAGATTGGACGTAACTCAATGGAAAGAAGATTATGAATCAGCTGCTCAGATTGAGTTTAAAAAAGACCTTGATCTGGGCAGACAGCTAGGCGTAAGAGGTTTCCCCACTTTAATTTTTGTAAAAGACAACGAAATGACCGATATTTTGTACGGTTTCAAGCCTTATGAGGATTTTGAAAAAAGACTGAAGAAAATCAATCCTGAAGTTCAGAAAAAAGAATACTCGAAAGAATGGCAAAATTTATTCGCCGCTTATCCTACATTGACGACTCAGGAATTTGCAGTTTTAGCCGATATTTCTTTTGAAAAAGCCCAGGAATTTTTACTGAACCTCTCTGATGAATCAAAAATCTCTCGTAAAAAAATTAAGAATGGAGATCTTTGGCTAACTAAAACAAGCAATTAAAGAAATGAGCACAGTTGCAATTATAGGAGCCGGAGTTTCGGGTTTAAGCATGGCAAATTATTTAGAAAAAAATAATGTCGATTACCATATTTATGAACGTAGAACCAAGGATGATTTAAAAGGTCACGGCTTTATTCTCCCAAAAGAGGGCATAGAGTATCTTTCACAGATCATCAATATTGATGAGCTTTACACGAAAGGAAGCTTTTTAAAAAAGTATGTGCATTATGGTCATAAAGGAGATGTGATTTCAGAAAAAGATCTGGATAACGTTTTCGTGATTTCCAGAAGTACATTGATTGAAGTTTTGAGTAAAAATATTCCGCTTCAAAAGATTTCTTACGAAAACACCCTTGCTCTTTCGGGGTTTTCTGACGGTAAAGCGACTATGCAGTTTGAAGATTATTCATCTTTGCAGGCAGATATCGTAATTGCCTCGGATGGTTCACGAAGCAGGATCAGAAGACAAATCTTTCAGGACGAAGTGATGAAAGCTGTTCTTGAAAATGAAGTGGTCAATATAATTGAAAATGAAGAACTTGCCAATCAAATCGAGCACAATTTTCTTAAATTTCATCATGAAGACGGTGGTTTAACATTCGGCGTATTAAAGCTTTCTTCCACAAAAATTCTTTGGTACTGCCAGTTTGATATTTCTAAATTTTTCATTAATGAAGATTACACTCCGGATTGCATCAGACAATTTATGATGGATAATTTTGGAAACTGGAACCCGTTGGTTTCTTCTATAATTAACCAGTCAAGCTACGAAAACGCTCATATCTGGAGAGTGTATGAGCTGGAAAAGCTGAATGATTTTTATTACAAAAATATAGCGTTTATTGGTGATGCAGCGCATCCTCTGATTCCTTTTACCAGCCAGGGCGTTACCTCTGCTCTTAAGGATTCTTATATTCTGACAAATCTGATTTTGGAAGAAAATAATATCAACACGGCGTTCAAAAAATATGAGGAAGAAAGAAAACCTGAAATAGAAACTCATATAAAAAACGGAAGAATATTACTCAATCAGTTTCTTTTACCTTTAGATCAACAGCCAAAAGACACCTTACCAATCTCTTACAAATAATATGTTTACAAATAAAGATATCAATTTCGAAGCCCTGAAAAGAAAAGCCTACAACGGCAGATGGGCAACGCTGGAAGAAGGAATTATTCCGTTAACGGCTGCAGATCCAGATTTCAGAATGTCACATGAGATCGAAAAGGGAATTATCGACTATATAAAAGACGGTTATTTGAGCTACGGCCCTTTTTCCGGGCTTCCGGAATTTAAAAAAAGTGTTGCGAAACATTTTAATACAGAAAAAAACGGAAACTTTACACCTGAGAATGTTCTAGCTGTTAACAGTGCTGCAATGGGGATGTTTATGGTTGCAAAATATGTATTAAATCCCGGTGATGAAGCCATCATTTTTGATCCTGTAGATTTTCTTTTCAAAAAAACTGTCGATGCCGTAGGTGGGGTTTTGAAATTATGTCCTGTTGATTCTAAAACCGGCGATATTGATTTTGAGACGCTGATTTCTCTAATTGGTCCAAAAACTAAACTGATCAGTATCTGCAACCCTCACAATCCGGTTGGAAGAGTGTATTCAAAGGAAGTTTTAAAAAAGATTTCCGAAATTGCCGCTGCACATGATTTATGGGTGATGAGTGACGAAATCTGGAGTGACATTATTTACGATAATATTGAATTTAACACATATTCTTCTGTTTCTGAAGAAGCAAAAAATAAAAGCTTTACCGTTTTTGGTTTCTCGAAATCTTATGGTATTGCAGGTTTAAGAATCGGAGCGGTTTTGTGCAATGATCAGGAACTTCTGGATGATTTTACAGAAAAATCTCAATTCAATTCTACCATTGAAGGGGTTTCTACACTATCACAAATTGCGGCAAGCGTAGGTATCGAAAAAGGAAAGCCGTGGTTTAATGATTTTCTGGCGCACCTCCAGCAAAACAGAGATCTTGCGTTTAATATGCTGAGCAATTCCGGTATTTTGACACCGAACTCTCCAGAAGCCACGTTTGTGATTTTTCCTAAAATAGAAAACGGAATGTCTAGTGATGATTTCGCACAACATGTTTTAAAACAAGGTAAAGTTGCTGTAGTTCCCGGGTCTGAACGATGGTTCGGAAAAGGCGCAGAAGGACATATCAGAATTTGTTTTTCCACTTCACAGGAACTCTTGACTGAAGGTCTAAACAGAATCATTAAAAGTTTTTAAAAAACAATGCCTGAAAAATTTTTCAGGCATTGTTTTATTTTTTTGAAATTCTATAGAGTTTTCCGCTATCGGTAATTCCGTAGAGATTTCCATCCATTCCGTTCAAAACGTCACGAAATCTTTCTTTCTGGTCGAGAAGTAATCGTTCTTCTCCTACCACTTTATTATTTTTCATTACAATTCTGTTGATGTGCTGACCGCTGAGGCATGCAATGAATAAATTATTTTTCCACTCTTCAATGTTTCCGGTGTAGAAAGTAACCCCACTCGGTGAAACTACGGGATCCCAATAATATACTGGCTGTTCGGTTCCAGCTTTTTGTGTGGTTCCATTGTTGATTTTTTCACCTGAATACTCGATTCCATACGTTACATCACCCCAACCGTAATTTTTTCCGGGCTGGATCAAATTGATTTCGTCCCCGCCTCTCGGTCCCATTTCGATATCCCAAAGCTGACCTTTTTCGTCCATTGCCAAGCCTTGAGGACTTCGGATTCCGTATGCGAAAATTTCAGGCTTATATCCGTCTTTTCCAATAAAAGGGTTTCCGGGCGCCGGTTTTCCGTCTTTGGTAATCTTTAAAATCTTTCCCAGATAATTATCGGTTTTCTGAGCATACACTCGGGTTTCTTTATCAGATCTTTCTCCGGTACTTACAAACAGACTTCCGTCTTTGTCAAATTGCAAACGGCTGCCATAATGTTTGTCGCCATCATAAGAAGGTGTCGCACGGAAAATCACTTTTACGTCAGAAATACTTTTCAAATCATCGGATAGTTTTCCTTTTGCAACTGAAGTTAAATTTCCATCTCCGAAAGGTTCAGAAAAAACAAAAAAGATCATATTATTTGTTTTAAAATCAGGATCTAATGCAACATCCAACATTCCGCCCTGACCTTTAGCATCAACTTTAGGAAAGCCTTCAATTTTAGAAACCTGCTTTCCGTCGGCTGAAACGACGTTAATAAATCCTGATTTTTCTGTAATTAAAAATCTTCCATCCGGCAAATTGATGATTCCCCACGGTTTTCCGAGAGATGCATTTAAAATGTCAACTTTATATGGAGTTTCAGTTTTTATGGTTGCAATCCGGGTTTGTCCTTCAAATGCGGGTTTGTAGTCCGTATTTGCTTTTTCTACACTTGCGGATGGCTTGCTGGGCTTTCCTTTTCCCTGACATGAGACAATCATGGTAGCTGAGACCAATAAAATGGGTATGAGAATTTTGTTCATAATAATTATTTAAAGTGGTTGTGACTGTGAGTGTAAAAATAATGCCATAAAAATTATACAGAAAAGTTTATTGAAAATATATTATTAAATAACAAATAGTTGGAGTATGGAAGTTTTGAATTTACTCATTCAAAATAGTTATCAAACCCTTTTAGGGCTCTTTTTTATTTCATAAATTTGATCGTATGAAACGCCCGGTAAGATTATCTTTTAAATGGCAATGATAGAGAGGTGTTTCATTAACCGAACATAAAATAATTATCATCAGATGAAATTTAATCTGCAATCAGAATATAAACCAACCGGAGATCAGCCGACAGCCATAGAAAAATTGACTGAAGGTATAGAAATCGGTGAAAAATATCAGACTTTGCTTGGGGTGACGGGTTCAGGGAAAACATTTACAGTCGCCAATGTCATTCACAATACCCAAAAGCCTACCTTGGTTCTGGCTCATAACAAAACATTAGCTGCTCAGCTTTTTATGGAATTTAAAGAATTCTTTCCTGAAAATGCTGTTGAATATTTTGTCAGCTATTACGACTATTATCAGCCTGAAGCCTATATCGCAAGTTCAGGAACTTATATTGAAAAAGATCTGAGCATCAACGAAGAAGTCGAAAAACTTCGTCTTTCAGCGATTGCAAGCTTGCTTTCAGGAAGAAGAGATGTATTGATTGTAGCCTCAGTATCCTGTATTTACGGTGTCGGAAATCCGGCGGAGTTTCACAAGTCGTTGATCTCACTGACGATTGGAGAAAAAACTACGAGAACAGCACTTCTCCATTCTTTAGTTAATGCTTTATATTCCAGAACATTAGCAGACTTTTCCAGAGGTACATTCCGGGTAAAAGGTGATGTTATTGATATCTTCCCAGCGTATGCTGATAATGGTGTTAGAATTCAATTTTTCGGTGACGAAATTGAGAAGATACAGAGCTTTGATCCTGTGTCTGGAAACGTGACTTCTAATTTTGAACATATTCAGATTTATCCTGCCAATCTTTTTGTAACATCCAAAGAAACCCTGAATGGCGCTATCAGAAATATTCAGGATGATATGGTGAAGCAGGTCGATTTTTTCTCGGAAATCGGAAAACCTTTAGAATCAAAAAGACTTCAGGAAAGAACTGAGCTTGACCTTGAAATGATTAAAGAACTGGGATACTGCTCAGGAATTGAAAATTATTCACGTTACCTTGATGGGAGACTACCCGGTTCCAGACCTTTCTGTCTTTTAGACTATTTTCCCAGAGATTATCTAATGGTCATTGACGAAAGCCACGTTACTGTTCCGCAGGTTCATGCGATGTACGGCGGTGACAGAAGCCGTAAGGAAGCTTTGGTGGAATACGGATTCAGGCTTCCCGCTGCGATGGATAACAGACCTCTTAAATTTGAAGAATTTGAAGGTATACAAAATCAGGTCATCTATGTTTCTGCAACACCTGCAGATTATGAACTGGAAAAAACAGGAGGTGAATATATTGAGCAGATTATAAGACCAACAGGATTACTTGATCCGATCATTGAAATAAGACCTTCGTTGAATCAGATTGATGATTTAATGGAAGAAATCAGGAAAAGAGCAGAAATCGACGAAAGGGTTTTGGTCACCACATTAACCAAAAAAATGGCAGAGGAACTGACTAAATACTTTGTAAAATTCGGAATCAGAACAAGATATATCCACTCAGATGTTGAAACTCTGGAACGTATACAGATCATGCAGGATCTGCGTCTTGGAATTTTTGATGTTTTGATTGGAGTCAACTTATTGAGAGAAGGTTTAGATTTGCCGGAAGTTTCTTTGGTAGCGATTTTAGACGCTGATAAGGAGGGAATGCTGAGAAGCAGAAGATCAATGATACAAACAGTGGGTCGTGCAGCGAGAAACCTGAATGGGAGAGCTATTTTATATGCCGATAAGATGACCAAATCAATGCAGGCAACTCTTGATGAAACCGAATACCGCCGTGAAAAACAGATTGC
This sequence comes from Chryseobacterium sp. LJ668, assembly GCF_019613955.1. Classification (NCBI taxonomy): domain Bacteria; kingdom Pseudomonadati; phylum Bacteroidota; class Flavobacteriia; order Flavobacteriales; family Weeksellaceae; genus Chryseobacterium; species Chryseobacterium chendengshani. Next base: position 1,518,954 of record NZ_CP080443.1, on the reverse strand, counting down.
CTATAATGTTGAGCACGGTAAAGTTCCGATGGCTTTGAATAAAAAGATTTCAGAAAATCTGGTTGGAAGAAGTAAGGATTTCCCCGACGAAAAATATACTCAGAAACAGATTCTTCAAAAAGTTGCGGACGTGAAAGCTACGTATGCAACAGAAGATGTAGAAAAACTGGTGGTACAAAAACAGAAAGAAATGGAAAGTGCTGCGAAAAATCTTGATTTTATAAAAGCAGCCCAGCTAAGAGATGAAATTGCAGCTTTGAAAGGGTAATTCTTTTAGCTATTTTCGGGCGGCACCGGAGGTGCCGCCCGAAAATAGCTAAAATTAATTCTATTAAAACTTATAAATTTTCGTTTTAGGTTTTTCATACTCTGTTTTCCCGCCACGAAGAGGAGTAAGCAAATCCATCAGTCCATTTAATTTTATTTCATAAACCGTTGAAAGCTGCATCCCTAATTTTCCTTTTGGCATCCCTTGTCGATGAAACCATTCAAGATAACTGATGGGCAGATCTGCTAAAATCGTATTCTGATGTTTTCCGAAAGGCATTTTTGCTATGCAAATTTCCTTTAGTATTTCCGGATTTATACCCTGCTCCATCTTTAAACGATTAAATCAATTTTATTTTCAAGTTCTTCATTTTTGTCTTTGCTTGACAGTTCCAATTCGGGGGTGTCATCATCAGAAAACTCATTTCTGTAAACATGAATCAATAAAAGAGTAAAAGATACGAGAATGGGTCCAAAAATAAGCCCCATAAAACCAAACAGCTTCATTCCCATGATAATCCCAAAGACAGTATTAAGAGGGTGAATATCTTCAAGTCTTTTCAGCAAAGTGAAGCGTAGAATATTATCCGTCAATCCTACAACGATTAAACAATACACTCCTAAACCAATACCCGGTCCTGTTTGCCCTTCAGCAATCATAAAAATACATATAGGAACATAAATAATTGCCGCTCCCACGATAGGAATCATGGATGCAACAGAAGTCAGCGCAAAAAGCAAAATTGGACTCGGCGCACCGAAGATAAAATATCCTATTAAAGCGATAATCCCCTGTCCCAGCGCAACAACAGGAATTCCTATCGCATTTGCCATAATGAGTTTTCTCATTTTTTCACCAATTAGAGAAACGTTGGCTCTTTTTAGAGGTGCTGATGAAGCAAGAATTCTCTCGAATAATCTTGGCTTTTCAAACATAAAATATAGAATGAAATACATCGACATGATAACAGTCAAAGTATTGAAAGTACCGCTCAATGCTGTGGTTGAAAATCTGCCGGCAAAACCTTTTAGCTTCGCCATATTTTCTTTGCTCAAAATGTCAAATTTAGTTTTACTGTAAACAAAATCATGAATTTTATCTATAAAAACATTAAATTTTTCCATATAGGCTTGTGCATTCCCAAGCTTTTCAATCATAAGATCAGCGATAAAGTAGATCGGTAATATAATAATGACTAAACTTGCCAACATTAAAGTTAATGCTGCAGCCCATGGTTTCCATTTTTTTTCTTCCTGTAGATAAAAATTATATTTTCTGCACAAGACATAGATCGTAATTGCTCCTAAAAGAGAGGGAATGAAAAGCGCAAGATTAAAACAGATCAATGCTGCTAAAATCAGAATGATAGCAAGCAAAGCAACCTGCTTGATGATCGTGCTGCTAATTTGTTTTTCGTTGTGTGACATTATTTATATGTTATTTGTCTTGGTTTACCTTGATATGCGCAGTATGCGGAGTACATTACGATAGAGATAAACGGTATAGTAAAAATTATACCAACACAACATAACAGAAATCCGGCGATGCTGATAAGTCCTCCTAAAATAGCTGATCCTAAAAATACTCCGTAATTTTCTTTAGCAATATGATAGGTTTTGCTCAGGGCATCAACTGCAGACAAATTTTCAAATAATAAAATTGGATAACCAATCAAAAACAGCGGAAATACAAAGAAAACAGGAATAATGCACATGGCAAGTGAAATCCACAAAATGATATTTGTGAGCAAACTATATAAAAGAATATTTCCCAGATTCTGACGATAGCCTATAAAAAGGTCTGAAAACTCAATATGAACTTTAGTATTAAATTTATTGGTTATATAGATTAAGCCAACGTATAAAGGTGAAAGAAAAATTCCCAAAATGCCTGAAAATGTATAATACAGTGACAATCCCGGTCTATTCCAGCTATAATTTGAGTAATCACCGTCAAGATCTCTGAAATCACGAAAGGAACCCCACATATTGTATTTTGATACAGCTTGTATAATCAAATCTCCAATAAAAAAAAGAATGGAAACTACTAATGCATAGAGAATAACGCCTTTATACATTTCAAATGCGTGCGAAATAATAGATCCCGTATCTCTGTTTGGAACGGAACCCTGCTGGTCAAATTCGTTAAAGTCGGACATGGTATTGTTTTTTAATGTTTCTCAAATTTAATTTTTTTTGAGAACAAAAGCATTACCATTCAAAACTTTAATTTTCTTCTTTAAAAATTGTCTTGTAAAGTGAGTAAATCATTGCATTCCAAAAAGGAAAAGTAAATAGTATTCCAACGAAGAAAAGTGCAAAACCAATGTATCTGAAAATAAAAGCAACAATCACGCAGATCAACATTTCTAGGAAATTTGTTTTTAATATTTTCCAGTTCATAGAAACGGCTTCAAATATTGTTTTGTTCTGGAAAAACATTAGTGGAGCGACAAAAAGTGTTACCATTACCCAAAAAATAGGAACAATCACCGTAACCGTAGTTAATCTGAAAAACATAAACCAAAAAAGAAAATAGCTGACATACCGGAAAAAGTTTAAACCATTGTATCCCGCAAATAAATCACCTAAACTTATTGGTTCCTTTAAATCTATCTTTCTATAAATTTGAAAAAATCCTAAATTTAAAGGATAAAGAAATATTAAAATTCCTGAAAATGCGTAGTCAAAATAAATAACATTTTCTGTCGTACTCATTTTTTGAATCTGCTCAAGATAAGCCTCCTGACCTTGTCTAAATGCATCTATAAGTTCGGCATTGTATGAAGAAATCTCATAATAATCTAAAAAGAAAAAAAATGCTGTAAAAAATACTGCAAAATAGATAATTGAAAACATTACCTGAAAGAGCAATGTTCTGTTCCAGTAATAAAATGCCTGTTTTAAGATAAAGTCGAGCCCCGGTTTTTGTGGATATTTCTCCTGCATTGAAAATATTTTGTGCAAAAGTAATCATCAATAACTACTTTTGCGAAATGTTTTCTGCGAATCATCAAAAATTTATTCAAATGGACGAACTTTCAATCAAGAAAGTTCCCTTTTTCTTTATGATAGATTTCTTAGTTGACAATGTTGAAATTTTCAAAGAGCATGAAATTAAAAAAAACAGCCTTTTAATTGATTTTCAGTCTTTTTCAAACACTAATATACAGGAAGCGTTAACTAAAAAAGCAGAATTAAAATCTTATCCTGAATCACTCGAAAGCTTTAAAAAAGGCTTTGACCATGTACAGAAAAATATTCGTCTAGGAAATTCGTATCTTACCAATTATACGCGAAAAACAAAAATTGACACCAATCTGAGTTTAGAAGAAATCTTTCATCATTCTAAGGCAAAATACAAGGTTTTATATAAAGATTTTTTCGTATTTTTTTCTCCTGAAACTTTCGTCAAGATAATCAGTGATACAATCTTCACGTATCCCATGAAAGGCACTATTGATGCATCTCTAGAGAATGCAGCAGATGTTTTGAAGAATGACAAAAAAGAAAAAGCCGAACATTACACTGTGGTAGATTTACTTAGAAATGATCTCAGCATGGTAGCAGATGATGTGAAAGTTGATAAATTTCAGTATATTGATTTTCTAAAGACTCACCAAAAAGATTTGTACGCCATGAGTTCTGAGATTTCGGGAAGTTTAAAAACTGAATTTAAAGGAAAAGTGGGAAGCATTATGCAAAAACTTTTGCCTGCAGGATCTATTTTAGGTGCGCCAAAACCTAAAACTTTAGAAATCATCTTAGAAGCTGAAGATTTTGACAGAGGTTTTTACACCGGAGTCTGCGGATGGTTTGATGGTGAAAATCTAGATAGTTGTGTGATGATCCGCTTTATAGAAAAAGAGGGCGATCATCTTTATTTCAAAAGTGGCGGCGGAATTACACACATGAGCAAATTAGAAGACGAGTATCAGGAAATGAAAAACAAAATCTATGTCCCAATTCATTGAAAGTATTAAAGTAGAAGATCAGGAATTGTTCCTGCTGGAATTTCACCAAAAACGTGTCAATGATACTTTTGCCCATTTTGGGAAAGAAGGTTCTATCGATTTGGAAAAAATCTTCAAAAACCTGAATCATGATGAAGACGGATTGTATAAACTAAGGCTCACCTATGATCTGGACAAGAAATTCAGAACCATGATGATTCCTTATGCCATTCCTGAAATCAATGACTTTCAATTGGTTGAGAACAATATTTACGACTATTCCTTTAAGTTTGAAGATCGTAAAGAGCTGGAAAAAATGAAGATGAAATCTAAAGCTGAGGAAATCATCATCGTGAAAAACAACCACATCACAGACACTTCTTTTTCCAATCTTTTATTCCAAAAAGGAAAAGATTGGTTTACGCCTTCAACTTATCTTTTAAACGGAGTTCAAAGACAGCACCTTTTAAAGAAAAAGAAAATCAAAGAAGCAGAAATCACTTTACAAAACATCAAGGAATTCTCACATTTTCAGTTGATTAATGCGTTGAATGACTTTGACGATATGTTTATTTATCCGATTTCGAAAATTACCAATCTTCCGGGGAATGATGATTATTTGGATATGTAAATTAAATATTCTCGCAGATTAAACGAATTAAGCAGATTTATAATTTTAAATAAACCTGCTTTTTTTTATCATTAAGATTTTTAAAGAGTTTAGAAGATTCATACTTAGAAATCTATAGATTTTTCTTAACCAATCTTAACTGGTTAACTTTCTTAATGGTTCAATATTTCTCAGCTATCCTTTAAAAAATTAAAATAAGCCTTCTGTGTATCTGCGTTATTCTTCCCTTGGGTGTTGACTTCCATTATTTTTGGCTGTACATCAGGCTTAAAGAAATTATCAAAAACCCTGTCGAGCGCTCCGTCGTCGTCAACTTTTACATAAGTAAATCCGAAATGTTTGGCTAAAAACTCTCCATTTTTATGATGTTTTGTTGAGATAAATTCATCTACTGCATTTGAATTGGCATTTCCCGGCCCGGGAATAATCTTAAAAATATTCCCTTCCCCATTATTAAAAATAATGATTCTTGTAAAAGGCGGAATATATTGATTCCAAAGCCCATTTATATCGTAGAAAAAGCTCAAATCTCCCGTAATCAACACAGTCGGATTTGCATTTTTAATTGCAAAACCCATAGCGGTGGAAGTTGAGCCGTCGATTCCGCTGGTTCCTCGGTTGCAGTACATTTTTCGCTTCCCGAAATCAAATAGCTGCGCATAACGGATCGCCGAGCTGTTGCTAAAATGAATATTATAGTTTTCAGGAATGCTCTGTGAAGCTTTATTGAAAAAATAAAAATCTGAAAACTCTACCAGATTTAAAAAATCATGATGCTTTTTATCTTTTTTATCCCTTAAAACATCCCATAAATTAAAGTAAGGTTTTGGTTCTAAGTTGATGAAATTTAATAATTTTGAAAAGAAAACCTCCGGCTTAATTTCTATTTTTTGTGTCAAAGAAAAATAAGTATCGGGCTGCCAAACCTCATCCAAATGCCAATGTTGTTTCGGATGTGCATTTCTCAAAAACTGCTTTACTTTTTTTGAAACCACGTTTTGCCCGATGGTAATCAGCAAATCCGGAGCATAAGTTTTAAAATCTTCTTCAGAAAAACCAAAAATGTAACGGTCGATATGTCTGAAAAACTTTTCATGATATACATTTGAATTTGCCTCACTCAAAACGACAACAGAATGATTTTTTACAAGCTGCGTCAGCTGATTTTCCAATTCTGGGCTGTAATCTCTGGTTCCTATGAGAATCATGATTCTCTGGGAAGTATTCCAGTCGGCTACTAAATTTGACGGAATCTCGTATTCTTTTTTCTTAATTGTTTTTTCAACCTCCGGAAAAGTCGGTAATTCAGAAACGAGGTCATACAAAGGTTCCTCCAAGGGAATATTGATATGCACTGGACCCTGTTTTTCAAAACAAAGCTCAATCGCTTTCTTTATAATATCAGAATTGATGTTTTCCGCATCATCTTTACTGTCTTCCACCAATTCAAAGTCGCCGTACGAATGCTGATGATACAGATTTTTCTGCCTGATGGTTTGTCCGTCAAACAAATCAACATAATCCGTAGGTCGGTCTGCCGTCAAAATCAACATCGGAACGTTTGAATAAAAAGCTTCGGTCACTGCGGGATAATAATTTGCCGCAGCAGAACCGCTTGTACATGTAATTGCAACCGGTTTTTTCTCACTTTTTGCCATTCCAAGAGCTACAAATGCCGCACTTCTTTCGTCAACAATACTGAAACAGTTGAAATCATCCACTTCCGAAAAATGAATCGCCAAAGGAGCGTTTCGAGATCCCGGAGATATGACAAAGTCTAAAATATTGTATTGCTGAAAAAGATTGGCAAGTACCTGAATACTTCTCTTGGAGGAATATTTTTTCATGCGACAAAATTAGTGGTTTTTGTTGAGTTCTTAAAGTAAATTTTATTACGACGAGTTTTGTCGTATTCTAGAATTAGTTTTGTTTTTAGAAATATTAGAAAAATATTAATTTCAAAAATAACATATGAAACTATTTGATGATGAATGGAGTGATGATCTCTCAGAGTTTAAAATCATCTCCTTTGAAGATTTAAACAGAGGAATATTAGGCAAAGGAAAAGACCCTTTTGCAGAAATAAGAACCAGCAAAACATTTGATGAAATTTCTAATGAATATGCATTAAATACACCTTTTGGAAAGAAAAGTGCTTTTTACAAACCTACTACTGAAGATTACGATGCATTATCCGAAGATTTTTATACAGGTGGAATTAATTATGACCTTCTTGCAGAACATTTAAAAGGGAAATTAGGGTTGATAGAAGCATTTTTATTTGATCCAGAAATTTACTTTTTAGGAGACAAAACTATTTATTCAGGTTCGTCTTCAATGGGTATTCCTGTATTCAGTAGTATTAAAAACAACAATCCTTTTGTTTATAAAAAAGGAGAGCAAGAAGTTCAGGCAACTTTTGACTTAGCCAAATTGAATACCAGAAAGAATTTATTAAGCAATTCTTACACGTTTGGGATCTATTTTGACAATTATAAGGTAAGTTATAATCTAAATTTCATCTATAAAGATGGAGAAGATAAAAAATTTCAAGATACAGAAACTAAGCAAACATCCAATCCCACAGATTTTAAGCTAAACGATGAATATGTAGCGATTAAACTCTTTACGTCAAATGTCGACACATTTATAGAGTTTTTACGAATTGTCAAGGGAGATTCTAATGTGGAATCAGTGAAAAAATCTATTATTCGTTATTATCTTGATTTTTTTGCAACCGCCAAAAACAATCCTGATATTATTGATGGTTTATATGAAAATATTCCTGATTTTGTTTTGGAAGTTCTTACTGATGAAATGCTTTGGAAAGATTTTGTTTCCCTTTCTGAAAAAGCTATTAATGCATCTGGGACAAATGAAAATCTTTCAGTTATTAACTTACTGAAGGGAGTAAAAAATCCAAACTGGTGGTACAATCAAATTAATAAAAATCCTGAACCTGTCCGTAAAGTATTTGAAAAATTTAATAATAAATATATTGAGGAATTAATTACTACTTTTTCGAGAATTGGCTATAAAAACTGGGCAATTAAAGAACTTGAACAAGCATGGAAATTTGATATTGATTATAAAGATTATAAACCTTCTGATGATGTTAATGATCCATATATAAGGTATACTGGTTTTGCATATTATCTGGAAAAAGAAAAAAAATATAGAGTCGGAACAGCGTTATTTGGGTATGATAACACTTCTATTGTAATGCCATATAATGAAAAGGAAATCGGAAATAAAATTGAGTTGCCTTTTAGTCCTATAAAAATTGTATTAGATGGAAAAGATTTACATATCCCATGCTTTGTTGCTGAATATTTTACTAATAAAAAAATAGACGAAGAATTTTGGATAATTCTTAATAATATTGCTTCAGGGTTACTACCAGAAGTAGGAGCAGGAATTGCAAGAGGAGCAACTATTTTATCAAGGATTTTAAGTGGTAGAAAAATAAAAACCGTAGAAGAACTTATAGAATTCTTAGGAAAAGTAGATCAGAATGTAATGGCAGAAGATTTGGAAAAAGTAGGAATACAGGCACTTTTCAGAGGAACAACTAAAAGTATAAATGGAGAAATCTTTACAGGAAATCTTAACTCAATAGAATATGGGGCTTCAACTTCTACAGATCCGATAAGAGCTGTTATTTTTGGTATAGAATCATCATCCAAACCAGGAACAAAGGGAGTTTTACAAGTTTATGTACCAAAAAATTTAAAAGGTTTAAATTTACAATCAGCAAATCAGTACAGATTTGATTTAGAATTAGAAGCTATTGTCAACACTTCGCCAGAAAATTTATCTACTTTTGCTGTAAAAGAGATTCCTATTGAAGATGCAAGAAAATTATTGAATGAAATGTATGGATTAGATATTCCTGCTAAAATCACCAAAGATGGATTTCCAAATAGCTTATTTTTGTTAGAAAACACAAAAAAACTAACTCCCAAAGAAGCATTAGAATTTTATAAAAAAGCTATTAAATAAAAACTTAAATTAATATGACAGCAATTACAAATGATTTATACGACAATATTCGTGAAGATTTCATCAATAAATATCCATTTCTTGCGTTTCATAGGATGTATTCTAACAATGATATTTCTAAATATGAGTTAAATCCAATAAATAGAAACACTTCTATTTATGTGGAAAATTACAGCAATGATAATGATATAATTTTGGGAACAAAATATAACGTTATTTATAATAGAAAAGAACCTAAAAATTATCAAAAGACAGATTGTGAAATAGACTTTTTATCATTAAAAAAGAATGATAATATAGGAATTATTCCAAAAGGTTACGGAGGTTGTATTCGTTTGAATTTTAAAGATGAAGTTCCAGATATGACAAAATTGTTAGTTCAAGATAAAAATGAGAATTACAATGATGCAAATAATGATATTTTATATTTAACCACTCAAGAGGTAATGGATAAAATAATAGAAGAATTGGAAAATGCAGTAGATCAATAAACAAAAATCTGTAAATTAGCCCCACGTAAAATTTCTATAAAATGGATAAAATACCTAGTGTAGACCTGCGTGATTTCCTTTCGGGTGACCCGGAACGCAAACAGAAATTTGTAAATGAAATCGGAAAAGCTTACGAAGAAATTGGTTTTGTTGCCTTAAAAGGACATTTCCTGGATGACAAACTCGTAGATGATCTTTATGGAGAAGTAAAAAACTTCTTTGAACTTCCCACAGAAACCAAACAAAAGTACGAGATCTCGGGAATTGGAGGACAGAGAGGCTATGTAGGTTTCGGAAAAGAAACCGCAAAAGGATTTAAAAAAGGTGATTTGAAAGAGTTTTGGCATTTCGGACAGTATGTTTCGGATGACTCAAAATACAAAAGCCAGTATCCCGACAATGTTATCGTAGAAGAGCTTCCAAAGTTTAATGAAGTAGGTAAGGAAACGTATCAAATGCTTGAAAAAACAGGGAAATATGTTTTGAGAGCTTTGGCGTTGTATCTGGGTCTGGATGAATTTTATTTTGATAATAAAATTGCAGAAGGAAACTCTATTTTAAGGCCCATCCATTATCCGCCGATCACTCAGGAACCTGATGATGCGGTAAGAGCAGCAGCTCATGGAGACATCAACCTGATCACTCTTTTGATGGGCTCTCAAGGGAAAGGTCTTCAGGTTCAAAATCATAAAGGCGAATGGATCGATGCGATTGCAGAACCTGACGAATTGATGATCAACGTGGGAGATATGCTTTCGAGACATACCAACAACAAATTGAAATCTACGATTCACAGGGTAGTCAATCCGCCAAGAGAAATGTGGGGAACTTCAAGATATTCTATTCCTTTCTTTATGCATCCGGTAAGCGAAATGTCGCTAAATGCACTTGAAAACTGTGTAGATGAAAATCATCCGAAATTGTATGAAGATACAACCGCAGGAGAGTTTTTACACGAAAGATTAATTGAATTGGGATTGATTAAAAAATAATTTTAAAACCGGACTTTTGAGTTCGGTTTTTTATTTTCAAAATATCATCTGTGAAAATCTGTGAAATCTACGGAGAGTAAATCTTCCCATAGATTTTCACAAATTTTTTTGACCTATTATTCGAATTTATGACTGATATCCCAGCAATTTTCTGATCTGGTAGAAAAACCGCTCAATCAATCTAAGATCCTGAGTAACGATTTCCGCATTTCCTCTTAGTTCTTTATCAAACTTCAGGGTTTTATTGTAAGAGGTTTTTAAACCTTTAGGCAGCACAACATCTACATAATAATTTCCTTTGTCATCGGGAATCAGTGAGATATTCTGCACTTTTCCTTCAATGATTCCGTATTCCTGGAAACGGTAATTATCTAACTTGATCAATACTTTTTCTCCTTGAATAATTTTCCCCGAATTAACTGTCGGAACAGACATTCTTCCAACCAATTCATCCGTATGATCAGGTAATATTGACAATATAGGATCTCCTGCTTTTACGAATTGATTTTCACCGTAAAACTGCTGAAAACTCGCCATTCCATCGGTAGAAGAAATAATAAGGTAGTTTTGTTCCCACTGTTTGAGAGATTTTCTCAGCTGTTCAAACAACTGCAGAGTCTGAGAAGAATAATTAATTTTATCTTTTTCAGTGTTGATTGCTGTTCCGCTTTTTGTTTTGTTGAAATTTGAAATGCTTTCCTGTAATTGAGACATAGAAATATTGATATTTTCTAAATTCTGCTGAGCCTGAAGATATTTTAATTTTTCACCCTCCAGTTCGACAGCTGCAATCACTCCCTGATTGAATAATTCTTGAGACCGCTGATAATTCTTGCGTGTCAACTCAGTTTTTGCCGCTTCAAGATTTCTTTGCTGTCGTAAGGTGGTTATCCTGTTTCTTGATTCGAAAATACTTTGATTGGCCGCAATGCTTTCCGGGGCATAAGGCTGCAGCCTGGTAAATAAATTCTCGTCCTGAAAAGCTTTGGCAAAACTATTATAATCGCCCTGAAGCTCGCCTAGCTTATAATGAGAAGCTTCGTTCACGGGAAAAGAAAGCAGCTGATCCGAAGCGATGGAATCTACGAGTTTTTTTAGTTTTAAAACATCCTGATAATTGGCTGTAGACTGTAATACCAGCAATACATCTCCTTTTTTGACTTTCTGATGATCTTTAATGAATATTTTCTCAATCTTTGAGCTGCTTCTGGCTTCAATTTTTTCAGGAGGATTTTTTGAAGTTACCACAATAGGCGCCGGAACAAATTCCGGATACTTGATAATATAGCTCATTGCAAGAATCATTAATAAAATGATTAGTATAATCGTGTTTCCCCAACGGAACATCCAATGTGGCGGTTCTGTAAGAATATCCTGTACGCTTTCTGAGCGGAGTTCAATATTATCTAAGATATCTTTTTTAGTTTCCAAGTTCCAACTGATTTTTAACGAGTCTGTAATATTCACCTTTTAAAGATACCAATTCCGCATGATTTCCTTCTTCGACAACTTTACCTTTATCTAAAACGATAATTTTATCGGCATGTTTTACGGTTGACAATCTGTGAGCAATCACAATGGCCGTTTTACCTTCAAAAAACTGCTCGAGATTTTCCATGATTATTTTTTCATTATTTGCATCTAAAGCACTGGTAGCTTCGTCAAAGAAAATATATTCCGGGGACTTGTAAACTGCTCTTGCGATAAAAAGCCTTTGTTTTTGTCCGCCACTTACGCCCAGACCTTCATTACCTATTTTTGTATTATAACTTAATGGCAACCCTTCAATAAAATCTTTGATATTAGCGATTTCTACTGCTTTTCTCAGTTTTGTTTTATCTACATAATCTTCACCTACAGCAATATTATTGGCAATTGTGTCATTGAAAACATATCCTTCCTGCATCACAACACCGCACTGATCTCTCCAGAATCTTGGCGAAATATTTTTCATCTGGGTATTTCCAATTTTTATTTCGCCCTCATTGGGTTCATAAAATTTCATTAATAATTTTAGAAGGGTTGTTTTTCCGCTTCCGCTGGCTCCGACGATTGCTGTAGTTTTTTGATAAGGAATATTTAAGCTTAAATTTTCAAAAACCGGAACATCCGAACCGATGTATCTGAAAGACATATTATTGATTTCAATATCTTTTTCCGGAACTTCGGTGGCATATTGCTCATCTTTGCTTTCTTCATCTTCCTTATCATGAATTTCGCCCAATCTTTCCAAAGAAATTTTGGCATCCTGAGTTTGCTTGATAAAGTCAATGAGCTGTAATAAAGGGCTGTTTAATTGTCCGATAATATACTGTACGGAAAGCATCATCCCCAAAGTAAGTTTTCCTTCCAACACAAGTTTAGCAGAAAGAAAGCTTACCAAAATATCTTTCATCTGATTGATAAAATTTCCGCCGACAGATTGCCATTGCTCCAGTGATAGAGATTTGATTCTGAGTTTAAACAATTTAACCTGAAGAAACTCCCAATCCCAGCGTTTCTGTTTTTCGGCGTTGTACATTTTGATTTCCTGCATCCCGTTGATTAATTCAATCACTTTGCTTTGTTCCTGGGAAACCTGTGAAAATCTTTTATAATCGAGTTCTTTTCGTTTTCCGAGGAAAAAAGTGATCCATCCGATATATAAAATCGCTCCGACAAGATAAACAACAAATAATCTGTAATCATAAAACAGTAAAACGATGCTGAAAATGATCAGATTGACGAGTGAAAACAAGGTGTTTAAAGAAGAATTCGTCAGAAGCTGCTCGATTCTGTGATGATCATTGATTCTCTGCATGATGTCTCCAGTCATTCTCGTATCAAAAAAGCTGATCGGAAGCTTCATTAATTTGATAAAGAAATCGGAGATGATCGAGATATTGATTCTGGTGGACAGGTGCAGTAAAATCCAGCTTCGGATAACCTCAATTCCCATTCTTCCTAAGAAAAGCATTATTTGAGCCAATAAGACAAGGTAAATGAAATTCAGATCCTGATTTTGAATTCCCACATCTACAATACTTTGGGTAAGGAAAGGAAGAATCAAAGAAAGTAAACTTCCCGCTAATAAACCCACCGCCAACTGAACGATAAGTGATTTGTATTTCAACAAATATTTTGAAAGAAAAGAAAAACTGGCTTTACTTTCCTGATCGTCAAATTCAGTTTGAAAAAATGCGGGAGTCGTCTCAAGGATCAATACGATTCCTTCTTCTGTGTTTTCGTTGGCATTTTCGCCAATCCATCGTTTAATAAATTCTTCTCTTGTGTAGGTAATCAAACCATAACTCGGATCTGAAATGTAAACAATGTTATTTTTATCAATTTTATAAACAACTACAAAATGATTCTTGTTCCAGTGTACAATACACGGGAACGGGACTTCTTCAGCCAACGTATTAAAGTCTATCTGTACACCCAAAGAACGGAAGCCCAAATCTTCTGCAGCATCACTTAAACCAAGCAGACTACTTCCCTCTCTTGTCGTTTCTGAAAGGTTACGGATTTGCTGTAACGAAATACTTTTTCCGTAATGTTTGCTGACTATTCTGAGGCATGTGGGACCGCAATCTTTGGAATCCGGTTGAAGGTAAAAAGGGAATTTTTTTGCCAATTAATCGTGATTTAATTTTTCTTAACTAAGTCTTGCATCCCATAATACTTTATCGCTTTCTCTTTAAGTGGGTTGGTACTCCATTCTTCCCAATCTCCGGTGTAAGGATTATAGCCACATTTTAAAGGCTTTGAAGTGTCTAATCCTTCTTTATCTTCATGTGTTCTCTCAGTATAAGCTCTGCAATCTGTACAAATATAACGAAACTCACAATCTTTGCAAACTTCTATTTTGTCCTTTGTAAGATTCCAATATTTTTTGAAATCTTCATGGTTTAACGCTTCTTCTAAGGTTGTATCTTTTATATTACCAAAGCTTTGTGGCATCGAAGGGCAGTTTTTAATGTTACCTTCAGAATCTATTGAAATCTTTTTATGGAGACACGAATTGTATTTACTACTCTCACTAAATGTTTTAATATTTACAGAAAAATAAAAATCAGAAATAAAACCACAAGATTTTATAGAAAATGTAGTATCCTGTAGAAAATAAATCAGCATCATTCTTGTTTCAATTTCGAGCATTTCATCTGGAGAATTATATATATATACTTCTCGAATTCTGCTATATTTTTCTTCAATCATTAAAAAGAAATCATCACTAAAATCAAAATAATTCAGCATAATTTTTATAGATCTAATACCTGAAGTCTCAAATAATCTTAAAATATCAGTATAGCTTTGATAGAAGTCACCCAAAAATCGTATTTCAATTGATTCACAACCCAATTGGTCAAGCTGTTTAACTGTATTTTTTATATTATTAAGATTATATTCAGCTGGAATATCAAGAATTGAATTGCTAATAACAGCTGGAATTTTAAAATCAAAATTAATTTTGGGGAATCGATCTATTAGTAGAGAATTATCAATAAAAATAAACTCTTTCTCTAATAAGAATTCAATATATGAATCAAAAGTTTCAATATCGTCCTTGTCCTTATATTTTGATCTGATTGTGTTTAACTCTCTTCCATTATTTAAATCAGTTAATATATCAAAAAGACTATTAGGTATAAATTCAAAGTCTTTTCTTTGTAAATCACAAATTAAACTTTGGGAAGCTCCTTTAACAGGTACGCAAGAAGAAAATAAATATATATACTTTTTCACTTTGGGTCTTTTATTTTAAATTTACTTATGGGTTTATAAAATAATAGACTAAACGTCTGTAAAGAATTATGTCTGTCTGATTTTATAATAATTGCACTTCCCCCTTTAACGGGCTTCATTTTTTTTAAAAGTGGTATTTTTATTTTTTTCATTATCTATTAGTATTAATTTTTCTGCAATTGCTTTTTCTATATTGTAATTGCATGGAGATGACACCATTCCAAATTGTCCAAGTGGATTAACTTCTAAGAAATACAATTCATTATTTAAATCAAAAATCAAATCTAATGATCCAGTTTGGAGGTCTACATCTTTCATGAATTTTTTTATTTTTTTTTCTTCTTTAGTAGTAAGACGAAAGGGAACATTTCGGTTAGGTAGTTGATTATCATATTGACGGAAATCAATTTCTGTTTCCTTGTTTGCCGCGGAAAATATAGCCATGCTGTAAATATCTCCCTTGTCAAAAAACACTCTAATTTCAAGTTTCTTTTTTATCTCTCTCTGAAAAAGAGTAGGAAAAAAGGTATCTTTTAGTTCACTAAGTATGCATTTGTCAACTCGTTCCGTAAATGGAGCTAAATTTTTCTTTTGAACTTTGTCATGGAAAGTATCAATATCACCAATTGGCTTCATAATAACAGAATTATGTTGTTCAATAAACTTTAATAATTCTTTTTTACTTGTAGTGATAATGGTTGTAGGAATTTTGAACCCATTTTTATTTGCGAAAAATAATTGCTCAGATTTTGAAGCGTAATCTTTTTGGTAACTATCTTTATTGTACCATTTATCTGTACTGAAGCAGGAAAAAAAGTATTGTGACAGAGAGTGAAACTCTCTTTTTAAAAAGATATTTACATCATTCTTCTTATCGAATGAATATTGTCCCATCCATCGTCTATACCATATAATACTTACATCATCAGGATTTATGTCATTTAAAGTTAAGTCTCTGTCTGAAGAAGAAAAAGATATTTTGAAGTTTTTACTTTCCATTAAGCTTCTTCCATTAACTCTTCTTACGTTTCCTCCTAAATGTACAATCCATTCGTAAATTACATCGGTAGTATATTCAAATTCGGCTTGGCTAAAAATTAAAATCATTACATATATAATTAAATTATTTTAAAAACTGGAGTATTTTCATACTCCAGTTACAGAATCTTCCAAGGATTATTTTATTATTTATCTGCGTCTTTTCCTCCAGAATCTTCACAGTCGATTGAACCATTCTTTCCTGTGGTTGTACAATTTGTATCAACAAATGTTAATGTTGCATCTGTTAACTCTGTTATAGCTCTTAATGCACCTACGAAATGTTTAAGATTTGATTTTTTGATACTTTTACTTTGTAAGTTTTCTAATTTTTTCATAACAATAATTTTTATTTATTATTTATCCCAGTTATGATCGGGACAATCATATACACCTGTATTACCTGTACTAACACATCCCGTACTTACGTAAGTTTTTCCATCTGCTTCAAGCGAGGTTATTGCCGCTAAAGCACCAGAAAAAAACTTCAAACTTGCCTTATTAATGGCTTTGCTTTGTAACTTTTCTAATTTTTTCATAAATTTCTTTTTTTATTATGGAAGATTCTGTTTTTTTATTTTTGAGCACAAAACGGCTGTCAAAAGAAAATTACTCTTTCAAAACTTTCAATTAATTGTCCTTGGGATTATAAGATTGTGATCTACTTATAGAGTATAGGCTCTATGATACCTTCTTTTGCAAAAATATTTTTATTCATTTGAAAATGTCTTTCAGTCATGAAATTTAAATATTCTTTAAGAGGCTCTAAATGGTATTGTTTCCTTAGCTTATCTATATTTACACTATCCATCAAACCAATTTTCGGAATAGCTTGTCCATTCGATTTATAATCTAACTGTGTTCCAAAAAGTTGCTTTTCATTTTTTTTCACTTTAATTCGATCATATAATAATGCATAATGCTCAGGAGACGCATTATTTTTCTTAATCTGTTTTTTCAACGATCTTAAAACTTTTTCTTGAAAACGTGGAAACTTATCAGAATGTTGTATTATTGCCCAAAATTTAGCTTCTTTTTCTTTATCTAATAAGCTGAAACCAGGATAGCCATATTTGTCAAATATTTTTTTTGCTTGTAGTGTATTCTTTGTAAAAACGCTATCCTTAAAAGTTTCCCATTGCTGCTGAGTATAATTTTTATATTTTCCTTCAGGGATAAAGGCGGCAATTTGATCTATCTTATACATTCGATCTAAATCATTTTTAATATCTTTTTTTTCATGATCTGTAATATTATTCTTACAACTTACTACCATATTCACCAATATGATTAATATCAAATTAATTAATTTATTATTCATAATTATATTATTATTAATCAGTTTAAATCTATAATTATCTTTATGACTTTTGTTCGATAAAAAATATATTTATCTGAAATAGATATGAAAAATTTAAAATAAAAATATAAGTAGCCATCTTCTAAATTCATTAATTTTAAATTGAATAAAACGGTTACTTAGATTATTTATATGAATCTTGAGTTGTTCAATTTTTCAATTTCTTTTTAAGTATATCGAAAGTATAACTTTAGAAAAATAAAAAAGGTAAGTGCAGAATTTAAGCTTCCAGCTGAACAGTTTTCATTTTTTAAGTTTTTAAAAAATTTTAACTTAACATTTTTTAAAAAATTTTTCATCACTATTGACTTGACAAATCTACAGAACATAATTCACCAAAAAGAATAGAAATTATTGTTTTTTATAGCCTATATTTTTGGACATAAGAAAATTATTCATAAATTCGTTGTAAGAACACAAACATCCAAATGAAGAAAGAAAAACTAATCATTGCCCGTAAAGCAAAGAAAATTTCACAAAATGATATTGCCATCTATCTTAAAATAAGCCAAACCCAATATCAAAAAAGAGAATCTGGAAAGATAAAAATGACTGATCTGGAATGGCAAAGAATTTCAAAACTTTTAGATGTTGAAGTTGATGAAATCTATGAGGATCATATCGATATAAATGTTATCAGCTTAAAAGAAGAATTAAAAATCTTGAAAGAAAAAATTAAAATTCTAGAACAAAAATTAGCATAATATTATTACAAAAAAAGAGACTGATAAACAGTCTCTTTTTTTGTAAATAATTTTTCAGATATTAGACGAAAAATGAATTGTTGCTAAAATCCTCTACACATACTGCGGACAAACAACATCCGTACAGTAAATTTTCGGACATCTCGGTCTGCCATCTGTAGGACAGCAAGCTGTTGAGCAACCGATGCGGATTGGTCCTGATCCCGAAATATCTTTCATTTCGTTTCTTGCTAATTTTTTCAAATTTTTCATAAAACTATTTTTTAAGATTCTACGGGACATGGTACAATACAAATAACATTAGGGCATCGTTTTATTCCCGGAGGAGGACAGCATGCCTGAGAGCAGCCTATAGCTCCACCATTAATGTCTTTCATCTGATTTCTTGATACTTTTTTTAAATTTTTCATAATAATGATTTTGATTTGATTTAGTTTGATTTGATGATTAAATTATGGCTGATTTCCTCCGCCACATCCGTCGTAAGCGGTGCATTTCCATTTTCCGTCGATCAGGCAAAGTTGACTACCTTTGCAAGTGAGACCACCCTGAATCGTTTTCATTTCCTGTCGGTTGATTTTCTTTAAATTTTTCATAAAAATTGAATTTGGTAATTTCCTACTCTTTTTAAGCTTTTCGGATCACGCTTTTTTAATCAATTTAAAATTAATCAATTTAAATTAAATGGAAAATGATCAGGACAGAAAATCTTCATCTTCAATCATTTCACTTATAAAATAATGAATATCTTCACGGTCATATTTATCAGGAAACTGATAACCATTGATGATAAAGACGGGTGTGAAAGTAATTCCGGCAGCACTGTTTTCTGCAGTCATCTGAGTAATTTCTGTAAGATCTTCAGTATTTTCTGTTCCCGATTTTCTCCTGATTTCACTCTCATCCTTATTTTTAAACCATGTATCAACAGAATTTAAAAATTCTTTTTGTGATTTGTTTTGGTAAATGCTCAAAAAATCTAAGATCAGCCGGGTGTATTTTTCGTCAGCTCTTTCGCCTGAATAATTAAACCTCATCTGCGCAGAAATATCTTCCGGATATTGTGCCAGCAGATCTTCTACAATCTTATGCGCATCTTTGCAGAAGCCGCAATACGGATTAGAAACGACCGCAATATGAAGTTTGGCATCCCTGTTTCCTAAGAAAAACGTTTGCTTGTCTGTAAACTCAATTTTTTCTTTGTCTAAAAGTTCTCTTTTGAACAGATCATAATTTCTTTTAAACCTGAGATTTTTTGCATTGGATTTTTTGAGTTCTTCTTTCTGCTTCAGAAGATTACTTAAATAAGCAACAGTAATAAATAAAGAAATGAATAATATCGCTACAACAAAAATAATTGCTAAAGACATTCCCCAGGTAAAAAATAAAGTGCTGATCGTGATCTGAGCCAGCAAAATAAAAATAATGACCAGGCAAATCCGGCACAATGATTTTTCCACAAAAGCCTGAATATAAAATGAATATACAATCACCAGAACAGAGATCAGAGCCAAAACTCGTAAAACGAACTGAGCATCCGGGAACAGAAGTCCTATAAAACTGATTCCGAGGAAATAAATTAAGCTAAGATCTGAAAGCTTTAACCCTAAAACATCTGTTTTATCTGAAGAAAAAATCTTCGAACATGCGCTTTGAGAGATGTTACCTGATCCTCCGCCACAAATATTGCTGACGACAGCAGATTCCTGACCGAATTTCTGATTAAAAAGTTCTATTGAAATATAAACACCGGCCAAAGACAAAATATTAAAAAGACTCTCGTACCACGTAAGCTGAATCAATGAAAAAAGGATGACAATCCCGAAAATCAAATAAATAAACGGCTTAAAATTGAAAAACGCTGTAGTTTTTACATGTTCTGTTTTCTCAAAAAGCAACACAAAATCACCGGAATTTTCATACAATTCTTTCTTGCTCAGATTCCTGATTTTATCTGAATAAATGGTAAAATCATTTCCTTTCTTTTTTACCAGAGAAAATGAGTCATTAACCAAAGCCATAAATTCATCCGGCAATTCTTCCCAATATTCCTTGTCTAATTCATACGCATCATTTTTTATCCCTAAAAAATTCAGGGTGTCACTGAAAGCCAGTGCCGAAGGATAATTGGGATGAGAATTGAACTGGAAATAGAATTCCTGCCTATCGAGTCTGAAGTGGTCTATGAGTTTGTCGAAATTCATGTGGTGATTTGGTTTATTACTTTATGAAGATAATAAATAATTTTTAAGTTCATCTGTATTGCCAGAATAATCTCAAAAGAAAATCGCTCTCGTACAGAGAGCGATTAATATTATTCATTAACGATTTATCGTCATTAAAGATTCTTCTGAAACTTTATATTAAACCTCTGATTATGTCTGTTTATTTGAAATTAAAACTTCTATATAGACATTTTTCGATAAATAAAGTATACTTTCTTTTATATTCTCTAAGCACACTCAATACCACATTCAGCAGAGCATAATAAAACTCCTGTTGAAGTTGGTTTGCTGTAACATCCATTTGCTCTGTGACATTTTGTTACACATTGAGTAGTTGTCTCTCCTATAGCATCTGTTGCTTTTTCAGGTCCAAATATCACTTTTTGAAGGTTTTTAATGGTTGAATCTGAAATCTTATTGTCACTTTCATTCGCATAATAAGTAGCTATTGGTTTTTCGTTTTTATCTAATACAATTTTAAAATAAAAGCCTTCACCTAGCGAATTTTCTTTGTAAATCACATAAAAATTTTCACCAGCAACTTCAGATTTCTTATTCAAAATATTGAATTTCTTATGCTTTGGTTCTTCATTTTTCCTAAAAGAGCTGAAATATTCTTTGTCATCTCTATCTGTATAGTTGCTGTTTGCTTTACTCAGAGTGAAGCCTAATAATAAAAATGCTAATGCTATTAAAAAGTTATTTTTCATAATGTTTTGTTTTTAAAATTCAATTTTGTTTTCATTTTTGTATTCTTCAATCATTTTTTTCTGTGTTTCATTTAATGTTTTCCTCAGATCAATGATGTTTCCGCTTGCATCTTTTTTTTCATAAGTTTGAGTATTATCCATCAACTCAAACATCCGTTTTAGAGGTGTCTCAATATGGGTTTTTCTCATTTCGATGAATTTTGGTTTTGAAGTTTCAATATACTTTTTCTTTGAGATCCGATCATTTATAGAAATTTTCTTTTTCTTTGAGATACCTGTCGCCAAAAAATGGTGATCTTTTTTTTCATCATAGATCTCGAGAATTAAACCGGGCAGTCCAAAAAATTTATATGGCCCGTCCTGAACAGGGATTTCCGGAGTAAAATATGCCTCATATTTTCTTCCTGCATATTTTGTGTAAGCAAGAAACACCTTGTATCCCAATATTTCTTTATTTACTTTGCTTACTTTCCATATAAGCTTAGGTTCCTCGCTGTATTTATACTCGTGTTCATCAAACTCATCGGAGTAATAAATTACTTTTTTAGATGAAAGTTCTTTTTGAATATAACAACCAAGCAAATCGCCGGGCAAAGCTTTAAAATTAATTTTTCTACCTAACTTTTCGTCTGCTGCTATAATTGAATCAGCTAAATATGGTGCTTCACTAAAAAATGTAGAATGATCTTTTTCAAAATTCAAAAAAGTACTCTGTGAAACAATTCTTGTACTGTCTTTCATGATATGCTTGGAATAGATATACTGTACAACAAATGATTGTGCTTTTGCAAGATATGAGAAAGAAAGGCTTAATAGAAAAAGTATAATATTGTTCTTCATCTTATGCTCCGCTACATTCTAATACACAATCTAATGCACATAGTGCTGTACCTGTTTCTGTAGGCTGATCATAACAATGCCATGTACCTGTGCAATTTGAAATACAATTTCCTACTGTTGATACAGGTCCTATTGAGCCTCCTCTTGCAGAATTTTTATTTGAAATAATAGTTATAATATTCTTCTTTATATTTTCTTTGTTAAATAATAATATTTTTTCTAAAGAATTATCATTGCCTAAAACTTCAACAGAGAAAGATGTTATTTTCCCTAAAAAGTTTTCTCCTATAGAAACTTTCAAATCATATACTTTTTCATTGTATTTTTTCTGAATGATTATAGTATTGATTTTAGTCTCTTTAAGATCATTTTTATAAAAAAGAATATTATCGTTACAGTAGTGAAAACTGAAAGCTAATAATGCTACGAATAAAAAGAATTGTTTTTTCATAATTTTAATTGTTAATTGTTTTTTTTTGATAAGTTTTGTCACACAAACCTTGACAGGGGTTTTGCTGATCAGCGCATCTAATTTATACTTTGTACTGTACACATACAAAAAATAAACATTTGTGTTTTTTGTTGAAGCAAAGATGCAGGAGATTTTTAAATATTACAAATCAAGCATATCGGAATTGATCAATTTCGGATTTTAAGGAATCGAAATTTACCAATACCCTAAAATTAAAACACATAAGATATTGGCAATACAACATTTATATAAAATTGAAAAAATAAAATTTAATACTGAAAAAAATGTACTTTTGCATTGAAAAACACAGATGTTCAGGTTTTACTCCATATTATTTTTACTTTTTTGTCTTAATTTATTTTTTTCTCAAAGTATAAAGCATTTCCGTGTTCCAGATTCTCTAAAAAATAAAAATAGTGAGCAATTACAGAAAGCTTATGACAAAGTTTTTAGAATTGACAATACTAAAGCAGAATTATATGCAAATTCAATTTTAATTAAAGGAAAAAAAGAGAAAAATAATGATCTTATATATGATGGCTATTACAAGATTGCTCATACAAAAGGTTTAGAGAACGAAAACGGACAAATCTATGCAGATACATTATTAAATCTTACTAAAAATGTAAACACAAAAGACTATCCTGCAAAAGCACATATTATAAAAGGCATTCTATTTAATTACGATTGGAGATATAGTGAAGCGCTGGATCATTATATCATTGCACAAAAATTATCAAAAGATAAAAATCCCGATCAATTATATTATATAAAGAAGCTTCTAGGGATTTTAAAAACTGCAACTGATGAAAATAAAGAGGCACTTCCTCTTTTTTTAGAATATTACAGTTACCAGAAACAGAAAATCAATACACCAGATAAAGATATTAAAAGCTATATAGGTTCTATATTTTCTGTAGCAAATTCATACAGTAAAAACAAACAATATAAAAATGCTCTACATTTTATTGATATTGGAATTAAAGAATGCAATAAGTTTAAAGATTATACACACTATCCTTACTTTGTCTCTGCTACTGGGATTGCTAATTATTATTTGAAGAATTATCAAAAAGCTGCTGAAGGTCACTTAGATGCAGAAAAAAGTTTCATCAAAAACAATGATTATGGCAATCTGGCAATTACCTACTATTTTTTAGGCAAAATCAATTATGATACTCATAAGCAAGAAACCGCTGTGAAATATTTTGTCAAAGCAGATTCAGTCTTAGTTCTTTCAAAGGACTTTTATCCAATCACACGTGATGGATACGAAGTACTTATAGATTATTATAAAAAAACTGGAGATAAGGAAAGACAACTGAAATATATTGATAAATTATTTTACGCAGACAGCATCATTAATAACAGTAAACAATATCTCTCCAAAGAAATTTACAAAAAATACGATACTCCCATATTGCTGGAAAAGAAAGAAGAATTAATAGCTGAGTTGGACAATAAGAATTTATTATTATTTTGGTGTTTATCCGTTGGTTTTATAATCATCATTACTCTTAGTTACATCTATTTGGTAAATAAAAAGAAGATAAAAGAGTATCAAAGACAGGCAGAACTTTTAATAGAAAAATCGAAAGAACGTGAATTAGGTTTACCTTCTCAAGATGATAACATTATAAAAGAAAACATTCATCAAGAAAAAGCTAGAATTGTAATACCCGATAAAAGGTTGCAGGATATAAAAATAAAGCTTGATGAATTTGAAAAAAACAAGTCCTTTTTGCGTAAAAGCATTACTGTAGACAGTTTAGCAAAAGAATTAGGAACAAACCGGGATTATCTTTCAAAATCGGTTAATGAACTTAAAGGGAAGAATTTCTCACAATATTTAAACGAATTACGTATTAACCATATTGTAATAGAATTAAATAATAATGAGAGAATTAGAAAGTATACAATTTCTGCCATTGCCGAAGATGTAGGTTTTAATAATTCTGAATCCTTTTCTAATGCTTTTAAAAAAATTACAGGAACACTTCCATCCTATTACATTAAATTATTACAAGAAAAGAACAGAATATAATTGTCTGAAAATCAATAGTTAATATTTTTAATAATACGATATTGATAAATTTAGACATCAACTTCTTTCTTTCTTTTTTAAAAGATTGTTATTTTGCCGCATTAACTAAAATTAATTACAATGAAAAAAGAAACCAAATTTGAAAAAAAATTATCTCTGAAAAAATTACAAATCACAAAATTAGATTCTATCAGAGGTGGTGATGGAATTAGTGATACTACAAATGGAGATACAACCAGCAGATATTGTCCGCCAAAGCCACAAAAACCAACAGTTAGTATAATTATGACTGATTATTCACTCATATAAATAGATATTATTATTTAAAAATGAATAATAATAATAAAATTTTCTTTTGTTTCTTTTTTCTAATCTTTTTTTCTTGTTGTTTTTCCCAAAAACTATATTTTAAGAAAATAGAATTTGAAAATTCCGAATTTGAAAATAAGATTCTTATACTAAATAAGGAGGTTATGAAAGTATATAGAGACAATGATTCTCTCCAATACAATAATAACTACCTTAGATTCCAAGTACTTAGCACAGATTATGATGGAGCTTTAAAAACATTAAATAAGATACGAAATTCTTATAAAGATTCATATCCGGATTATGCAAAAATAGCAGGTATTCAGTTTGAACTTTTTATTTTAGCTAAAAAAGAATCCAAGTCGAATGAGGATATTCGGTTAGCTTATAAAAAGATTCTAGAAAAAAAATATAATGAACTATCTGTACAATCCAGAAATTTAATTCGCGATTCATTTAATTTTAAAGAGGGTTATAATAAAAATGAAATAAATAAAATTCTAAAAGACAGTATTACATCTGATAGTATTTCTTTAAATAATGCCATTTTATTATGTAGAAATTATAACTATCATACTATTATTAAAGAAACTTTTTCTACAGCTATTCCTTTATTAAAAAAATTAGAGAGAGACGAATTTGTAATTCAAGACAGTCTTATTATCAGAACCAAAAAAGGAAATGAAATTTCATTGTGTTTCCTAAAATATAAAAAAGAAGAAGCTAAAATTCCAGCAATATTAAATTTCGGTATTTATAAAGCAGAAAAGTTTAATTCTACTGAAAAACTCAACTCAATAAGGGGATATGCAATCATTAATGCATTTAGTAGAGGTGTTTATTTAAGTAAAGATGAAATTGCACCTTTTGAATATGAAACAGAAGATATAAACGAAGTTATAAATTGGATTATAAAACAACCCTGGAGCAATGGAAAAGTCGGAATGATAGGTGGAAGTTATAACGGTTTTAGCCAATGGGCAGCTACAAAAAATTTACATCCTGCTTTAAAAACAATTATCCCAGCAGTATCTGTGGGATTTGGAATAGATTTTCCAATGGAAAATAATGTTTTTAACACTTATATGATAAGATGGGCAGAATATGTGATAAATAGTAGATATATCGATTATGATGATTCTAATTCAGAAAAATGGAAAACTCTTGTTAATAAGTTATATGCAAAAGGCGACCCATTTAAAAAATTAGATAATTTAAATGGAAATACCAATCCTATTTTTCAAAAATGGTTGCAACACCCCACTTTCGATATATTTTGGCAATCCAAAATACCATACAAAAAAGATTTTGCAAAAATTGACATTCCGGTTTTAACATTCACAGGATATTTTGATGACGACCAACGAGGTGCTTTTTACTACTATAATGAGCACCATAAATATAACAAAAAAGCCAATCATTATTTAGTTATTGGTCCTTATGATCATTTTGGCGCTCAAGGCAATATAAAAAATGATCTAAGAGGATATATATTAGATTCTGCTGCTAAAATAGATATAGATGCATTATCTTATCAGTGGTTTGATTATATATTGAAAGGAAAAGAAAAACCAGATTTTTTAAAAAATAAAGTAAATTATCTTGTCATTGGTTCTAATCAATGGAAAAGCGCAGCCAGCATTGATAAAATCAGCAATAAAAAGATGAAATTATTTTTGAGTAAGAAGAAATTGCAAACATCTAAACCTGATTCAGATTTTACTTTTCAGAGAATTGACTTTTCAAAAAGAGATGATACTCTACAAAATTTTGATAGATACAAAATAGTGGATAATGTAATTGATCCTCGAATATTAAAAGATAAATTGGTCTTTGAAAGTGAAAAGTTTGATAAGTCCTTTGAAATAAATGGAAGTTTTATTGGAAATATTATAGCATCAATAAATAAAAAAGATATAGACATTACAATAAAACTTTATGAATCAATGTCTAATGGAAAATATTTTTTACTATCAAGTTATTTAGGGCGAGCAAGCTATGCAAAAGACAAAGAAAAAAGGCAGCTTCTTACTCCTGGCAAAAGAGAAAAGATCCCAATTCAGAACACCTATTTTGTGAGCAAAAAAATAAATGTGGGAAGTAAATTAGTAATAGTTTTAGGAGTAAATAAAACTCCTTATGATCAAATAAACTACGGCACCGGAAAAGACGTAAGTGAAGAAACCATCGCAGATGCAAAAGAACCTTTGGAGATAAAGTGGTACAACGACAGTTACATTGAAATTCCTATCTCAGAAAAATAAAAAATGCCCCGGTTCCCTTATCAATTTTTTGAAGAGTATGTCGTTCGTACTCCGCTATTTCCGCATAAAAATTTCAGACAAAAATTAAATGCTGATGGAATTTCAGATGCAGATTTCAAAGAAATTTGCAGTGATGAGACTTTTCAGGAAGCAATTTACCTGGCTTCACCCGATCTGCATTGGGAGATCAGTCAATGGTTGCATTCAGAAAAAAAATTATCCTCAGGTCAAAACCAAAGGCTTAAAAACACAATTTTGAAATACTATACCAGAATGAGTACCCGATGTACTCCTTTCGGATTATTTTCAGGAGTTGGCCTGGGGAAATTTCATGCAGAACCAGAAATCCCAAAAAGATCAGATGAGCACCCATTAATATGTCGGGATACAAAACTAGATATGCACTTCTTGGTTTCTTTAGCAAAAAGTTTTGAAAAAACACCCGAAATTGCAGCAAAGCTTTTATATTTTCCTAATAACAGTATCTATAAAGTAGGCAAAAAAATCCGGTATGTAGAGTATGAATATAATGCTGGGAAAAGAGACTACATTATTTCATCGGCTCCACTGTCTGAAGAGCTAGAGCAAGTTCTGGATTTTACAAAACACGGCAGAACGATTAGTCAGATTGCAGATATTCTTATCAATGATGAAATTACAAAGGATGAGACAGTAGAATTTGTTGAAGAATTGATTGATAATCAGGTTTTGGTCAGTGAGCTGGAGCCTACAGTTTCGGGAATTGATTTTTTAGACAGGATAATTTCTGTTTTAATTAAAATTGAAGCAAAAAAAGAAGCTGATATTTTAATTTCGATAAAACTAAAACTCAATCACTTGGATGTACAGATCGGAAACCCGGTTTCCTTATATGCCGAAATTGAGGATTTGATAAAGTCTTTCAATGCAGATTACGAGCAAAAATACCTTTTTCAGACTGATCTGTATTTTGAAGATGAATTCACTCTGCCCGTTCAGTGGAAAAAAGAAATAAGAAAGGCTTTAAGTTTTCTGAATAAAATCACCTCATCACACAGAGATACTCCAACTGAAAAATTCAAAAAAGCGTTTTCTGAACGGTTTGAAACTCAGGAAATGCCCTTATTCTATGTTTTAGATACAGAAATCGGAATTGGTTATCTACAGGATCAAACTGCTAAAGGAATTCATCCTTATTTAGAAAATCTGCAGCTTCCTGCTCGTAAGAACACGCAAAATCTTATGATTGAATTGACACCTTTTCAGAAAATTCTTAATGAGAAGGTACAGGAATCCCTGATCGAAAATCATTTCATTATCGAATTATGTGATGAAGATGTAAAAGATCTTGAAGAAAACTGGAATGACATTCCCGATACGATATCCGTCATGGCAGAAATAGCTGCCGAAAACGGTGATAAGAAACTATGTATCGGGAGTGTTGGAGGTAGCAGTGCCGCCAATCTCCTGGGAAGATTCTGTTCAGAAAAGTCTAAAGTGAAAAATTTAGCACAACAGATTACAGAAAAGGAAGAGACGCTTTCCTTCGACAAGATCAGGATAAACTCAAGTCAGAAGGACAACAGTGAAATTTTAGCCGAAATTATACATCTGCCCGAAGCAAGGATAGGTAATATCATTAGGAGACCAACATTACGTCCATATGAAATTCCTTATCTGGCACAATCTGTTGTATCAAACAAAAATCAAATTGCTGTTGAAGACTTATTTATTTCAGTAAAAAATAACCGAATTGTGCTACGTTCTAAAAAATTGAACAGAGAGATCAAACCTTATCTAACCAACGCCCATAATTACCACGCTAACTCATTGCCTGTCTATCACTTTCTGTCTGATCTGCACTCACAAAATTCACGTACCGGATTGTATTTCAGTTGGGGAGGCCTAAGTCATATTCACAAATTTCTCCCGAGGATAGAATATAAAAACATCATTTTATCTAAAGCCCAATGGAATATTACAGAAAAAGATATTTCAGCATTAGCATCAGTAATCAACGATAAAGGCCAATTTTTATCTTCTTTAAAAGTCTGGCGAAATAAAAGACACATTCCACAGTGGATACAGTGGACAAAATCTGACAATACCCTACCGATGAATCTTGAAAACTATGACATGGCTGTACTCTTTATACAAACGCTTAAAAATGAACAATCAATTACGATTGAAGAGTTTTTATACAATGAAAATGATGATTTCAAAAAAGAATTCATCTTCTTAATGCATAAAGATAGAAACTCATGGTAAGAAAATTTATTCCCGGAACAGAATGGCTGTATTTGAAAATCTATACCGGCATCAAAACTTCAGATCTGATATTAGAAGACCTGATAAAACCTTCAGCAGAATATTTTCAGAAAAATAATTACATCTCAAAATGGTTTTTTATACGTTATCATGATCCGAAACCTCATTTGCGGATCAGATTTTGTTTAAGCAATACTGAATATTACAATAATGTCTTGCGCGAAATCCATAATAACCTTCAGGAATTTATACAAAGCGGAGAAATTTCATCTCTAATCATTGACACCTACAGCAGAGAAATTGAGCGATACGGACAAAGCACAATCGAAGAAGCAGAAACGTTATTTTATAAAAACAGTGATTTCACTCTGCAGTGTCTGCAATATGCTGACGAAGAAAAAATCTTATTTACTATATTTTATATCGAT
Organism: Chryseobacterium sp. LJ668; assembly: GCF_019613955.1. Taxonomy (NCBI): domain Bacteria; kingdom Pseudomonadati; phylum Bacteroidota; class Flavobacteriia; order Flavobacteriales; family Weeksellaceae; genus Chryseobacterium; species Chryseobacterium chendengshani. Next base: position 1,489,249 of record NZ_CP080443.1, on the reverse strand, counting down.
CAGACATTAGATCAGCTCAATCTTTCGGATCAGCAAAAGCTAAATTGGATTGAAGGCTTTAATCATTTATTCAAAGAAGAATTTAATGCTGATAAAAAGCTCAACAGTCAGTTGGATAAGAAATACCGAGAATTTAAGCCAAAACTGATGAGCTTTATTCAAAAAGATGCGTTTTCAGACGAAAGACAAGCCATCGCTTCTCATGTTGAAGAAAATGCGTCGGTCCTGAAAAGTATTATTCAATTTAGTGAAAATGGTTTATTAGAAATTTATCTACAAAGCTTTTTCCAAAGCATATTCCACATGAATATCAACCGTCTTTTTGTTTCCAATCAACGATTATTCGAAATGATTATTTACGATTACATGCAGAGATATTATAAGATGAAGTGCCATATAAATTCAAGCCAAGCTTACAATTAGGCAAATAACTTTTGAATGGAAGTTTGATTGTCCTGAAAATGTTTAAAATAATTTATTTTAAAAGTAAACAGCGTTTAAATATTTTAATTATCTTTACTTTATCATCAAATTTTAAAACAAAACGTTATGAAAAATCTAAAAAAACTAAACAAAGATCAGTTAAAATCTATTACCGGAGCAGGTGGAATCAAAGGTTTACCAGAACCAGATTTCTGTATGTATTATTGCAACGGCGTTGTAATATGTGCAACCTGTAGCGAAGATTTTAAATGTCCGGATGATTCGATGTAAGCAATCATCATCAAAAAAATGAGACCGTTCCGACTTGGAGCGGTTTTTTATTTTAGAACAACCGAAGCTGCTGTTCTCTCGTTCCCGTAAAATTCTGAACTGAAAGCATAGGAAATTCTTTACCCTCAAAATATTTCTTCTTCCCTATTTTAAAAGTATTATGAATCATTTCTGCAATATTTCCTTCACCTTTTTGTCTTTCAAAATACCTTTTTTCGCCTAATTTTCCGCCACGCATTGATTTAATCAGGTTTAAAACTTTTTGTGCCCTGTCCGGGAAACTAGATTCAATCCATTTCACAAAAACCGGCTCTACCGTATCATTGAGCCTCACCAAAGTATAACCGAAACTTAAAGCCCCTGCATCTGAAATTGATTTTAAAATTGCCAAAGGTTCGTCACTGTTTAATCCCGGAATTACCGGTGCAACCATTATATGGACAGGAATTTTATTTTCAGAGAGAATTTCTACTGCTTTCAGTTTATTCTTGGAAGAGCTTGTACGGGGCTCCATCTTTCTACGCAGATCTTCATTAATAGTCGGAATACTTAACGAAACGGAAACCAAATTCTGCTCTGCCATTGGTTGTAAAATATCGAGATCTCTTAAAACCATTGCATTTTTTGTCAGAATATTGACAGGATGTCTGTAATCAAGACAGACCTGCAGCAACTGTCTGGTAATTTCAAACTGTCTTTCGGCCGGCTGATAGCAGTCGGTATTGCCGGAAAGTAGAATTGGCTCCGGTTTATAACCTCTTTTTTTGAAAAATTTCTCCAGCAATTCCGGAGCATTTTTTTTGACCATGATTTTTCTTTCAAAATCAATTCCTGCGCTGTATCCCCAATATTCGTGGGTGGGTCTGGCAAAACAATAAGAACATCCATGTTCACAGCCCTGATAAGGGTTCATAGAATATTGCATCGGTAAATCTTCGCTTTTCACCTGATTGACAATACTTTTAGGGAAAACTTCTGTAAAAGACGTTTTTACCGTTTCGAAATCTTCATCTTCAGGCTCAAAGGTAAATCTGTCGAAACGGTTGGTAACATTTCGCTGAGCTCCCTGACCTTTTATGATATTTTCGTTTTGCATTTCTGATGTAAAATTATAAAGCTTTCATCAGAAAATAATGAGTTTTAACACTAAAGTTTTCCACAAAAAAAATCCGGCACCCAATAAATGGGATGCCGGATTTTGAAAAATTTATATTCTTTTCCTTTTATTTGAATGCATAATATTCTATACCATGATCGTCATCATCGAAATTTTTATCAAAATGTCTGTGATGATCTACATAATAATCGCTATACCTCTTATGTTTTTTACTCAATATTTTTTTAACGCTTAAAAAGCTAAGCACTGCCAGCAGACCAACTCCACCTGCCAGTAAAACTCCTACCTCTCTTTTCATATCTAGTACAATTTTGTAAACTCATCAAGCAAATAGTATACCTTTCTTCACCACCGAAATGATAATATTTGTTAATCTATAGTCGGTTAAACTCCTCTTCAAATATATTTCAGATGTCATTGTGGTTTAATAATTGTACTTACTTAAAAAAATATTATTATGGAAAATCCGGAAAACATCGACAGAATGACTACACTAAGCCAGGTCATGGAAACATTGAGAAAGAGAGGAATTCACAGAGAATTCAGAATGAATGAATCTTGCGAAATGAAATATGAAGATTCTGAAAAAAACTATCAACCTAATGAATTGACAATTTTGAAAACATATCGTTTTGAAGGTGACAGCAATCCTGATGACAATGCGGTTTTATATCTTCTTGAAGACAATACTGGAAACAAAGGGATCATCATAGATTCTTACGGAGCAGACAGCAATTATGAAGGTGAAGAATTCGATAAGTTTTTGAGAGATATTCCTATTAATGAAAGTGACGAATACAACTTTTAACTGATTTTTAAAGGAATAATAAAAATCCCGAAACCTATTGAGTTTTAGGATTTTCTTTTTTATTAAACATTTTTCTGAAGATGCCTTTCTTCTTTTCATCTTTTATTTCATCAGACACTTCTTTTTTCGTTTCTATTACTGCACCTTTTACTTCCTTTACCGTATTAACGGTACCTTTCACAGCCTTTTCGGTTTTTTCTACATTGATTCCGATCAGAGTTTTCTTAAGACCGTCTTCAATACCTTTCCAGAAAAGATTAAAAAACGATTTGGTGGGATCTCTTTTCACGTCCTCAACCACGACCGACTCCGGGAATTTTCCTGAATCAGATTTAATGAAAATATTGGCTACTGCGCTCAACACTCCCTTTTTCTCTTTGCTCTTTTTATCTAGTATTGAAACTTTAAGATCTTGATGTTTTAAATTAAATGTTCCACCAATTCCGCGGGGATCTCCTTTAAAATTGAATAACATTTCCTGAATTGTTCCTGTTGCTGTAATGCTCATATAAGGAACAACAAAGGCGTTGAGTGCTGCTGCAGGAATATTATTCAGCTTCCCGGCTATAGAAAACCGGTCACTTTGATCTGCGGTATTGAATCCCCAGCTTACAAAAAGTTTTGAAGTTTTCATAAACGTACAGTCAATTCTGATATCTACCTGCGTAGGTTTTCCTTTCATCTTTGCAGAATTCAGGTTTTTCACATTCATATTAAAGTTGGTAAACGTCAGTTTTCCTGGTCCGCTGCTCTTCGGTGTATCTTCTTCGTATTCTAAAACTGAATTTTTCAACTGAAACTGGTCAATGAACATCGGTATCTTAATCGATCTTAAAAGTTTTGAATACAGCAGCTTTTCTTTCGGGTCATCTGCCGGGATTTTACTTCTGAAAATATTAGCGTTCGCAGATATAATCGTTGCATTGTTTGCATGGAAAAACTTATCCTCTGAAAACAATTCCCAATTGCCAACTGCCGTTATCTGGCTGGCTTTCAGATCATACAAATCACTTTCCACCGGAATCATCCTGATAAACTGAGCTCTGGAAACAAGAGGTTTCATTGCAAACTGATCGATCCTGATTTTATTTTTATCAAATGTCAACAGTCCGCCCGTCATGTTATAAAACTTTGTTTTGTATGCAAAATTCTTTGTCGCAAATCGGTAATCTTTTATGTTGACTGCTAATCCTCCACTCTTCGTATTTTGAGTAAGTTCGATATTTTTTATTGTAGCGTTGAGACTATTAAAAGATAAAGGTTGGTTGTCTTTATCATACGTAATATTTGAATTTTTAAGCGTAACATTTCTTACCAGAACAGGAAACTGAATTCCGTTGAAATCTGCTTTCTTATTTGTTTTTTTTGGCGATCCAGATTTTATTGTTCCGTTAACTTCATTTACAAGGACATCTTTCACATCAAGATTGAGTTTTTTATCGACAATTTCCCATTTATTAATGTTAAAAGCGATCTGACGCGCCTTTAGATTCATCGTTGACTTATCTGTGACTGAGCCGTTAGGAACTATTGAAACATTTTGTATGTTCCCTTTTTTGGGATTTATAGCGATACTTCCAATGTTAATATCCTGATGGTTATAATATTGAATATCTTTTCCGGAAAAGCTGAAATCTTTGTATTTTACAGGAATAATCTCCTTTGAAATATCTTTGTCAAATTCAAAATGATCAATCTTCAAATTGACTTCTTTTGCTGACAAAAGTTTTTCTCCGTCTGGTTTATTAATCTGAATTTTTGCGTTGTTTAATCTAATACCATCAAGATTCAATTCAAAATTAAACGGTTTCTTTAGTTTATCCGGAATTGCGTTGGTGGTGTATACCAAAATATCAGGATTTTGGAAAGTAGCATTTGCAAGTGACACCTTATTTTTTTTCAGGACAACATCTTTAAAATCCATTTTCTGAATTTTAAACTGATACAATTGAGGCTTTTTCGGATATAATTTTTTAAAAAGATTAAACTCGATCAATGGCGTCAACCTGAAATCTTCAACCGACATCTGACCGTTTTTAGTTGTTATTTTATTGATTCTGATGGTGTACACATTATCGGGCTGAAAGAAAAAGTCTTTTCCTTTGATGCTGTAGTGATCAAAAACTACCGGAAGCTGATCTTCAACAGATTTTTCTGTCAGCTGGAGATTTTCTACATACATATCTAAATCTGTAACCCCTAAGAACTTTTGCTTGGTGTGCTTAAAAATATTAATAGTACCTCTATTGATCCTAATGTTTTCAAAGCGTACAGGATTGGTTTTCTTTCCGGTTTTTTTATCAACCGGCTTTGCTAAAACAATATTGAGATTGGGGTGAGCCAAAAGCAGATCGTCTGATGCAATTACTTTATTAAAAACCGCATCATAAATCCCAAAACGGCTTATTTTTAAGGTGTCAATGGTGCCCTGTAGCCCAATGACACTTACATTCTGTGGGTTTTTATTATTAACGGTAATACCATAAGCATAAATATTGCCTGTTGCCAAATCAACATTCAAAGATTTATAAGAAACCTTGTAATCAGTATTTTTTTTAATATAATCAGGAAGCTGGGTTTTTAGCCAGATATTGAGTCCGAAGTTTGCAAGCAAAATAATGCCGAACAAAATTGCTATACCTATTAAAAGCTTTTTAACCCAGGGTTTTTTCATATTATATTTAATTCTTTATATCAAGTTCAATCACATATCCTTCATGTCCTCTCACATTCATAAAATTTCCACCATCAAAGCCTAAATACTGTCCTTTAATTCCCGTAAGTCTTCCTGTAAATTCAGGCTTTTTATCAAGAGTAAAAGAAGTTACCTTTTCTGGTTTTGAAAAAGGATAATCAAACTTCCACATATTTTCTCCTTCAGAATAAAACTTTTGGAAATCATCAGGAAAATATTCTTTTATTTTTTGCTGAAAATCTGCCAAATCAATATCATCTTCGAAATCATCTTGCAGCATTTTTCTCCAGTTGGTTTTATCGGCAAGATGTTCTTTCAAAGCGACTTCGATCATTCCTGCTTCGTATCGGTTTTCAGTTCTGGCAATCGGTAGAGCAAATGTCGCGCCCTGATCGATCCATCGTGTCGGAATCTGCGTATTTCTGGTCACTCCCACTTTTACATCACCGGTATATGCTAAATATACGGTATGAGGCTGCAATTGGATTTGCCTCTCCACGTCAAGATCACGTTCCCCAATTCCCAGATGAGCAGTAGAAAGCTCCGGCCGAATGATGGTATCACTTGCGTACGGACTTTCAAAAAAGCAGCTTTTACAAAAGCCCATTCGGTAAATAGGCCTGTCATTCCCACAATGCACACATTGGAAACCGGTATGTCTGACATTCAGTTCTTTTCCTAATAATTCATTCATGTGAATTAAATCGCCCGAAAGATTAAGATAATATTGAATCGGCTGATCGTTGAAGCTTGTCATTTTTAAAATTTGTCCTCGAAACTGCATGCTATATATATTACTATTTGAAGTAAAATTAATCAATTATCTATTTAAATGGTTTAAATTTATACTTTTGCATATTAAAAAACATTGATGACTTATCTTGTAACCGGAGGAAGTGGATTTATTGGTTCCCATCTAGTTGAAAAATTATTAGAAAATGGACATTCTGTCATAAACATTGACAATTTCGATGATTTTTACGATTATAAAATAAAAATTAAAAATTCTCTACATTCCATAAAAAAAAATACTGATTTTAAATTTTCTGATAAACAAAGTGATATTACAAATCTAATTTCCAGCTCTAAATCAGAGTATTACACTTTATATCATACAGACATCAGAGACAAAAAAAATTTAGAAGAAATCTTTGCAAATCATAAAATTGACTTAGTTATCCATTTGGCTGCACTTGCCGGGGTACGCCCATCCATTGAAAGACCTTTAGAATACGAAGAAGTTAACATTCGAGGTACAATAAATCTCTGGGAATTGTGCAATCAGTTTGGAATTAAAAAGTTTATTTGCGCTTCATCATCAAGCGTTTACGGAAACAATACAAAAATACCTTTTTCAGAATCTGACAATGTAGACAAACCCATTTCGCCCTATGCTGCTACCAAAAAATGTGGTGAAATTTTAGGCCACGTTTATCATAGCCTTTATCAGATTGATATGATACAGTTGAGGTTTTTTACTGTTTACGGCCCAAGACAGCGACCTGATTTAGCGATACATAAGTTTGCAAAACTCATTTTTGAGGATCAGGAAATTCCTTTCTACGGGGACGGTAATACAGCCAGAGATTACACTTATATTGATGACATTATTGATGGAGTTTTAAAATCAATTCTATATTTAGAAAAGCACGCAAACATCTATGAAATCATTAATCTTGGTGAAAGCGAAGTCATCACACTCTCTCAAATGCTTTCTGAAATTGAGAAAAACCTTAATAAGACCGCACATAGAAAATTTCTCCCATTACAACCCGGAGATGTAAAAAAAACGAATGCAGATATCACCAAGGCAAAAAATTTAATCGGCTACCATCCAACAACAAACTTCCAAAATGGCATAAAAAAATTTATGGAATGGTTTTTGAGAAAATGACTTCAATCTATCGCAATCTTGCTTGCAGAAGCACTTGTTGTTAAGTATAGATAAAATTTAATAAAAGAATTGAAAATCAAGTCATAAAAAAAGTTTATAATATAACCTATTTTTATACTTTTGCAAAAATAAAAAATTATGTACTGGACATTAGAATTAGCTTCATACCTAAGTGACGCACCTTGGCCAATGACGAAGGCAGAACTTATCGACTATGCAATCAGAACTGGTGCACCGATGGAAGTTGTAGAAAACCTTCAGGCGATTGAGGATGAAGGAGAAGTTTACGATGCTATTGATGAGATCTGGAGCGATTATCCTACAGACGAAGATTATCTTTGGAACGAAGACGAATATTAATAAAAGCATCAGGCTTTAGGCAATACGCTTAAAGCTTTTTCAATACAAACATACACCAGCGAGTGTAATTTTAATATGCTTGAAACCTGAGGTTTTGAGCTAAAAACAAATTCTATGAGTTTTTTAAATAAAGTTCTTAAAGGGTTTTTGGGAGATAAAAAAGCGCAGGACCTAAAAGAAGTAAAAAAAGTTGTAACAAAAATTAAAGCGATTGAGCCGAGCATTGAGCAATTGTCTGATGACGGTTTGAGAGAAAAGACCGCTGAATTTAAAGATAAAATAAAAACAGCAACCAACACGATTACAACTCAAATAGAAGAAATTAAAGAGCAGATCAAAAACTCAAAAAATGTTGATGAAAAAGAAGCTCTTTTCTCTAAAATAGAAACTTTGAAAAAAGAATCTTATGAGATTGAAGAAAAAGTTCTTTTACAGGTACTTCCGGAAGCTTTTGCGTTGATCAAAGAAACATCCAGAAGATGGGCTCAGAACGGAGAAATTCGCGTAACGGCTACAGATTGGGACAAAGAACTTGCTGCAACTAAAGATTTCGTTGAAATTCAGGGGGATCAAGCAGTCTGGAAAAACTCATGGAATGCAGCCGGAACCCCAATCTTATGGGATATGGTGCATTACGACACTCAATTTATCGGCGGGGTGATTCTTCACAGTGGTAAAATTGCCGAAATGGCAACCGGTGAAGGTAAAACTTTGGTTGGTACACTTCCTATTTATCTGAATGCACTTCCCGGAAGAGGTGTTCACGTAGTAACCGTGAATGACTATTTGGCAAAAAGAGACTCCGCGTGGATGGGACCATTATACCAATTCCATGGATTATCAATCGACTGTATTGATAACCATCAACCCAACTCAGACGGACGAAGAAAAGCATACAATTCAGATATTACATACGGAACCAATAATGAATTTGGTTTCGATTATCTGAGAGACAATATGGTGGCTTCACCTACCGAACTGGTACAAAGAGAATTAAACTTTGCCATTGTGGATGAGGTTGACTCTGTATTGGTAGATGACGCAAGAACACCTTTGATCATTTCTGGTCCGGTTCCTCAAGGAGACAGACAGGAATTTGATGTTCTTAAACCATCTATCGACAGAATTGTTGAGGTTCAGAAAAAAACAGTTTCTGCAATTTTTAATGAAGCTAAAAAATTAATTGCTGCAGGTAACACGAAAGAAGGAGGATTCAAATTACTTCAGGCTTACAGAGGTTTGCCCAAAAACAGACAATTGATTAAATTCTTATCCGAAAGCGGAAACCGTGCATTGCTTCAGAAGACTGAAGCTCAATACATGGCTGATAACAACCGTGATATGCCAATTGTTGATAAAGATCTTTATTTCGTTATCGAAGAGAAAAACAACCAGGTAGATCTTACGGATAAGGGCGTTGAATACATGTCTCAAGGAAATTCAGACAACAATTTCTTTGTTCTTCCGGATATCGGAACAGAAATCGCAGAAGTAGAAGCTAAAAATTTATCTAAAGAAGAGGAATTTGAAGCTAAAGAAAAACTGTTTTCCGAATTTGCAGAAAAATCTGAGCGTGTTCACACGATGAGTCAATTATTGAAAGCATATACGTTGTTTGAAAAAGATGACGAATATGTCGTGATTGACGGTGAAGTGAAAATCGTTGATGAGCAAACCGGTCGTATCATGGAAGGAAGACGTTATTCAGACGGTCTTCACCAGGCGATTGAAGCGAAAGAAAGCGTAAAAATCGAAGCAGCAACTCAAACTTTTGCAACGGTAACCCTTCAAAACTATTTCCGTATGTACAACAAACTTGCGGGAATGACGGGTACAGCAGAAACGGAAGCCGGTGAACTTTGGCAGATTTATAAGCTGGACGTTGTGGTAATTCCTACCAACCGTCCGATCCAAAGAAATGACAAGCAGGATTTGGTTTTCAAAACCAACAGAGAAAAATATAACGCGGTAATTGAAGAAATCGAGAACCTAACATCAGCAGGAAGACCTGTTTTAGTAGGTACTACGTCAGTTGAGATTTCACAATTGCTTTCAAAGGCACTTCAATTAAGAAAAATTCAGCACCAGGTGTTGAATGCTAAGCTTCACAAGAAAGAAGCAGAAATTGTTGCGGGAGCAGGTCAGCCGGGAGTTGTGACGATTGCAACCAACATGGCTGGTCGTGGTACCGATATCAAGCTTTCCAAAGAAGTAAAGGAATCTGGAGGTTTAGCGATCATCGGAACAGAAAGACACGATTCAAGACGTGTTGACAGACAGTTAAGAGGTAGAGCAGGACGTCAGGGAGATCCTGGAAGTTCTCAGTTTTATGTTTCTTTGGAAGACAACTTAATGCGTTTATTCGGTTCTGAAAGAATTGCTAAAATGATGGACAGAATGGGTCATAAAGATGGTGAGGTTATTCAGCATTCTATGATTTCTAAATCTATCGAAAGAGCTCAGAAAAAAGTGGAAGAAAACAACTTCGGAACAAGAAAAAGACTTCTTGAGTACGATGATGTAATGAATAAGCAACGTGACGTAATCTATAAGAGAAGAAAGAACGCTTTATTCGGAGATCACTTGAAGTACGATATTACCAACATGATTTTTGACGTTTCAAATTCTATTGTAGCAAAAGGAAAAGCAACCGGAAACTTTAAAGATTTTGAATTTGAAGTGATTAAAAACTTCACGATGGAATCTCCTGTTTCTGAAAACGATTTTAAATCTAAACAGATTCCTGAACTGACAGATCTTCTTTTTAAAGCAGCTCAGGCTGACTACGATATGAAGCTGAATCTTCTGAAAGAAAAATCATTCCCTATTATTGAGAATGTGTATCAGAACCAGGGTTCAATGTTTAAAATGATTCAGGTTCCTTTCACAGACGGAGTGAAAACTTTAACGATTGTTACAGATTTGAAAGAAGCTCACGACACCAATTGTGACAGCTTAATCAATGATTTCGAAAAGAACATCACTTTATCAATCATCGATGAAAACTGGAAACTACACCTTCGTGAAATGGATGATTTGAGAAAATCTTCCCAGGGAGCGGTGTACGAGCAAAAAGATCCATTAGTAATCTACAAGCAGGAATCTTTCCATTTGTTCAGCGAAATGGTTGACAAAATGAATAAAGAAATAATTTCATTCTTATACAGAGGAGAAATTCCAGCATAAGAGATCAATTATAAAATATAACAAAAAACCGCTTCAGTTGAAGCGGTTTTTTGTTATTCAGTAAATACAACTTTACAAATATTATGACAAATATCAATACTATATTTTATTTAGAATAATTAAAAACTATATATTTGCAAAAAAATAACCTTCATGAAAAAACTATTGGTTTGCGCATCGCTGTTAGGTTCAATGATATCGTTTGCACAAGAAAAAGATTCTGTCAATTTAAAAAATATAGAAGAAGTAATCATCAATAAGATGGTAAAAAAACTTGATACCGAGTCTTCTAACAAAATGCCGATAAGTTTCATCGAAAACCCGCAAGTTTATTCTTCTATTGACAAAGGAATTTTGGAAAATCAGAATATTTTCACTGTAGATGATGCTTATAGAAATGTAACTGGTTTGCAGAAAATGTGGAATCCAACAGGAAGAGCCGGAGACGGTGGTTCATTTTTTGTTTTGAGAGGTTTTCCTTCTCAGGCTTCTACAAGAAATGGCGTAGTTGCTCCCGTTACTTCTACAATTGATGCTATCAATGTAGAAACTCTGGAATTTTTAAAAGGTCCTGTAGGAACACTATACGGAAGTACGGTAGCCTCTTATGGGGGCCTTATTAATAGAGTGACAAAAAAGCCTCAGCAAAATTTCTTTGGTGCAGTCTCTGCTTCTGCAGGAAGTTATAACACCTACAGAGCAACAGCAGATATCAACGCTCCGATTACAAAAGACTTACTTTTCCGCGTAAATACAGCTTATACCAACGAAGGGAATTTCACGAAACCTAATGCAGGAAATCAGTACACAACGTTTGCTCCAAGTTTGACATGGAATGTTTCCGACAAAGTTCAGCTGAATGTTGATTATGAGTTGTTTCGAAACCGAGTAACGGCAAATCCTTATTTCTTCTATCTTTCGCCGAAATCTTTGAACGGAATTGATAATATGAAAGATTTGGAAAAAGTTGCAGGTTTAGATTATAAAGAATCTTATACAGGAAAAGATTTGTATATGACTGCAAGAAATTCTAATATTTTCGGAAATGTAAAATGGAAGATTACCGACAATATCACCTCAAATACTTACATCAATAATTCTGATTCTTATTCTGACGGTTACAACCCTTATTTTTCGATTGCTTATGATGTTGCATCTTCTTCATATAATGTTGCAAGAGCCGACCAATCTACAAACGACAGTAAAAAATCTTGGTTCCAAATTCAACAAAACTTCAACTTCAATTATGATTTTTCAAATGGGATGAAAAACAAAACCGTTGTTGGTTTTGATTATATGAGAACAACAGAAAGATTACGTTACAAATATTTGAACTCTAATTTTGATGCTGTAGCAGCTTCAGGTGCAGATTATTCCGGAATGAATGCCGACGCTTTGTCTGCACTTTATGCAAATTCTGCAAATTTTTCTACTTATGATTATTTAAGAGATTTGAATACTTATTCAGGATATGTTTCCAACTTATTTACTCCGATCGCAAATTTGCACATTATGGCAGGCCTTCGTTATGAAAATAACGATTATCTGGGAGGAACGGCCGGACCAAATGCTGAGAAAGCATTCAACCAATCCGCATTTTCACCAAAAGCAGGAATTGTTTACGAAATAGTGAAAGGTACCTTCTCTGTTTTCGGAAACTATCAAAACTCTTTCAAGTCTAACGGATACTATACTTCTGATGTAATTGGCAATACATCACTTTCTGATCCTGAAACAGGAAATCAGTTTGAAGGTGGTTTCAAAGCGAGTTTATTCAAAAATAGATTCAATGCAACGGTTTCTTACTATAATATTAAAGTGAAAAATCAACTCCTGTACACGGGAGAGTATGCTCCGAACTTTGTTTCAGTACAACAGCAGGCCGCATCTACACTCAGTAAAGGATTTGAATTGGAAGTTAATGCATACCTTGTAAAAGGTTTTTCACTGGTCGGCGGTTTGGCTTACAACGATACGGTGGATGAATCAACAGATTTTAGACCAACAACAGCGGGTTCTTTCTGGAATGCAAATTTCAACCTAGCCTATCAATTTGTTGATGGAAAAGCAAAAGGTCTTGGATTCGGATTTGGTGGAAATTATGCCAGTGACAATAATGTAACAGGAGATTTCATTTTACCAAAATACTTCGTTTTGAATGCCAACGCATTTTACGATGCCAAGAAATTCAGAATTGGAGTTAAAGTAGACAACATTACCAGTGAGCACTATTGGACAGGATACTCAACCGCTAACCCGCAAATTTTAGCGAACTTCTTAGGAACAATCGCTTACAAATTTTAATTAAATCCATCTGCCAAACTCAGCAAATAAGTTTGGCAGATTTATTCAGATTAAAACTCACAGCTTTCGTAAATTGTATTTAATCTAAATAAAAGCAGAACTGATATATTTGACAACTCCAGGAATTAATGAAGAAAAAACATCACCATAAAAAGAGACCAAGCCTTTTAAAAAAATGGATGGGCCGATTGCACCTTTGGTTAGGGCTTTCAATCGGTTTGATCATATTTATTGTTTCTGTAACGGGAACTTTATTTGTATTTAAAGACGAAATCGAAAACTTCACCCGTAAAGATGTCATTTATCATCATGAAGTAAATATTAATCAGAAACAGATTTTACCGATTCGTGTCCTAGAAAAAAAAGTAGACGCTCAACTTAAGGAAAAATATAAAATCCATTGGGTTAACGTTCCTATAGACAAAACAATGTCTTACCAGTTTTATTGGTACGAGCACAATACCACAGCATGGAATTATTTTGACGAATTTCCTATATACAAGGTTGCCTACGTCAATCCCTATACCGGAAAAGTATTAAGAACATATGACGAAAAAAATGGTTTTTTTCAGATTGTAAAGTCAATTCACTGGAGCTTTTTACTAAAACAAGACTGGGGGAAATATGTTGTAGGAATTCCGGTCATCATTTTTATTTTTATGCTTATTTCAGGAATTATCCTGTGGTGGCCAAAAAATAAAGCAGCGCGAAAACAAAGATTTTCATTTAAATGGAACAATATCAAAAGCTGGAAGAGAAAAAACTATGACCTTCACAATATTTTAGGGTTTTACGCTTCGATATTTGCATTAATTTTTTCCGTCACAGGTTTATTCTATGCCTTCTTTGTTGTTCAGGCGATGATCTACGTTGTTTTTTCGGGAGGAAATACTGCATATCCGGATTTTTCACACATTACTACCAAAGCTCCTATCGAGACAAGAACGGCAACCACCTTAGATAAAGTAATCCATACCGTACAAGAAAAATATCCTCATTCTTATGGTTTCTCAGTAGATTTGGGACATCCTCATATGGACGATCATGAGCATCCTAATTTTTCGGTTTTTGTAAAACATTTATCTTATTCTTATCATAAAAACAGCAGTTTGATTTTTGACGAAAATTCTGGTGAACTATTACACACGCATGACCATGAAGATAAAGACTTAGGAGAGAAAGCGGTTGCAGCCAATTATGATATTCATGTAGGATCTGTTTTAGGTTTACCTACAAAAATTATCGCATTCGTGGTCAGCATTATCTGTGCTTCACTTCCGGTTACAGGCTTCATGATCTGGTGGGGACGGAGGAAAAAGACAAAAAAAGCGATCTCATAATTTTTTAATAATATTCTATATTAATCATTGTTAATACAATCTTTTTTATAAATTTATTGCCTCGAAATTATACAATAAGAAAATGTCAGTAGTAGATTTGTCAAAACAGGTTGCATTAGGTATCGATATCGGTGGAACCAATACTAAATTTGGTTTAGTGAATCACCGAGGCCAGATTTTAGCAAAAGGTTCTATTTCAACGGATGAATATGCAACTCCGGAAGCATTTATTGATGCGCTGCATGAGAATATTCAGCCATTAATTGATGAGCATGCAGAAGGAAAAATGATGGAAGGAATCGGAGTAGGGGCGCCCAACGCAAACTACTACAGAGGAACCATCGAGCAGGCGCCTAATCTCCCATGGAAAGGTATAATTCAGTTTGCAGATTTAATGACTGAAAAATTCGGACAACCCTGCAAAATGACCAATGATGCCAATGCCGCTGCTCTTGGTGAAATGATGTATGGTGCCGCAAGAGGCATGAAAGATTTTATCATGATTACTTTAGGCACAGGTGTAGGAAGCGGAATTGTTTCCAGCGGACATTTAATCTATGGACACGATGGGTTTGCCGGAGAACTCGGGCACACCATCGTAAAACCGGGTGGTAGAAAACACTGGAGCACAGGTTCTGAAGGAAGTCTCGAGGCTTATGCCTCTGCAACCGGAATTACCATTACGGCCAAGAAGATGAGGGCAGAATTTCCTGATTCTATGCTCAATCTATATCCTGAAGATGCCATCAATTCTAAAACTGTGCATGAATGTGCTGTGAAAGAAGATCCTGTGGCTATTGAAGTTTTCAGGTATACCGGTCAGAAATTAGGTGAGGCTTTAGCCAATTTTGTAATGTTTTCCTCTCCGGAAGCTATTTTGCTGTTCGGAGGTGTGATCAAAGCGGGAGATTTCATTTTAAAACCTGCAAAACTTCACATGGAAAGAAATCTTTTACCTATTTTCCGGAATAAGGTGAGATTGGTTTTCAGTGAACTGGACGAAGCAGACGCTGCAATTTTAGGAGCAAGTGCTTTGGTTTGGGAAAAATAATTTAATCAAATAAAAATATATGAGCATTCTTTTTGAGGATGCTTTTTTTGTTGTTGTTATTAATTAATTCATTTAGATTATTTGCCAAATCTATCATTGCAATTTGTGTTTAAACCTTTGTTTGGCTCAATTTTTTCTTATTTTTAAAAAGTTTAAAATCAACCTAAAAAAGTTCTTAAAAGATCTATTTATACTTAAAATCAATACAAAATGGATAAAAATAATTTACAGCAAATCACATTCGGAGGAGGATGTTTCTGGTGTGTGGAAAGCTGTTTTAATATGTTGAAAGGTGTAGAATCTGCAATTTCCGGATATTCGGGTGGCCATAAGGACAATCCGACCTATGAAGAGATTTGTACCGGAGAAACGGGACATGCTGAAGTTGTGCAGATTACTTACGATCCGGCAATCATTTCTTATGATCAACTGATGGATGTCTTTTTCTTCCTTCATGATCCTACCCAACTTAACAGACAGGGAAATGACATCGGAACTCAATATCGTTCTGTAATTTTCTACAAAGATGATGCAGAAAAGCAAAGAGCTGAAAACGCCATCAAAGCATCTGAAGCGACAGGAAAATGGTCAGGAGAATACGTAACAGAATTGGCACCATTTGAAAAATTCTGGGCAGCAGAGCAATATCATCAAGGATATTATAATGTGAATCCTAATCAACCCTACTGCAGCGCGGTGGTTGGTCCAAAAATTCAGAAATTCAAAAAACATTTTGGAGAACTCGGAATGTTGAAGGATTCAGAATAAGGAAAGCGAAGATTTCTCTTCGCTTTTTTTGTTTTTACCCTTCGCCATCCACACTCACACTCTTCCACATATTATTTATTTCAAGGCGAATCTTGCTTCGTCTTTTTCCGCATTAATTCTCTTTTCCCTATTTTTGTGAAACTCGTTGCATTATGAAAAAAATTGTTCTCATCGAAGATGAAACCAGCGTAGTTTCTTTTATTAAAAAAGGACTTCAGGAAAAAGGATATGAAGTTTCTGTGGCTTTTGATGGTCGCACGGGAGTCAGTCTCGTGCAGGAAAATGATTTTGACCTGGTGATTTTAGACATCATGCTTCCCGAAATGAACGGTTTGGATGTCTGTAAAGAGATCAGAAAAACTAACAAACACGTTCCTATTCTTTTTTTAACGGCTTTAGGAAGTTCGGAAAACATAGTTCTTGGCTTAGAAAGCGGTGGTGACGATTATTTGGTAAAACCGTTTAAGTTTATTGAACTAGTTGCACGAATCAAATCATTATTAAGAAGAAGCGTTCCTATTGCTGCACAGGAAGAAGAGGAAGAAGATTATAATGAATATCTTTTTAAATTCTCAGACTTAACAGTAAACGATTACACAAAAAAAGTAACTCGCGCAGGAGAAGAAATTTCTCTAACAACCACCGAATACAAACTGTTGATGTATTTCCTCAACAATCCCGAAAAAGTGATCTCAAGAGCCGAAATTCTGGATGCAGTTTGGGGCGTCAATTATGAATTGGGAACCAATGTAGTAGATGTCTATGTGAATTATTTACGAAAGAAAATTGATAATCAGGATGATAAAAAGCTCATTCACACCGTGATCGGAATGGGTTATGTTTTGAAAAAACCGTAGAAATGCCTAATAAAGTGATGACAAATCAGACCAAAACGATGGTGCTTTTGATGGTTGTTTTTATAACTGTCATTTCGCTGTTTGGCGGCTTGGTCTATTTTTCTATTGTTAATTTTTCGCACCAGAGGTTTTATGAATTACTGAAAATCCGTACAACGACGATCGTTCAGATTGAGAAAAGTAAACAGCGCCTTGATCTTCCGGAGAATCATATTCTCAACGGCCTGAATGACGAAGAACTTCCTATGGAACGCGATTATGTTTTTGCAGTTCCTGCAGATTCAAATTTCAAAAATATTTCTAAGGAAGTCCATATTCCCGATACATTTTTTAAAAATATCATCAGAAAAGGAGAAGCTAATTACAATGATAAAGAGTTCTATTATATCGGCCAATCCTTTAAATTTAATCAGAAAGAATACATAGCCATTGCCTCTGCAAAAAATCATTATGTCGTTTATTATCTAGGCTTTTTGAAGAGAACAATCATTACCTGCATGGTACTCTCTATCTTTTTCAGTATGATTTTCTCCTTTTATTTGTCTAAAACTTTATTTAAACCTATTCTTAAAATCACCGGAAAAGTAAAGCAGATCAGCTCTGAAAATTTACACTTAAGGCTGGAGCCTCAACCGGACAACAGAGAACTAAATGAGTTGGTAGATACCTTCAATACCATGTTGACAAGAATTGAAACTTCCTTCGAAACTCAAAATCACCTCATCGGGAATGTTTCTCATGAGCTCAGAACGCCGTTAACTTCAATCATGGGAGAAGCTGATGTTGCCTTATCTATCAACCGAACTGCTGATGAATATAAGGAGACTTTGGAAATTATCCTCGATGAAGCCGAAAAGTTGGATAAAAAAATCAAAGCTTTACTTATTATTGCCCAAACCGGTTTTGACGGGAAAATTCAGAAAATTGATAAAGTGAGAATTGATCAGTTGCTTTGGGATGTTATTGAAACCATCAGAAAAATAGATTCCCGAAATAATATTTATCTCGACATCAGCATGCTGCCCGACAATCCTAAAAAACTGAAAGTGCAGGGAAATGAACAACTTCTTCACCTCGCGGTTGCAAATATTGTGAATAATGGCTGCAAATACTCCAATTTTCAGCAAGTAAAAGTTTCACTAGGCGCAACAGATACAGATGTTTACATCATCGTAAAAGACACCGGAATCGGTATCCCGGAAATGGAAATGGACAAAATTTACGATCCTTTTTTCAGGGCTTCAAATACCAAAAATTATGAAGGCTACGGCATTGGTCTTCCGCTCGCCAGAAACATCGTGAGAATGCATAACGGCGAACTAATAGTGAGTTCACAGGAAAATCAGGGAACCACCGTACAGCTTCGTTTTCCTACTATTGATGCAACTCAGCATACAGAAAACCAATCTTAGCTTCAGAACGAAGCAATTTCGAAATGAAAATTCTAATCTCATTTTAATCTCTTTAATCACATTTTAATTCGGTTCCAAAGATTTTCTAATCTTACAGATATAGTTTTGTATTATCAAAATCGATAATCACTAAATCTAAAGATATGATCAGGACTATTTTAATTGCAACAGACTTTTCCCTAGAATCTCTAAATATTCTAAAGAAAGTTTTAAAACAAAAAAACACTGAAGAACTGGACACGCGATACAACATTTTGCTTGTAACGGGTTACGACATGGGAGATTCTATCAGAGATCTTTTATTTAATACCAAAGGAACAGTTTTCAGTAAAATCAGATCAAAAGAATTCTGCGATGCATACGGCATTATCAAAAACAAATACCCACATCTGGTTAACAAAATATTTTGCGATGTATTCTCGGGAAGCTTCCAAAAAGCATTTGATAATTATCTAAAAGCCGAAAATATTCAGGAGGCATATTACACACTTTTTTTAAAAAATAAAAATGCTAATGGCAGATTTGATCTAGCTCCTTACATCAAAAAGGCAAAGAACATTCAGGTAAAGGAAATACCACTTGAAGTTCCTGAATCCATGCCTGAAAGAGGAAGGTTGGCAGAAGTTTTTGTTGAAGTTTAAATTGAATAATAACTATTTAAAATTAGAAAAATGTTAAGAAATTATAGTAACAGCAGGACATTGGGAGACAATATAAGACTGGGCACGCTGACTGCTTTTACGGCAGGAACTATAAATATTGCATCTCTATTGATATTCCTTTCCTTCACCACAAATGTAACGGGACACTACGCTGTTTTTGCAGCAGAGATCAGTAAAGGAAACTGGTCGCAGGTTGCCATCGTTGGCGCATGGATTTTACTGTTTTTTTTCGGGAGTTTTACAGCAAACTTTTTCGTCATCAATTTTAACAAGAAAAGTAAATATTTCGCACACGCAATGCCAATTGTTTTAGAGATTCTGTGTCTCGTCGGGGTTGGTTTTTATGGACAGTTTTATTACCAAAAAACTCTTGAAGAAGCCGAAGTTCTGGTAGCCTTAATGCTTTTTGCAACTGGCTTACAAAATGGTTTGACAGCAAGTATATCCAACTTTTTGGTAAAAACTACCCACCTTACCGGAACAACTACCGATTTAGGAATTTTGATGTCTATGTTTACCCATAAAAAATACAGAAAAAATCCTGAGTTGATTGCAAGAGCAAAGCTTTTATCAAGCGTTATGTTTGCATATGTTTTAGGTGCGATCTTCTCAGGATTGGTTTATTACTCATTGGAATTTAGCGTGTTTTACATCATAAGTTTATGTTTATTGGTTGTAATAGGATATGACTTTTATAAGATTAATATCAGACATTTCAGAACCAACTACCGTTATGCGAAAATGTATAACAAGCCAAATTTTATGGCATTTATGTATGATAAGATTCACGGTAATGGTGAAGTCTTTATCAACACCAGTCCTAAAAAGAAGTCTAAGCTTATCTTGGAAAAGACTTAAATCAATTACAACACAAATCGTATATACTTTAGTTTTGTGCCTCTATTTGCTTTGCAAATGGGGGCTTTTATTATTCTAACCGGCTGATGAGCAGACTTAATTTTTAATTCATCCCTTAATTATTTTAATTCTTATTTCCTTTGACTATTTTTGTAAGTTCATTTACCTTTTATGTCAGATATTATTCAGCTTTTACCGGATCATGTAGCCAACCAAATTGCAGCAGGTGAAGTGGTGCAGCGCCCCGCTTCGATTGTAAAAGAACTTTTGGAAAACGCCATTGATGCAGGAGCTTCAAAAGTAGAACTGATCATAAGAGATGCCGGGAAAAACCTTATTCAGGTGGTTGACGACGGAAAAGGAATGTCTGATACCGATGCCAGAATGGCTTTTGAAAGACATGCCACCTCAAAAATAAGAGCTACAGACGATATATTTAGAATTTCTACCAAAGGTTTTCGTGGGGAGGCTTTAGCATCTATTGCTGCCGTTTCTCAGGTAGAGCTTAAAACAAGAAAGCCGGAATCGCCGCTAGGTACCAATATTTATATAGAAGGCGGAACTTTCCAGTTTCAGGAGCCTGTGCAAACTGCAGAGGGATCTAATTTTTTAGTAAAAAATCTTTTCTACAATGTTCCTGCAAGAAGAAAATTCCTGAAAAATAACAATATAGAATTCAGACATGTTATTGATGAATTTCAGCGTGTTGCTTTAGCTCATGAGAATATAGAATTTTCTATGTTTCATGATGACGACCCTGTTTTCAGATTGCGAAAAGGAACACAGATGCAGCGTATTGTCGATGTTTTCGGAAGAAAATTACATCCGCAGCTGATTCCTATTAAAGAAGACATTCTCTGGTGTAAACTTCATGGGTTTGTTGCCAAACCGGAAGGCGCAAAAAAAACCCGTGGCGAACAGTTTCTTTTCGTCAACGGAAGATTCTTTAAAAGTCCGTATTTCAACAAAGCGGTTCAGGAAGCTTTTGAAGGGTTGCTTTTACCCGGATATATTCCTACGTTTTTTCTTTTCCTGGAACTAGATCCTGAAAAAATCGATGTAAATATTCATCCTCAGAAAACGGAAGTGAAATTCGAAGATGAGCACCTTATTTTTGCATTGATTCGCTCTACAATCAAAAGATCACTCGGAATTTACAATATTGCGCCAAGTTTAGATTTTGAGAGAGATCCGCATCTCGATGAGATGATGCAGAAAAGCTTCCCAAGTAAAAGCAATAATGCCGGAAATCTCAAAATACCCGAGATTACGGTAGACCGGGACTATAATCCTTTTTTGGAAGAACGCAGCGTTACAAAAAACGAAATTCAGAATCTCACAGAGATGTACCATCAGAATATTTCTGCCGAGCCTTCAAAGATCAATCTTTTTGAAGACGAAGATTTTGACGAAGATCTGATGCGGCTTCCAAACGGATACTGGTTGTTTAACAAAGGAGACAGAACATTGATGCTTGATTTGGGCAGAATGCATCGATTGGTGATTGCAGAAAACAATAAAACTCAGAAAAAAGGCAATGTAAGCCACGCTCTATTGTTCTCCTTAGAATATCACATGAATGAAATTGAGAAAAATAAATATAAATCAATCAAAAAATTTCTCCCGGAATTGGGTTTTGACATGAAAATTGCACACGAAAACGTGCTCAGAATAGACGCCGTTCCCGAAGGTTTGAAAGAAACCCAGGTCATGAAGTTTCTCGAAAATCTTTTTGACATTCTGGAATATCGAACCGAAGACGAATTTATGCAGTTTTACCACAATCAATGGGCAAAAATGCAGTCGAAATCACGGTTTGATTTTATTTACAAGGCCGATGCAGAGCAGGTGATCAAAGACTTCACGGCATTGGGCTTTCCCGAGTTTTTACCCACCGGAAAAAGATGTTTTTATGAAGTTCCGTTTAATGATTTTAAAAATAAATTTTAAGAGAGATGTTTAACAATATACCGCCGATTACACGAAATATAATTATTTTAAATGTTGTTGTTTTTATAGCGTCATTTCTATTACCTCAGCTCAACGATATATTTGCTGCCTATTATCCATTTTCTCCAAATTTCAAATCATGGCAGATTGTTACTCATATGTTTATGCATGGCAGTTTTATGCATATCCTCTTCAATATGTTTACTCTATACAGTTTCGGACCTATTCTGGAGCAATCACTTGGAGATAAAAAATATATAATTCTTTATTTCGTAAGTGGTTTAGGAGCATTTTTTCTATTTAATTTATGGAATTTTGTAGAAGTTCAAAAGATTATTAGTGATATGGAACTGTTAGGTTTAAACCCTTCTGAAATTTTCACCAAAGCAGATATTAATTATGTAGGAGATTTAAAAATTAATGCAACTACCGCAAAAGGTCAAGAATTATCACAAACTCTATATGTAGCTCTCAGAACTCCAATGGTTGGAGCATCAGGAGCCATTTTCGGAGTCATTGCTGCATTTGCAACCCTATATCCGGACTCAAAAATCGGAATTCTATTTATTCCCATCCCAGTAAAAGTAAAATATGTACTTCCTATCGTTATCGTAGGATCAATTTATTTGGGAATTTTCGGTGGTGGTGGAAATATTGCCCATCTCGCACACGTTGGAGGAGCGATTGTCGGTTTTATTCTCGCAAGGATTTGGAGGAAACATTTATATAGATTTAATTAAAATATTGTGAAAATCTTTCGACTCTTTTTTCTCATTCTGCATCTGGGAATATTATTTTTATTGATGGCCGTTTTATTAAATGCCTATATTCCGCCAAAGGTTTTCCCATGGTTTAATCTGCTGTCATTAGGATTCCCTGTATTAATGATAGGATATGGCGTATTTACTTTTTTCTGGATCTTTTCATGGAAAAAGCGGGCGTTTGTCTTTATGTTTTTAGGTTTGTTTTTTCTGAATCCTGTTAAAAGATGGATTAATTATTCCTCAGACAGTAAAGCAACCGCTAACTTAAAGATTGTGAGTTTAAATGTAAAAGGAGGAAAGTTAGGAATTGAAAACATCCAAGAGTTTATCAATCGACAGAATGCAGACATCGTCTTGCTGCAGGAAGATGCCGGATCAGGCTACATATTTAAAAATCTTGAAAAAAATCATACAGCACCTATCGTTTCCACTTACTCAAGATATAATGCCACAGGATATAAAGAACTGTTTGCGGGAATGTATAATGAAGAATTTAATGCCTATGCAGAGCAGAGCGATATACAAATCAAAGGGAAAACATATCGTATCATCAACATATACCTCCAGCCTTTCAAGTTTGAAAAAAATATGGTGAAACTTAACGGCAACACCGACGAAGATGAACGGAAAATAAAAAATGTTGTCCGGAGATTGATCCCCACTTTTAAAATGCATCAAGAGCAAGTGAATATCATAAGAAAAAGTATTGATGAATCTCCCTATCCCGTTATTTTGGCTGGAGATTTTAATTCAGTTCCGAATTCCTATGAATATTATCATTTAGGAAGCGGTCTAAAAGATGCCTTTTTTGAAGTAGGGAAAGGTAGCGGAACCAGTTTTCATGATTACAAATTTCCTATCAGAATAGATTTTATATTTACGTCACCTACGATACAGCCTGTAAGCTACCAAGTTGACCGTTCGGTAAAGCTTTCTGATCATTTTCCGGTAATTGCTACATTTAACATTGAGTGATTGTATGATTTAAAACTTGCTGCGCAACAGTATTTAGATACCCAACCAATACAGCACTGGATGCCAAACGTAAAAACAGGAAATGTTATGTGTTTTGTAAAATTATCTGAACACTATCCTATAATTGCAGAATTTCTTTTTAAATTAGTTCTATGAAAAAAGTATTGGCTGGAAGATATATCATTTCCTTTTTTTTAGTTGCCTGTTCGAAACGTGAACCAGCAAATGCTGATCAGATTCAGGCAGTACAGCCTCAGTATGACACAACAGCTATAGACTCTTTTTCAGCAGGAGCAACTACCGTAGACATCGTACGCCAGATAAGAATGTCTTCTCAAAAATATCAGGATTCTTTAAAAGAAGCGATACAATTAGAAAAAGAGGAAAAACGCATCACAGAAGAACTTGAAAAAGAGAACAAAAAGAAGCAGGACGAAGAAAAAAAACAGAAAGCTAAAGAAAATGCTGCCATTCCTGCGGCGGCGATAAATTAAAATTCAACAAAAAATATACATAATGAAAAAACAAATCTTAGCGGCGATCGCTGTCTCAACACTTATTGTAAGCTGCACACAATCTACCACCAAAACAGAAAAGATAGAAAATCCGGACGGATCATCAATAACGACTACCGTAACTGAAAGCCACACCGGCTTGGTAGATACCGCAAAAGTAGACAAAGCAAAGTCTGATGTAAAATCGACAGTAGACAGAACGGGAGAAAAAATAGATCAAACCGCCCAAAAAACAAAAGAAAATCTGAATGAAGCGGGAAAAGATATTAAAGCAGGAGCGCAAGAAGTCGGTAAAGATGTAAAGAATGCCGCCGCAAAAGGAGCTGCTAAAATAGAGGAAGGCGCAAAAAAACTGAAAGAAGATTTAAAAAAATAAATACTTCACAAGTTTCTGGCCAAAACATAACATTATTCGCATAATAATTGTATATTAGAGTACTAAATTATCAAAACAATTATTATGAAAAAATTAGCCACACTTAAAGCTAAAAAGCTAACCAGAGAAACTTTGAAAACTGTAGCCGGAGGAATTTACGTTCCGAAAGATGAAGATGATGGATGTGCATGGAATATGTGCAGAAACGCATTCGGAAGATGTTCCGTTTTTGCATGTCCAGGATCTATTTAATCAAATTTAAATAAGAAAGACTCACCTTAACAGTGAGTCTTTCTTATGATTGATTATTCAGTTGTAATAATGGATCGATGTATTCTCTGTCATTGCTCAAACGGGGCACTTTATTTTGACCTCCGAGCTTTCCTTTAGATTCCAGCCAGCAGTAGAAAAGATTGGGTTTTGCAACATGAATAACCGGCTTTTTCAAAGTAATATTATTGTACCTTTTGGCTTCATAATCAGAATTGATCGCCTTCAGATGCTGATCAAAAACATCTGTGAATTCTTCCAGACTTTCAGGCTTTTCGCTGAATTCAAAAATCCATTCATGAGCGCCACTTTCATTTTCTTTCATAAAAATGGGGGCTCCGGTAAAGTCTTTTACAGCAGATTTTGTGGCTTCACATGCTCTTGCCAGTGCAGATTCTACATTGGTGATCATCAGTTCTTCACCAAATGCATTGATGTAGTGTTTTGTTCTGCCGGTAATTTTTATTCTGAAAGGATTGTTTGACGTAAAAATGACGGTATCTCCAATAAGATATCTCCACAATCCACCGTTTGTTGTGATGACCATAGCATAATTTTTTCCGATCTCCACCTCTTCCAGACTTACAACTTTCGGATTTGAACAGTGGAACTGATCCATCGGAATAAATTCATAGAAAATTCCATAATCGAGCATCAGAAGCATTTCATCATTGTTTGGCCTGTCTTGAATTCCAAAGAAACCTTCAGAAGCATTATAAATTTCGTAGTAGTTGATATTTTTACCGATAATCTTTTTGAACTGATCTTTATATGGTTTAAAGCTGATTCCGCCATGAAAAAAGACTTCCAGATTTGGCCAGAGTTCTGAAATATTTTCGACATCAGTTTCTTTGATAACTCGCTGCAAAAGTACCATCATCCAGCTCGGTACTCCAAGTATGCTTCCTACATCTTCATTTTTCACTTCAGAAGTAATAGCTTTCAATTTACTTTCCCATTCACCCATTAAGGAAACTTTTTTACTCGGAGTAGTGGTAATTTCCACCCAAAAAGGAAGATTGTCAATCAGAATTGCAGATAGATCTCCAAATTTGGTATTAAAATCTGCGTACAATTCTGAACTTCCGCCCAGACGAAGATTTTTATTTGTAAAAAGCTGATTTTCAGGATGATTATTAGCATAAATGGAAACCATATCCTTTCCCGCTTTCATATGGCAGTACTCCAAACTTTCGGCAGAAATTGGGATAAATTTACTCTTAGCATTGGTCGTCCCGGAAGATTTAGCAAAATGTTTGATATATCCCGGCCAGCTAACATCTTTATGCCCTTGTCTGGCTTTTTCAATATAAGGTTCAAAATCTTCGTAGGTTACTACAGGAACTTTGTTTTTAAAATCCTGATAGCTTGAGATCGAATTAAAACCGTATCTCTTACCATATTCCGTATCTTCTGCATGAAACAACTGTGAAAACAGAATTCCGTTTTGCGTTTCGATAGGATGATCCATAAAATTCTGTATCTGATCTATCCTTTGGCGGATAAACCAATTGACTACCGTATTGAAAAGTGCTTTCGTTGCCATTTCAACAAATATAATCATATTTGAATTTCCTGCGAATGATTTAAATAAAAAAACCGTCACAAATTTGTAACGGTTTCTGTATAAAGCCTTTAATTACTAACTATTAGCAATATTCATCATAAGCGGCCTGAAGATTTGCAGCGATTGCTCCTGCAGGATTACCTTCAATGTGATGTCTTTCTAACATGTGAACCAATTCACCGTCTTTGAAAAGAGCCACACATGGCGAGCTCGGAGGAAATGGAGCTAAGTGTTTTCTGGCTGCATCAACAGCTTCTTTATCAAAACCTGCAAATACAGTGGTCAAATGATCTGGTTTTTTCTCTCCTGTCAAAGAATAAACTACTCCCGGTCTTGCAGCTCCTGCCGCACATCCGCAAACTGAGTTGATTACTAAAAGCGTAGTACCTGATTGCTTCAAAGCATCTTCTACCTGTGCCGGAGTTTCTAAATCCTGAAAACCTTTATTTGTAAGCTCAGCCTTCATTGGCATTACTAAATCTGATGGATACATTTCTTATTATTTTAATTATTTACAAATTTACAACATTCTCGCTGATCAGTCAATTTATAAAAACTATTGATTAGTTCGCAAAACAAAATGAAAAATGGTAATCACATATATAAATCGCATTGTTTGTTAATTATTTTTATAAACATATCTCCAATATTGATATTTTTTTATTAATTTTGAAATGATTCTAAAAACTAATACCCGTGAGAAAACATTATTAATAAAATTCATATTGATACCATCTTTTAGTGATAGGATATGGAATGAGTTCCCATTTGTATAAGGTTGCCATTCATCAGTTTTTAGAATATCTTATGGTAACTCTTATAAGTATTAAAAAATGAAGCCCGAAACTTAATGTTTCGGGCTTCGTCAATCAAATCGATATGTAGAAATTGAATATCCGTTTTTTAAAATTGGTTGAGGATTTTTGGTTGTCGGTTGATTATAATTATCAATCTTTAACTGCCAATAATCAACTATGAGAGCAATCTCTTAGCCATCTCTGAGATGCTTTTTCCGTCAGATCTTCCAGCTAAATTTTTAGAGGCTAATCCCATTACTTTGCCTAAATCTTTCATTGATTCGGCACCGGTTTCTGAAATAATCTGCCTCATTTCAGCTTCCAATTCTTCGGAAGATAATTGTGCAGGTAAAAACTTCTCAATGACTTTCATCTGAGCGTCTTCCACGTCTGCCAAATCGTTTCTTCCCTGAGCGGTAAACTGCTCATATGAATCTTTACGCTGCTTGATCATTCTCTGCAAAATTGCAATTTCCTGTTCGGATGAAACTTCAGCTCCTAAGGCTTCGGTTTTCAGCAACAATATCTGCGATTTTACAGCGCGAAGAGAATCCAAAGCTACTCTGTCTTTTGCTCTCATCGCCGTTTTTATTGCTTCACTTATGGTAAATTCTAAACTCATTGTTTTGGCTTTAAGCTTTAGGCGATAAGCAGTAGGCTACAAACTTTCGAATTTGAAAGCTTATTGCTTAATGTTTATTGCATGCAGCAATTTAATCTACATCTTTATTTAAAAATCTGTTTTCTCTGACCTGCATATTTCCGTTGTTATCAGACAGATACGTACTGATATTTTGGTCTGATGCATTGGCACCGTCAATTGAAATGTTTTTTCTCTTGAAAGCAGGTACAGATTCAAACTCATTTACATGATCGAAATTCTGGTAACGAGAGTTGAATTCTTTCAGTTTGTTTCTTCTTTCTACCACTCTTTCCTGATCTGCAGGCTTATTGACGAAAGTAAATTCAGATTCTGTATGTCTCGTAGTTTCTGTTTCTATTCTTTTTTCAATAACAGATTGCTCTTCTGCTTTCGGCTGTTCTTGTGTCTGATAGAATGTTTCAACTTTATGAGTTGTTTCTTCTGTTTTTTTCTCAATAATCCCTGAACTTTCAAACTCGTATTTTGGCTGTCCGAAATCAGATTTTTGTTCAATGATCGGTTCGTTTACCGTAAAGCTGAATTCAACAGATTTTTCATCAGAAAAACTATTGAATGATTCATTTTTTGACTCTTCTTTCTTATTTTCAAAATCGAAAGAGAAAGACTGAATCTCGAGATCGTTTGGATCATTGTCATCTTCAAGAGAAAATAAATTGACATTCTCTTCTGCATTTGATTCTTCATTTCTCCAGCTCTGAACGGGGCTTTGTAATGTATCTTCCTCTCTATCAGAGAATTTTACCTGAGTTTTAACATCTTCATCGTCGATCATCATTTTTTTTTCAACAGACGATCTAAATTGTGGCGTAGACTGATCTTCGTCATCTAATCTGAAAAGATTTTTTCCTCCAAAATCATATCCTTGTTCAGGAGTAACCTCTCTCTCGTCTCTGGTTTTGAAAGGCGAAGATTTTGGTGTTTCCAAAGCATCATTCAGACCGATTCTGATTTTTTCAGTAGGTCCTGCAAACTTCTGGTTATCGTTTGAAAAACCTGTAGCAATCACCAATACACTTACTGCATCTCCAAGCTCTTCATCAGCACCGACACCAAAAATGATGTCTGCTGTGTGGCCCGCTTCCTTCTGGATATAATCCATAATAATCCCGATTTCATCCATGGTTGCTTCTTCTACACCACTTCTGATCAGCAATAATACGTTTCTAGCCCCTGTGATTTTGTTATCGTTTAATAATGGGGAATCTAATGCTTTTCTCACGGCTTCTTCGGCTTTGTTTTCACCTGAAGCAGTTCCTGTAGACATTAATGCCGTACCGGAATTTTGAAGCACAGATTTAGCATCTCTAAAGTCAATGTTCACATCAAAGTAACCCGTAATAACCTCTGCCATTCCTTTTGCCGCATTGGTTAAAACTTCATCGGCCTTAGAAAACCCTTGTTTGAAACCAAGGTTTCCGAATTGCTGTCTCAATTTATCGTTGTTGATAACAATTAATGAATCAACATTATTTCTTAGTTTATCAAGTCCTAATTCTGCCTGATCGAGCCTTCTTTTTCCTTCAAAACTGAATGGAACGGTAACGATACCTACTGTAAGAATTCCCATATCTTTTGCCACTTTAGCAATCACGGGAGCCGCACCTGTACCGGTACCACCACCCATTCCTGCGGTGATAAAAACCATTTTGGTGTTTTGCCCCATTGCTGCCTTGATTTCTTCAATACTTTCGATTGCTGCCTTTTCACCTACTTCAGGATCTGCGCCCGCTCCAAGACCTTCTGTAATAGTAATTCCTAGCTGAACCTTGTTTGAAACAGGATTGTTATCCAAAGTCTGCGCATCTGTATTGCAGATGACGAAATCTACTCCGTGAATTCCTTTTTCATACATGTGCTTTAGCGCGTTGTTTCCGCCGCCTCCTACACCAATAACCTTGATGATTGAAGAATTTCCTTTTGGCAGATCAAATGAAAACCCTTGTGTACCTATATTTTCCATGCTTATATTTTTAATAATTGATAATTGATGAATGATAACTGATGAATGACTCATAATCTATATTTGTGATTATCTATTATCATTGATCTTTTATCGTTTATATTTATTATTCTACTTCTTCAAAGAATTTTTTTACTTTTTCCATCAGAGACTGTCCGAAGGTCAATCTAACTTTTCTTTGCTGCTGCTGAGCCGGAGTTTCATATTCCTGCACAACCTGCTGAAGAGCCTGACTTTGAGATTCAACAGCAGAAACTGTTTGCTGCTCAGTTTGTTCGGTCTTATTTTCGATCTCAATTTCGGCTTCATCTTCTACGGAGACCATTTTTTTATCTCTGATCTTTAAGCTTTCCATCAGCAAACCGATAGATGTTGCAAATTCAGGACCTTTCAGATATTGGTTTTTATCGTTTGCAATATATTCATTAGCAAAACCAATTCTGCTGTCAAATCCTGTGGTATAATTTGCCAGCTGACGAAGATGTTTCAGATTGGAACCACCACCTGTAAGAACAATTCCGGCAATCAGCTTTTTCTTTTGTTCAAATGCTCCGTAAGCTTTTAATTCTGTGTTGACCATTTCCAAAATTTCTTCCACTCTCGCATTGATGATTTGTGCCAGAGTTTTTAATGAAATTTCTTTATCGGGTCTTCCGTGAAGTCCCGGAATGGTTACAAATGTGCTGTCTTTTTCCAGTTCCGGAACTGCAGAACCGAATTTTACCTTCAATTGCTCCGCATGTTTTTCTATAATTGAACAGCCTTCTTTGATATCATCTGTAATAATTCCGCCACCGTAAGGAATGACGCACGTATGACGGATGATATTATCTTTAAAAATAGCAATATCTGTAGTACCACCACCGATGTCTACGATTGCTACACCTGCTTCTTTTTCTTCTTTAGTTAAAACTGCTTCAGAAGATGCTAAAGGCTCTAAAGTAAGTGCTTCCATCTCCAGACCAGCTTCTCTTACGCATCTTGCAATATTTCTGATACTTCCCATTTGCCCTACAACCACATGAAAATTGGCTTCCAGGCGCTTTCCGTGCATTCCTACAGGTTCCTGAATTTCACCTTCAGAATCAACCTTATATTCCTGTGGTAAAACGTGAATAATTTCCTCACCAGGCAGCATTACAAGCTTTTTCACCTGGTCTTTCAGCGCTTCGATGTCATCATCTGTGATGAATCTGTCGGGATTCTCACGCATAATGTAATCTGAGTGCTGCAGCGAACGGATGTGTTTGCCGGCTATACCCACGGTGACCTTATGAATAGGTACACCTGCGCTTGACTGCGCTTCTGCCACAGCTGCTTTGATAGAGTTGATGGTTTGTGAAATATTATTCACAATACCCTTATGTACTCCAAGACTTTTGGCCTTACCAACACCGAGGATTTCTATTTTCCCGTGTGCATTCCTCCTTCCGACAATGGCGACAATCTTGGTCGTCCCGATGTCAAGACCTACTGAATACTCTTGATTTTCCATTGTGTATATCGATTTGATTTGTTACTTATTTATTTTATAGCCTATTATTTTCTTTGATAGGATTCTCTTATCCTTTTTAAGTAGTCTTTTCAGGACTCTTTTTTCCTATTCTATTTTAACCTTCGCTTTTGTCTTTGGTTTTGCTGCCGGTTTCTTTTCAGGAGCTTTTTTCTTTTCCTTTGGTTTGACCACAGCTTTTGGCGTAGTGGTTTCTTTTGGTTTTAAAGAAACTGAACTGGCCTTTTTTACCTTAGGTTTCAGATTAACCTCTGCTTTTTTTGCAGGAGCAACCGTCATTGGTGTTTTTGCTAAATCTTTATGCCCGGTTTTTAAAATACTGTCGTTTTCTTTAAAATAAGGATTTAAAGTCGTTACAATCTGATTCTGATATTTTACCGAAACCATATTGTATTTCTCAGGATCCTGAAAAACTAAATATTTCTCAACAAAAGTTTTAAAACCTTTTACCTTTAATTCAATATTTTCTAAATCTCCAATCTCCACCTTATAATTTCCTTCGCTTGTCAGCAGATTGTAGCTGTCTTTATATTTTGAAATTCCAATAAAATATTTTTTACTGAAATCATCTTTGTTGATTTTATCAACCAGCTCAGCCAGCTTTTCATACTCATCTTTTTTTACATCTCCCGTCACCAACATGCAAGGATGAGAGTAGGTTCTGGAAATCGGGAATTCTGTTCCCTTTTCGTCTACATAAAAATCTTTTCCGTCATTATTTAATCTGAAAACCGGAACTCTCTGCTTGATATCTAAATTGAGTTTTCCATTTAAATTTAAATACACATTGGCGCTGTCAACCGCGGGAAGTGCATTGATTTTCTTTTCCAGTTCCGGAATATTCAATTTTCCTATTTGTCCTGAAGGGTTTTCTTTAAGGACGATTTGTTTAATATCTTTTTCGTCAATAAAGTATACCGGAGTTTTTTCATTCAATTTCACAGAAATCTTGCTGTCTGTAATCTTCTGGGCGCTGAATCTCTTCAATGAGAAACTCAGCAGGAATCCAAGAATGATCACTGTGATGGCAATTTTTAAAATTCTGTATTTGTTTTTCATTTTATCTTGATAACAGATTGCAGACGTCAGATTTCAGACATTCAAACTGTTTAATTTCTTTATTACTAATTATTTGAAAGCCACTCACAAATCGGGTCATACAGTGTGTCTATATTTCCTGCACCCACCGTGAGCAAAATGTCAAATTCTTTTTCTTTTATTTTATTAAAAGCTTCAGACAAATCTGAAATTTCTTTTTTATCTAAAGTCACTTTTTCTAAAAGCCAATCTGAAGTAATTCCTTCAAAATTTTCCTGAAGTTCTCTTGCGGGATAGATATCAAGCAAAATCAACTCTTCAGAATTGCTTAAACTCTCAGCAAAACCATCTGCAAAATCTCTTGTTCTACTGAACAAGTGCGGCTGAAACACAACAAGCAGTTTTTTATCCGGATAAAATGTTTTAATAGAACCCACTACCGCATTGATTTCTGTCGGATGGTGTGCATAATCATCAATATAAATTTTCCCGCTTGGATAAATATGTTTTGTATATCTTCTTTTTATGCCTTTAAAATTGGCAATCGCTTTCTTTAAAGTTTCAAAACTGACTCCTAAATTGTATAAAATTGCCAAGGCAACCGTGGCATTTTCAACATTATGAATTCCCGGAACATCCCAGACGAAATCTTTTACCGTTTCTGTTGGCGTATGAAAATCGAAATAGATTTTATCATAATCCATACGAAGGTTATCTGAATAATAGTCTGCAACTTCATTTACAGCGTAAGTTTTATGATCTCTCCCAATCTCGATTCCTTTTTTTACAAAAAGTTGCTTGTCTTGAGGAACTAATGCCGCAAATTGTCTAAAACCTTCCTCAATGGTATTTTTATCGCCATAAATGTCTAGATGATCTGCATCTGTAGAAGTAATGACTGCCCAATCCGGAGAAAGGCTGAGAAAACTTCTGTCATATTCATCGGCTTCCACTACAGAATATTGATTTCCGTTATACAGGAAATTTGATTTAAAATTCTCAGAAATTCCACCTAAAAAACATGAAAATGGCAGATCTGCTTCTTTGCATAAATGCGAAACCAAAGTGGATGTTGTTGTCTTTCCGTGAGTTCCTGCAACTGCGATGCAGTCTGTATTGTCGGTGATTAAACCTAAAACTTTTGCTCTTTTTAAAACTTGAAACCGATTGTCATTAAAATAATCTAAAATTCCAAGCTTTTTGATTGCCGGAGTATAGATGAC
The DNA here is from genome assembly GCF_019613955.1 of Chryseobacterium sp. LJ668. NCBI lineage: Bacteria > Pseudomonadati > Bacteroidota > Flavobacteriia > Flavobacteriales > Weeksellaceae > Chryseobacterium > Chryseobacterium chendengshani. The sequence goes on along the minus strand of NZ_CP080443.1, from coordinate 1,455,611 downwards.
CAATGTCTTTTCTTTCTCGAGAGAAGTAATTTCCTCATCAATAACATCTTCAAAAACAATATCAATTCCTTCGCTCATTAAAAGTTGAGTCAGTTTTGTATTGGTTTTATCGTATCCCAAAACATTCTTGCCCGAAGCGTGGAAATAGCGCGCCAAAGCACTCATTCCGATACCTCCGATTCCGACGAAGTAAAAATTTTGATATGTTTCTAAATTGTTCATTTATTTAATTAAAAAAATTCACTTTGTCATTCTGAGGAATAAAGAATGTCAATATGATAGATTCTTCATTCACTGCGTTTCATTCAGAATGACAAACGCTTTATCTATTTTATCACTTTAAAAATTTCATCCACAATCTCTTTTGCGGCATTGGGTTTAGCAAAATATTTCAGATTGTCTGACATTTCTTTTCTGACATTTTCGTTTTCGCAGATTTCTGATAATGCACTCCAGAATTTGTCTTGCATTTCAGAGTCCTTTACCATTTTAGCTGCGTTTTTTTCAACGAGAGTCATCGCATTTTTGGTTTGATGATCTTCCGCAGCAAATGGAAACGGAACCAATAAAACCGGCTTTTGCGCTACCGCCAGCTCAGAAATGGCAATTGCACCCGCTCTTGAAACAATGATATCAGCTGCTGAATAGGCAGTTTCCATGTCTTTGATGAATTCCTTTAACTGGATTTGAGATTTGAGATTCGAGATTCGAGATTCGCTGCTCAATTCGCTATAATCCAATTTTCCGGTTTGCCAGATTAACTGGTAGCCTTTTTCTTTTAATTTATCTAAATTGTCTTTCCAGCCGTTGTTTAAAGTTCTTGAACCCAAAGAACCACCAACTGAAAGAATCGTGAGTTTATCTTTATTTAAACCCATTTTTTCTTTTGCCTCAGAAGTTTCCTGCATTCCTGAAATGATATTCTCACGGATAGGATTTCCCAGGAACTTGATTTTTTCATTCGGAAAACCATCTACTCTAGGATAAGCGGTAAAAACTGCTTTTGCCTTTTTACTTAATATTTTATTCGTTACTCCTGCATGTGCATTCTGCTCCTGGATAAAAATTGGAATACCCATTTTGCTTGCTTCATATAAAGCGGGTCCGCTTGCGAAACCACCTGTTCCTACCGCAAAATCCGGAGCGAAACTTTTAATGATTCTTTTAGATTTAGACAAGCTTTTCCAAATTTTGAAAGGCAGACCTAAATTGGATAACATATTTCCTCTGTCGATTCCTGCGATGTCAATTCCTTCTATTTTGTAGCCTGCCTGTGGAACTTTTTCCATTTCCATTTTCCCATTGGCTCCGATGAACAAAAATTCTGCATCAGGAAACCTTTTTCTGATTTCGTCTGCAATAGCAATTGCCGGAAAGATATGTCCACCTGTTCCGCCACCGCTCAATAATATTTTTAGTTTTTTGCTCATCATATCAATTTTAAGCGGTAGGTTGATTTTCAATCAAATCAATAAATTCTACATCGACCAAAAATTCATTTTTTCCGTCAACCTGTTTTTCCGATATCGTTTTCACGGTATACATCGCATTGTTGAGTTCTATAACTTCACCAACTTCCAATCTGAAAGTTTCAAGAAAACTGACGATATTTTCGTTTGTTTCAATAACTATCTTACTATTTGAATTTTTATTGTCGGTAAACGTAATTTTTCTTACTTCCATTTTGTTTTGTTTTAAGCGATGTCGTTTATTTCAACTATACTTTGTTTTTTTCCCATTCCTTCTTCATCATATATCTGGATTCTTGAGCTGATATTTAAAATAATTCCCAGCTGTAAATAGGTTACCAGCATTGAGGTTCCTCCGTAACTTATTAGTGGTAATGGCTGTCCCGTTACTGGAATCAAGTTGACCGCAACAGCAATATTAACTGCCAATTGTATAAAAATCATCACCCCGAGACTGAGGACCAGCAACGATCCGAAAAATGCGGGCATTTTGCTGGCAATCATCACGATTCTAATAATCATTATCAGATACATACTGATTAAAAACACAGCACCAATCACTCCATATTCTTCTACGATTACTGCAAAAATAAAGTCGGATGCAGACTGCGGAAGCATTTGTTTTAAAGCACTTTTTCCGGGACCCATTCCGGTAACTCCACCATGAACAATTGCGGCTTTCGCCTGCATAACCTGATAGTTTTTTGCTTTTACGCTTTCATCATCTACATCAGCCGTTTTTGCTTTGCTTGAAGTAAATGTTTCTATACGGCTCATCCATGTATGTACACGGTTTCCGCCGATCATATTGGTATTTAAAGCAATTAACAAAAACAAAGCAATCGCAACAAATGATGCTGAAATAAATCCTGCAATATACTTCCAGTGAAGCTGCCCGATAATCAAAACGATTACTGAAACCATTAAAATCATCAGAGCTGTAGAGCCGTTATCTTTAGCAACAAGTACAAAAACTAATAAAATCGGCCCGAAAATGTACATAATGTTCTCGATCGGCAGCCTTTCTCTTGTTATTTTCTTCGTTAAATATCTGCACAGATAAATGATCAACATTAAGAAAGCAAATGAGGACGGCTGAAACGAAATCGGCGTTCCCGGAATTTTCAGCCATCTTGAAGCACTCGCGCCGTCGATAGTCTGGCCTGTAAACATGGTCACAATCAATAGAACGACCATTAAACCCAGTAAAATACTGCTCAGCTTTCCGATGTACTCATATTTTACCGTTCCTGCCAATCTCATAATCCCCAAACCAAGGACTACGAAAAACATGTGCTTCATAACGTGACCTGTTGTCGTTCCGTTATTGACAATGTATTCTAGATTTGAACTTGCAGAATACACAGGGAAAATCGAGAAAATGGAGATCACAATAATGACCATCCAAAGCACTTTATCGCCTTTCAGATATTCAAATTTGTTTTCTGTGTACTGTTCGTTCATAATCTTTGCTTTAGCTATTGCTATGAGCTGTTGCTTTTAAAACCTGTTCTTTAAACTGATTACCGCGGTCTTCATAATTCTTAAATAAATCGAAGCTTGCACAGCAAGGTGATAATAAAACCGTATCGCCGTTTTTGGCCAATGATTTTGAAATGGTCACCGCTTCTTCCATGCTGGAAGTATTATAAATAAATTCTTTTTTATCTTTAAAGAAGTCTATGATTTTCTGATTGTCAATTCCTAAACAAACAATTGCTTTTACTTTTCTTTTGACTAAATCTTCAATTTCTGAGTAGTCATTTCCTTTATCCTGTCCACCAACAATCCAAACGGTTGGGGTTTTCATACTTTCTAAAGCGTAATATGTTGCATTTACATTGGTTGCTTTGCTGTCGTTGATGAATTTTACTCCGTCAACCTCAGTAACTAATTCTAGTCTGTGTTCAACTGCCTGAAAGGTCATTAATGAATTTCTGATGCTTTCATTATTAATGTCCAATATTTTACCGGCGATTGACGCTGCTAAGCTGTTGGCAACATTGTGGGTTCCCATTAAAGACAATTCTTCTATTTTCATCGAGAATTTATCTTTTAGCCGTACAATTAATTCTTCATCATCAATAAAACCCCCTTCATTCAGCTTTTCTTTGGTTGAAAAAGGGATCATTTTTGCTTTAATCTCAAATTTTTCCAGAATATTTTTGCTCATTTCGTCATCTTTATTATAGATGAAAAAATTGTCATTCTCTTGATTTTCAGCGATCCTGAATTTTGCCAAAGCATATTCTTCGTAGTTGTAATTATACTGATCTAAATGATCTTTAGACAGATTCAGCAACAAAGAAATATACGGTCTGAAATTCTGAATATCATCTAACTGGAAAGAGCTTACCTCCAAAACATAATATTCATGGTTTTCATCAGCAACCTGCTTTGCAAAGCTGTATCCGATATTTCCGCCTAAACCTACATTCATTCCGTCTTTTTTAAGAATGTAATAGATCAAAGAGGTTGTCGTCGTTTTCCCATTGCTCCCGGTGATGGCAATGATCTTGGCGTTGGTAAATTCTGAAGCAAATTCTATTTCCGAAGAAATTCTGATTCCTTTCAAATGAATTTTGTAAATCATATCTGCCTTTTTCGGGATTCCCGGGCTTTTTACGATCCAGTCTGCGCTTAAGATTCTTGCTTCATCGTGGTTTCCTTCTTCAAATTCAATTTCATTATCGATAAGAAATTGCCTGTAGCTATCCTTAATGGCTCCCTTGTCTGAAAGAAACACCTCCAAACCTTTCTTTTTAGCCAAATAAGCAGCACCACAACCACTTTCTCCACCTCCTAAAACAACTATTTTCATATAATTTGCTTTATGCATTAGGCTTTAAGCTTAAAGCTTATCGCTTACTGCTAATTTTATCTCATCTTCAATGTGATGAGACATACAATCGCTAACATTACACCAATAATAATCATTCTGTTGACAATTTTACTTTCGTGAAAACCATCTTTCTGATAATGATGATGCAATGGAGACATTTTAAACAATCTATTATTCTGGGCGTATTCTAACCCAAATTTTCTTTTTCTGTATTTAAAAACTACGACTTGAAGCATTACCGAAACATTTTCTATCAGGAAAATTCCGCAAAGCACAGGAATCATTAATTCTTTTCTTAAAATAACCGCTAAAACGGCAATTACTCCTCCCAACATTAAGCTTCCTGTGTCGCCCATAAAAACCTGTGCCGGATAAGTATTGTACCAGAAAAATCCGATAACTGCGCCCACCATGGCGACGACAAAAATCGTGGTTTCACCCATATTTGGGAGGAACATGATGTTGAGATAATCTGCAAAGATGATGTTTCCGGAAACGTAGGTGAAAAACGCCAGCGTCAAAAGAATAACTGTACTGGTTCCGGCGGCGAGACCATCAATTCCATCTGTAATATTGGCTCCGTTTGACACGGCTGTTATGATGAATATTACAATAGGGATAAATACAATCCAAGCCCATTCGTGAGCATCTTTATCATTCATCCAGAAAAGAATTCCACTATAGTCAAATTCATTATTTTTAGCAAAAGGAACCGTAGAAACCGTGATTTTCTCGGCAGGCATGAAATTCTGCTCTACATTGTTTCTATTGACCCCTTTTGTATCTGCATATTTTCTTTTAACCGTAATATCGGGATGGAAATACATTGTCACTCCTATAATTAGCCCTAAACCTACCTGCCCGACGATTTTAAATTTTCCGCTTAATCCGTCTTTATTTTTTTTAATTTTCTTTAAATAATCGTCTATAAAACCTATCGCGCCCATCCAAACAACTGTAACCATTAAAAGCACAATATACACATTGGTAATTCTCGTAAACAGCAAAACAGGAATCAATGTGGCAATAATGATAATAAAACCACCCATTGTAGGTGTTCCTTCTTTTTGCTTTTGCCCGTCTAAACCTAAATCACGAACCAGCTCGCCCATTTGTTTGCCTCTCAGATAATTGATGATGCTTTTTCCATAAATAAGAGCAATCGTGAGAGACAACAAAACTGCCATTCCTGCACGGAACGAAATGTACCTCAACAAATTCATTCCTGGTATGTGAATGCCGTGACTCGTTAAGTATTCGTATAAGTAGTATAACATTTAGTTCAAATTTTGGTTTATGGTTTAAAGCTTAAATTATTACTTACTCATCAGCTTCCAAAGCTCATTAATTACTTCCTTGTCATCAAAATGATGTTTCACACCATTGATTTCCTGATAGTTTTCATGACCTTTTCCGGCTACAAGAACAATATCTTTCGGTTCTGAGAATTTAATGGCCATTTTTATGGCTTCTCTTCTGTCCGGAATTGAAGTGTATTTGCTGAAGTTTTGAGGTTCAACGCCTGCTTCAATTTCTTTTATAATCTGGTTCGGGTCTTCCGTTCTTGGATTGTCTGAAGTGATGATTGCCAAAGTCGATTTCTTTGAAGCAATGTTTCCCATTTCAGGTCTTTTGGAGTGGTCTCTATCACCTCCACAACCGAAAACAGTGATCAGTCTTTCATTTTTTGTTCTGATATCGTTGATGCTGTCCAACACATTTTCTAATGCATCCGGAGTGTGAGCATAATCAACAATGAAGAAAATTCCACCATCAGACTTAAAAGTTTCAAATCTTCCGGAAACTCTTTTTAAAATACTTATCGCCTGAAGAATTTCGTCTTGCTCGAAACCTAATTCGGAAGCAATTCCGAAGACCAGAAGCAAATTATAGACATTGAATTTTCCTGTTAAAGTCGTCCAGAATTCTTTTCCGTTAAAATTCAACAGCATTCCGTTGAAATCAACTTCCAGAGTTCTACCGTGGTAATCTGCCATCGTTTTCAAAGCATAAGACCTTTTTGCAGCTTTTGTATTCTGCAGCATCACGCTTCCGTTTCTGTCATCAACATTCGTGATAGCGATTGCATTTTCGTTTAATTCATCAAAAAATCTTTTCTTGATTTTCAAATATTCATCAAACGTTTTATGATAATCTAAATGGTCGTGGGTAAGGTTGGTAAAGCCGGCAATTTTGAAAGTAAGACCTTCAATCCTGTTTTGGGCAATTCCGTGAGAACTTACTTCCATAAAGGCAAATTCGCAACCCTGATCGACAGCTTTTGCTAAGATTTTATTGATAGTAATCACATCCGGAGTCGTATGTGTGGCCGGAATAATTTCTTCACCAATCCTGATTTCTACCGTTGACAATAAAGCCGAATCGTAGCCTAAATTTTTAAATACATCAAAAAGCAAAGTCGAAACAGAAGTTTTTCCGTTGGTTCCGGTAACTCCGATTAGTTTTAATTTCTCAGACGGATTTCCGTAGAAATTGGAAGCTAAATGTCCTAAAGTTTTAGACGCATCTTTTACTTTAACGTAAGTAATATTTTCATCTAAATTTTCAGGAAGTTCTTCACAAACAATCGTCGTCGCTCCTTTTTGAATAGAAGCTGCAATAAATGAATGTCCGTCCACAACTGTTCCTCTCAGTGCGATATACAAAGAGTTTTTGGAAACCTTTCTGCTGTCGAATACCAACTCAGAAACCTCACGGCTATTTTCGCCTTGAATTTCTATTACCGGAATTCTGTTTAATAATTCAACTAATTGCATTGCTTTGATGCTTTATCTTTTAATTCTGCAGAGTCAAATAAATTCTTTGATTTCTGCTTATTGTTGTTCCTTCCAAAGGAAATTGTTCTTTAATTCTTCCAACTCCTTTGAAATCTACACGGTATCCTAAATTTTCCAATTGTGGGATTGCGTTTTTACCAATCAATCCTACTACACTTGGCATTTGTTTATTATTAACTGCTATTTTCACATTGGGCTCAACCATTTTGTTCAAATTGACCTTTCTGTCGACAAGCATTTCTTTTTCTACATTCTGAGGTGTTTTCAGAAAAGTTTTTCCGGCGATTTCCTTAAAAACCGGTGCGGAAACTGTTCCTCCATAAAATCCTTTTGATACATTTGGCTCACTGATCATCACGTAGCAAGTATATTTCGGATTATCTGCCGGATAAAACCCTGCAAATGATGCTCTATATTTCATCGGACCCGGCAACCAATATTCGAATCTTGCCGTTCCTGTTTTTCCCGCCATTTTTAGGTTGGGTGTAAAAATACTTCTACCAGTACCTTTTTCTACAGCTTTTGTCAAGGCACTCGTCATCATCTGAATGGCTTTTTCTGATGCCATTTTCTTTACAATCACTTCTTCTTTTGCCTCGAAAACCGTTTTCCCGTCTTTCATTATTTTGTCAATGAAAAGCGGCTTCAGCATTTTACCTTTATTGGCAATTCCGTTGTAAAATGTGGTTAACTGTAGTAAATTGATGTTTGTCGCATAGCCGTAAGATATTGAAGCTAAGGTTGCTGCGTTCCATGATTTGCTTTTTGGAGTTAAAATTCTGGGTTTTGTAATTCCCGGAAGTTCGATATCCATTTTATCAAACAATTTCCATCTTCTTAGATGATCAAGAAAGATCTGCGGCTTATCTGCGTAAAATTTGGTAATCAATTTAGCAGTTCCTACGTTGCTTGATTTTGCCAGAACATCGCTAATTTCGTAAGTTCCGCCACCATGACCATCAGAAATTCTTTGCTTTGCATACGTCCAGATGCCATTTCCTACGTTGACAGTCGTATTTTCGTCGATAAAACCGTCATCCATTGCTGCCAGAAGCGAGATGGTTTTGAATGTAGATCCCGGCTCGATATTATCTTTTAATCCGTAATTATATGCATCTTCATAAACTCCAGGCTCGGTTTCTCTTAGATTTACCATAGCCCGAACTTTCCCCGTTGCCACTTCCATCACAATTACGGTTCCGTGTTTTGCTTCAAAATTGATGAGTTGCTTTTCTAAAGCTGAATGGGCAATATCCTGAATTCTAAGATCCAAAGTGGTGTAAACATCCTGTCCATCTATCGGCTCTTTCACTTTCCAGAAATCAATAGGTTTCCATTGTGATGAATTGACTCTTTGTTCTAATCTCTCGCCATCGCTTCCCGTAAGATATTTTGAAAAAGCACCTTCCAAACCAGATTTTAAGCCACCTTGATCCATCCCTATCGTCCCAGAACCAATTTCAGAAGTTGCCAGTTCTCTTTTATAGTTTCTGTCGATGATAAAACCACCCTTATTTTTTCCTCTTTTAAAGATTGGGAATTTTCTAATTCTGTCATATTGATCGAAATCCAAACCTTTTACTAAAGAATAATACTGGTTTTTCTTTTTTCTCTGCTCATCAAATCTCTTTCTGAAATCAGCTCTCGGCTTGCCAAACATTTTACTTAAAGAATCTGTGAGTGGGCCAATATTATTGGTATATACCGTGTCTTTAATAGTTTTAAAATCAAGAAAAACATCGTATCGCATTACGGTTGTGGCTAGAATGGAACCGTCTGAAGCGTATAAGTTTCCGCGGGCCGCTTTTAAGGTTGCAGTACGGTAATTATTGTTGATATAATCGTCTTTGATCTCCTGAACATTGGTGTTTTGAAGAATGATAATTCTGGTGATGAAAAGCACAAATACGCACAAAACTCCCACTGCAAAGAGGTAGCCCCATCTTAACGTCTTTTTACGTTTGTTGTCGTATTCACTTTGCTTTTGCATCTGTACTGTCTAGTTTTATTAACAATTTATGCGGGTGACTTTCTAAAGTCATTAAAGAGTCTGCTGCGACTTGCTTCCCCAATTCAGATTCCATTTTTACTTTAATCAGCTTACTTTGAGCGTAAGCATTTCTTGATTTGAATTCTTCTGTCTGTTCTTTTAGTGCGTTTACAATTTTTATTTTTTTATTGACCAGATGGTTAGAATAAATCATTCCCATCATCAGGACAAAAATCAACAAGAAAAATTTATAATGATCCTTCAGCTCATCCCGATTCAGGAAATTTCCTTTTATAATATCTATAAAAGTGAGTTTTTTCTGAGGGCGATATGTTGGTTTTTTTGCCACTTTATTTATTAGTCATAGGTAATTAGTGATGTGTAATATTATAATTGCTTACCCATTGCTCATCATTTATAATTTTATTCCTGTTCTCATTTTAGCACTGCGTGCTCTAGAGTTTTCTTCAATTTCTTTATCGTCAGGAATAATAGCCTTGCTTTTCACGAGCTCAAATGCTTTTGCATAGTTTCCGTAAATATCGCGCTGCGGCTCACCTTCAAACATTCCGTTTTTCAGAAATCTTTTGACCAAACGGTCTTCTAAAGAATGATAAGAGATCACTACCAATCTTCCGCCCGGTTTTAAAATATTGTAAGCCTGAACCAACATTTCCTTTAAAACTTCTAATTCCTGATTGACTTCAATTCTTACCGCCTGAAAAAGCTGGGCATAAAATTTATTCACTTTATGCGGCGGAAGAAAACTGAACAATTTTTTCAGATCTTCTGTTGTATTGATACTCTTGATTTTTCTGTGATGAACGATATCTCTTGCTAATTTTCTAGCCTCTCGCAATTCTCCATAGTAATAAAAAACATCTGCAAGAGCATCTTCTTCATATTCATTGATGACTTTTTTAGCATCAAGACTCTGCATCACATTCATTCTCATATCGAGTGGAGCATTATTTCTTGTCGAAAAGCCTCTTTCTGCTTCGTCAAACTGATGAGAAGAAACCCCCAGATCAGCCAAAACACCATCAACCTGTGAAATACCGTACGCTAAAAGAGAATTTTCCAAGAATCTGAAATTCTGGTTGATTAATGTAAATTTCGGATCATCTAAGGTGTTTTTAAGCGCATCCAAATCCTGGTCAAATGCATACAGTTTCCCTTTTTCAGAAAGCCTGTCTAAAATTTCCTGTGAATGCCCTCCACCTCCAAATGTGCAGTCTACAAATATTCCGTCCGGATTCGTTACCAAATCATCCACACTTTGCTTCAATAAAACCGGGTTGTGATATATGCTCATTTGTGATTATTTATTTATTCTTCGCCGAATGCGCCCATTACGTCTTCTGCCAGACTTGCAAAATCTTCTTCGTTGGTTGCAATTACCTCTTCGTATGCATCTTTGTCCCAAATTTCAAAAAGTTCACCTGCGCTTGTCACGACAATATCTTTCGTAAGACCCGCATAGTGAGTAAGATCTTTTGAGATTTGCAATCTACCCGCGCTGTCCAGTTCCACAGTTTTTACGCCTGCAGTAAACATCCTGATAAAATCAGCATTCTTTTTAATAAACCTGTTGAGTTTGTTAATTTTTTCCATCATTCTATCCCACGCTTTCATAGGATAAACTTCGAGACAAGGTTGAAACACAGAACGCTTTACTACAAAGGTCTTATCGTCAAAGTTCTCCATCTGCTTGGTAAGCGATGAAGGTACTTTCAGGCGACCTTTGTCGTCTATTTTGCACTCATATGTTCCAATGAAATTTCTCATTTGGGACAAAATTATACAAAAATTTCCAAAACCTCCCACTTTTTCCCACTTTTTGACTTAATGTTAATAAGTTTTACACTACACTCATCAGAAAGCCTTTAAATATTTGATATGAAAACAGTTACACATGCTACTATTCATCGAATAATAAAAAGAATTTTAAAAAAAGTAAGGTGAAAATGCTTATTATATTATTTTTATTTTAAATTAGAGATATCAAAAAATTTTTGGTGTATAATTTGTATTTTTGCAATGCTTTATTAAAGCGATTTTATGATATTTAGTACAAAAAAAGATAAGAAATATACCTTCATTGAAGCTGGGGAAGGACATCCATTGGTGCTATTGCACGGTTTGATGGGTGGGTTGAGCAATTTTGACAAGATGGTGAATTTTTTTTCAGGCAAAGGTTTTAAGGTTTTTGTGCCTCAATTACCAATTTACGATCTGCCGGTACTGAATACCAATCTTACAACAATTGCCAAATATGTAATTAAATTTATCGAAAGTGAAATTGGTAAACCCGTAACCATTGTAGGAAATTCTATGGGTGGTCATGTGGGGCTTATTTTGACTTTGGCAAGACCAGATCTCGTACAAAATTTAGTTCTTACAGGAAGCTCAGGCTTATATGAGAGAGCTTTTGGTGACAGCTTCCCAAGAAAAAACGATCGTTCTTATATCAGAAAGAAGGCTGAAGAGGTTTTTTACGATCCTGCGGTAGCTACTGAAGATTTAGTTAATGAAGTTTTCAGTGTGGTGAACGACAGAATGAAGGGAATAAAAACGGTGATGCTTGCAAGAAGCGCCATTAAACACAATATGCTGAATGACCTTCCAAAAATTGAGCGCCCGACCTGCTTAATCTGGGGGAAGCAAGATAATGTAACACCTCCTGAAGTAGCGATCGATATGCATAAATTTATCCCGAATTCAGATCTTTTCTGGATTGATAAATGCGGACATGCTGCAATGATGGAAAAGCCCGATGAATTCAACGAGATTCTATACAGTTGGGTAAAAGATAAAATATAAATTGACAGTAAGCCATTAAGAATTTCTTAATGGTTTATTTCTAAATAAAATCAAGACAAAATGATTATAAAAACAGCAGAGTTTGTAAAAAGCAGCGGAAAATGGCAGGAATGCCCTGAAGGAACCATCCCGGAATATGCTTTTATCGGACGCTCAAACGTAGGAAAATCTTCATTGATCAACGGAATGCTCAACAGGAAAGATTTAGCAAAAACTTCAGGAACTCCAGGAAAAACTCAGCTGATCAATCATTTCATTATAAATGAAAGCTGGTATCTTACCGACTTACCGGGTTATGGATACGCAAAGGTTTCAAAAGTGATGAGAAGAGATTTTGAAAAGCTTATCAACAATTATATTTTAAACCGAAACAATCTGGTGAATCTTTTTGTTCTGATTGATTCTCGTCATACCCCTCAGAATATTGATCTGGAATTTATCCAGTGGTGTGGAGAAAGTGGTGTTCCGTTTTCAATTGTATTTACGAAAGCTGATAAGCTTAAACCAAACATCGTCATTAAAAACGTTGAAGATTACAAAGCTGAACTTCACAAAACGTGGGAAGATCTGCCTGAAATCTATGTAACCTCTGCAGAAAAGAAAACGGGAACTGATGAGATTTTAAGTTTCATTCAAAAAACCAATGAATTTCTGGCTAATAACAGCGTGACTTTCAATGAGTAATTTGATCTGGAAAATCAAAAGTTTTGAAGAAATTACTACTTCCGAACTTTATGCGATCATCAAAGCTAGGGTCGATGTTTTTGTAGTTGAACAAAACTGTCCTTATCATGATCTTGATGGATATGATCAACAGGCTATTCACATATGGGCTGAAGAAGATAACAATGTTTTAGCGTACTGCAGAATTTTCAACAAAGGAATAAAATATACAGAAACCTCTATTGGTAGGGTTTTAACTACAGAAAAGGCAAGAGGTAAAAGTTTAGGCAAACAATTGATACAATATGCCGTTGAAACCATCGAAAATCGTTTTCATACAAGCGAAGTACGAATTTCTGCACAGGATTATCTTTTGAGATTTTATTCAGGATTTGGATTTAAAGATACCGGAAAAAAATATCTGGAAGACAATATTCCGCATACAGAAATGTTTAGAAAATAATTTTATTTAAATAAGAACAGTGCTTTTTCAAGATGCTGTTTTTTACATTTAGAAAAACCAATTATTATTTAGAATACTATAAACCTTTAATCTTTGTATTTCACTTTTAAAATGCCTTTGTATATCTTAATAAAGCAGCATTATTACAAAAACTTTGTCTTTCATTGCGATTAAAACGCAAGGTATACAAAGAATATTAAACACTTCATTAATAAACTAATTGAAACAAAGCCGTTTCAATTAGTTTCGAAATACAAAAATTGAAAATACACCATAGATTATAAGAACAAAAAGAGCCCGATTAAAAACCAGACTCTCCATTTATAAAACAAAAATGTTTAAGGATACTCATTTCTTGCTCTCGTCACGAGACCTACTAAGTCTGAACCTCCACTCGCAAAATTAATGCTTGAGTTGTGTGCACTTTGAGTGGCAACCGCATACGGTGAACCGTTCCAATATCCCCAAAACGGACCTCCGCTTTGTCCGGGCCAGATATCAGCTTTATGCTGAATACTTTGATTATCATCGGGGCTCCAGAAATCGCCATCTAAAGCAATTCCTGTCTGATAAGTCGGTCTCTGGGTTCCCGTCAAATCTGCAGGATAACCGGCGTGTGTAAAAGAAGCTTGTCCGTCCCAAGAATCAGAATAAGATTTGGAACCTAGCCAACCTGTGCTGTTTCCAATAGGTCTGTCAAGAACTACTACCACGTAGTCAAACTGTACTTCTGTACCATCAATCGTAGGCCCGGCAACTTTATGTTTGTAGTAGGTTTGTATTCCCCAAGCACTTCCGTAAGGTGCGCTTCCGTTGTAATACATCGGTGTAAATTTTAACCAGCCTGTCTGGTTGTTTGGCTTCCAGTCTATGATATGGGCGCAGGTCAAAAGATGTCGTGGACCTATCATTACTCCGCTTGCAATACCCAGTGAACTTTCTACTCTTCCCACACAACGCCATGGGTAAGCTGTAGAATTAAATACCTTTCTTTGATCAACTCCAAAAATAGTTCTTGCACCATCCATGGTAAGGAAGTTTTCTCTTTCAATAAATTTTGGCTTACGGTCTTTTTTCGGTTCCAATCTTGGTTGATACTCAAAATCTGCGTGAGTCGGATAGAAGAAATCAGTTTCCACAAGTTTGTCATCAGCTGATTTTTCGTTCATTGTGATGGCCACAGATTTCATTCCTTTTGGATAAGATCTGCCGTCAATGACTTCCATTTCAGGCTCCCGGTCATTCAATTTGTCGTTAACTAATTTTTCCGTTGATTTTGCTTTGACAGTTTTAAGTCTTGAAACTTCTTCGGCTGTCATCGGGTTGTTGTTTTCGATATTAGACATGATTATTTGGTGTTTTAATCAGTTTTTTCCTACTCTTTGGATGGCTTTTCGGATTCCGCCAATTTATTCTTATGAAAATATTTTTTGAGAAAATTCTGCAGTCATACTTTCCGTCTGATTCATTTGAGCTGCTCCCATCGCCGCCAATGCGATAGCAATCTGCTTGTCGAGTGTTTTTCTGACAATACTTCCGTTGGTTGCACGCAGTATTTTGCAGAAGTGATAGGTAAAATAGCCTCTTACCTGGCCACTCATATTACCTTCCATAGATACCTGGTTGTCTTTGGAAGCTGCCCACAACGTATGATTCAATCCGGCAACCGGAACTAGGGCTTTCGTTGTAATTTCTGCTTTTTTAGAACTTTTTGCTGATGGAATTTCGCTTGCATACGTCATGTAGAACTCATCTTCCAGCATGGGAGGGATAAAGCGTGCGGCTTCATAAGAGAAATCCATATCCAATCCCAAATCCATTTTTCTGGTACCTGTTCCAGAATGGCAGCAGTCGAAAATGACTTCCAAATTTACTCCCGCTTTCAGTTTGCTGAGAACCGCTTTAAAATCATCATCACGAATAACCCCTGCAGTTGCGTAATCATGTGGACAAATAGCTTCGTCCAGACCATCAATTTCCAAATCCACACTTATATTGGCAACCCGGGTCCCGTGACCGGAGTAATAGAATACTAGAGAATCGCCTTTCACACTGTTGTTAACAAGGGTTTTCAGGTAATTTAAAATATTGGCTCTAGTAGCATTTTGGTTGGTCAAAATTCTGATTTGTGAAGGTAGAAAACCACAAATTACCAGCGTGTTTGCCATGTCTCTTGCATCATTGATGCATCCGTTTAAATCCGGACCACCCATTCCGATGGGTGCGTAGTCATTGATTCCTACGATTAGTGCTTTTTTCATTGTCTTGTTTTTTTTAATTTCCCTACTATTTTTTTTTGGCTTTTCGGGATCTGCCTGTAACTTTAATTTTACATGACAAAATTCTGATATTCATGAGCACAAAAACAGAGGAGAATGCCTTAATTGTTACAGGAAAAGCACCTTTAAAATTTAAATTGTCGGATTTGGTACAAAAAAATCCTCACCAGAAAATTGGTAAGGATTATTATTTATAAAACAGGGTGGGATAATGTGCCGTTCCTACGGAACTCACTCTGACAGGTTAAATTTTGCTACAAACGTACTGCTCCTACGGAGCAAGAATATATAGTTTATTACTCTATTATTACCTCAACACAAATTATGTTTCAGAGCAAAAAGAACAAGACCTACCCTGTTTTTTATTTCTAATTTAACGAAAACAGAATCTCTGTATCCATCAATCGTTTTGGGGCTGAGAAACATCTTATCTGCGATCTCTTTATAGGTAAGCTCGCTGCACGCCCATTTAATAAATTCTTTTTCACGCTCCTTCAAATCTGAAAGAAGTGACGCATTTTTGGCGTCTTCTGTTTTCACCTTTAACAGTTTTTGGGCTACGAAATCGGTATAGAAACTTCCTTTGTCAAACACTGTATCAATTGCCTGAAAAAGTATCGAAGGCTGCATATCTTTCAGTAAATAACCTTTTGCACCGGCTTTTAGCATTCTGATGAGCACATTTTCGTCATCTTCCATAGTAAGTGCAATGACTTTGATGTGCGGGTGATGCTCGGTAAGCCATTCTGTGGTTTCGATCCCGTTTTTGTAAGGCATATTGATATCCATCAGAACAACAGCAGGTAGTTCTGGTGCATTTTCTAAACCGGAAATAAAATCTTCTCCGTTGGATTGATTCATGACGACCCGATATTTAGGATTTTCCATGATCATATTTTCTAATGCCTTGGACATTAAGGTGTGATCGTCGACAATTGCAATAGGAATTGTTTTCATGATAAATTTTTGTGATAGGTGATTGATGTTTTTGTACCCTCCTCAAGCTTTGACTGTATAGAAAACTCTGTGTGAATAAGCTTTGCTCTCAACTCCATATTTTTTAGTCCGGAACCATCATTTATGCTGTTTGTATTGAATCCTTTTCCGTTATCTGTAATGGTAATCTGCAATTGCGCATGATTATCTTTCAATTCTATAGTGACATTTTTGGCTCTGGAATGCTTTAAAATATTATTGATGCTTTCCTGAATGATTCTGAATAAAATCAAACCGTGTTTTGGGGTAATATCGATGTCTTCTTTTAACGTGATCAATTCAATTTCAAGCAATTTTAATTTTTGGATTCTTTTAATTTCTCTTTCTATGGATTCTACCAAGCCGAAATGAATGATTTGTTCGGTAATTAATGTTTTAGACAAATTTCTGATATCTTGAATACATTCGCCCAATAATTCATTAAGCTCGGATAATTCTTCTTTTTCGGCACCAATTAATTTTGGAATAAGCTGATTTTGACGTAATCTCACCACTGAAAGTTTTTGTCCTAAATCATCGTGAAGTTCCTGACCGATATAATTCAGAGTCTGCTCTTTCATTTCGATCTGTGAAGTGGCCAACTCTTTTTCAAAGCGCATGTCTTTTTCCTTTTGCTCGATCAAAAGTGTTGTCTTTTTCCGGATGAAAATCATATAAACGAAAATCATCGTTAAAACAATTATCAGCAGTGTAACTGTAAAAATTATCACCAAATTATTCTGATCGTCATTCATAATTCTTCCGGCTTAGCAATATCTGGTTTGTTCCAAAATAATCCAAAGACAATTACTCCATTGTTGATCAGATTTAATATAAATATGATGATGGCAAAAATGTCATATGAAACTTTTGTCCTAAAGAAAAAAAGTGGAATAATCCCAACATAAAAAATAAGTGACCCGACGGAAATCCAGAACGGGAAATAATTTTTTATCTCAAATATTTTATCTGAATTGAACGTCTGATACAAAAATAAAATAATTGAAAATATTAATAAAAGGATATTAATGTAAAGAATATTAAAAGATAAGTGCTGAAAGAAACTTTCTTCTATAAAAGATATTCCAAAAACATTTATAAAATACAAAAGTAAAAGTATCGATTGTATTTTTTTAAGCAAAGGTATATACAGTAATTTATAATAATAAACTAAATACATAAAAAAAACAATTGCAATACAAATGCTGTAGTACTTTTCGGTCATCGAATTCGTCAGCTTAGCGAAAAAGTAGAAAAAGAAATCGTTTAGTGATAACATCATATATCCTAAAAAGAAAAACAGATTCACTTTTTCGATTTTTTTATATTTTGCTATAATCAAAATCATCATGATGACCAAAATGGCCATCGATATCTGTTTCCCTAATTCTACATTCCAAGCCATCATAATTAGTTTCCGTTCAAAGAATTTGCAGATATATGATTGGGTGGTGGTGACAGATTGGTCATATTCATCGGCTGAATAGACTGTATATTTTCGTCTTCACTGGTTGTTCCACGACGCATTAATTGAGATTCTTCCCGTTTTGCAGTTGGCATTAAAAAAATGGTCTGATAACCTGCGAATTCTGGCTTTGCCATTTTATTGGCGGGATGATTTACCGGATATTTCCCCAGATAAATTTTGATTCCCACGTTTTTCAGGTTTTTTTCTTTAGCTTGTTCTTTTACATATTTAATGTAACCTTCCATCTCCTCAATAGAAAATGAATACCACCTTGAATCGGGTTCTCCATTTCTTGATTCTGTAAGAATTTTGTTATTGGTATTTGTATATTCATCAAAAAGAACCTGCGCTTCCTCATGCGTGATCAGTTTCTTTTTATAACTATCATCTATAGGAGTTTCAACAGGCGGCGGCGTACATTGTATGCAACAGAGCAATACAACACTTAAAATAAATACGCTTAAAAACGAATTTACATTTTTAAATAAAAAAGGAGTTTTCATAGATAAAAGTTTATAAGGTTATGTAACAAAAGTAGTTAACTCCTGATATATACAAAAGGGGAAAAACACTATTTATTAAATATCGGGGAAATAATTGTAAGAAAGAAGAAAGAATAAGAGTATTTGAAGAGCCAAGAAATTTAGGTGCTCAAATATACAAGACAAAAAAAACGCTGCTAATCAGAAAATTAACAGCGTTTTAAGTACCCCAGACGGGACTATATTTGGTTTTCTTAAATTTTTCATAGTTTTTGTTTCCATTTTCAAAACGCCTCATTTATAGGCATTTTAGAGGATAAAAAAGTAAATTAGAAAAACTTAAATTAACTAAAGCAAATAAAAATGTCGGGATTATGTCGGGATTTATTTATATTTGATATATCTAATTTTTAAGGATGGCTAATTTTAAATTTTCTTGCATTAAAAAGAGCAACCCCTCTAATCTCAATATTCGTTTTTATCACGGTAGAAATATTGATTGTAATGCTCAGTCTCATATTTTAATAAACCCAAGTGACTGGAGCGAGAAAATGCAAAATTTTAAACCGAACACGGATATTACAATCAAAAGCAAGTACAACCCTCTAATAGAGGATCTTAAAAAAGAAATATTGGGAAAATTCAATATTGAATATAGTAATGGTGTAATCATAAACTCTAAATGGCTCAAAAAAATAATTCAAGATTTTCATAAAAGACCGGAAGGAATAGAAGAATTTAAAATTTACTTTGTTTCGTTTATAGAAAAATTTATAGAAGATTCTAAAGCAAGAAGAAATCCCGTATCGGGAAAAAAGATCGCAGAAAATACAATTAAAAAATATATAACAACTTTAAATAAGATAAAGGAATTTGAGAAAGTTGCCGATATAAAACTAAAAATTACAGACGTAAATCTTGATTTTCACAATAAAATAACTCATTATTTAAAAGAAGACCTTAAATATTCTAATACTTTTATTGCTAAAGTTATTAGTCAAGTGAAACTGTTTGTACGAGAAGCAAAGGAAAAAAGACTAGAAACAAATCCGGATATTGAAAGTAAAAATTCACTTACTTGACCGATGAAACTGTAGATACCTATCTAAACCCTTCGGAAATTGACCTCATCTACAATCTTGATCTGACTAATGATAACAGTTTAGATAATGTAAGAGACTTATTTATTATTGGATTATGGACAGGTTTAAGAATAAGTGATTTAAAAAGGATTAATCAGTTTTTATTTACGAAGAAAACAATAGTAATTTCAGAAACACAAAAAACAGGAATTAAGGTTGAAATTCCAATTCATCATCAAGTAAGAAATACCCTCACTAAAAGAAATAATGAGTTGCCCAAAAACATATCAACCCAAAAATTTAATGATTATATAAAAGAAGTATGCAGATTAGCCGGAATTACAGAAATAACTTTAGGCAATATTAAAAACCCTAAAACGAATAGAAAAGAAAAGGGACATTATCCTAAATATCTATTAATTACTAGCCATACAGCCAGAAGAAGTTTTGCTACAAATTTGTACGGCACAGAACTATCAGACAAAGCAATAATGTCTATAACAGGACATAAAAGTCATACTCAATTTTTGAAATATATAAAGACCACTGACAAAGAACATATAGAGAAAGTTGCTAAACTTTGGGAACAACAAGAGGAACTTAAAAACGCAAAACCAATATTAAAAAGTGTAAATTTTTAATATTTTAAAAACTCTTTGTTTATACGTATCTCCAAATACTTATCCTAGGACAAGTACATAACTATCAGATAATTGCAAATAAAATAAGATTAAAAAATTTTGGCATTTAATTTTTTTTAGATTAATTTTATCCCACAATGAAAACAATTCTAATCTAAAGAAGTAAAGTAATATGTTTTCTTTACTTCTGACAGATGAGGGTAAAGAATTACTCAAATCTGCTATCAGGGAAGTAGTACAGGAAATAATGGAAAAAACAACAGAGGTTGATTCCCAAAAAGAAAATTTTTCCACCTGCGTTAAATCAATTGAAGACGAATTTCTAACAAGAAAAGAAGTCAGCCAAAAGTTAAAAGTATCTTTAGTTACATTAAACAATTGGCAAAAAAACAAAATTCTTATTCCTTTAAAAATTGGAAAAAGGATTCTCTACAATGCTAAAGATGTGGAGAAAGCAATGTTAAAGCAAGAAGTTAACTCTAAACATTAATCAAATGAGTAAAAGTATTGTATATGTACATTGCCAATACAAAAAAAGTAAAATCTTGAATACCTATGATATTGTAGGAGACAAGATAGTATCTGATATTCCTTTTATCAGAGTTGAAACCCCTAACGAGGATTTTTTGAAAAAACAGCGGGCAAAGTTCGTAATTCAAAGTTTTAAAAACCGGAAGAAAATATTATTTACAGGTTTGATTCCTATAGGACATAATTATTACTATGGTGACAATGTAAAACCAAACAATAAGAAAGATTTTCTGGTTATTTATTACAACAGTATAAGAAGTGTTATTCACTTATACATTTTTGAAAATCGAAGTCCAAGAAAAAAAGCTGATTTTGCAAATGATTTTGTCTACCATTTGGGGCATATAGGAAAACTGCCAAACAACATTTAAAAATGAGCGCAAAAAATTCAAGAAATTCCGGCAGAAAACCGGGATCCAAAAACATCATCAGACAAGAACTGAGAAAGGAACTCACAGAGTTATTTATGGAACATTTTACTAAAGAAGTAAGAAACTTCCCTGTTATGGATTATGAGAAGAGAATGAGATTATTGATAGGCATTCTACCCTATGTATTACCTAAAGCAAATCTAACACAAGAAGAGAGCGAAATACAAAATCTTATTTATGAAAAGATATATCCAGAATTTAAAAAATTAACTTCTTACCTAAATGTAATTCCAATGGATAAAAAAGCAACAATTTTACTATCTTTTGTAAAAACCCTGAATCTTACATCTACACAGCAAAACAACATTGCAACTACCATTAATAAAAGGAAGCCTAAACCTTAAAGGGGTGGGACAAGCACAAAAGAAGAGGTTTACATTTTAGTAAACCTCTTTTTTATACCTTTCAATGTTAATCAGCTAATTACCTAGGACAAGAGCATATTACTGATAGAAAAAGACACTCTTGTCTATGAGATTTTTAAATTACACTAGGTGAAATCAATGAATTTTTATTTTTTGAAAATCTAAAAAGTACAGTAATATTTTACACCCCACCCTTTAAACATAAAAAGACACCTCAATCCCTTAACTAGGTAAAGTACATATTGCTGAAATTTTTCCGGATTTAAAAGTTAATATTTAATGTCAGCTTTTAAAGATTATCATTTACGAAATCTTTGAGATCCATTTCTATTAGAGAAAAACCTAATTGCCAAACAGGCTCAGTTTGCCACTTCTCCCCTTTCAAACTTACATAACAGCTCTCAACCGTTTTAATCCATGTGTCTAATTTTTTCACATCTGGATCATTTGGAAATTTAGAACTCAACAAACCATATTCTTTTTTTGCATTTTCAACATTCCTTTTAATCGTAGGTAGAGCAGAATTTCGATCCGTATTTGATTCCTCAGAGTCTTTTATAATTCTAAAATCATAACAGATATTCCAAAGGTTATTTGTAGCCTTTAAATATTCTTTTGTACTTGTACTCTGACAAAAGAGAGATGAGGCAAACGAGGAAAGTAGAACTAAAAAAATTGTAACTGTTGTTTTCATATTATAGATTAAAAATTAATACATTTTTGAACGGTCTTTGTAACATCATTTTCTTTAACTGTAGTCCAATAATTCTTCCTGAGTTTTGCAGAAGGAATTTTTATAATACCATTTTTACTCCGCACGATTACGATTTCATTATACATATCAAATCTGTCTTTGTCCGGATCATCAAATACACATTCAATGTATCCGATCTTTTCTTTGTAGACACTGTTACCTCTATAAATATCAATTCCACGGAAAGCAAGTACCGGATGAGTATATTTAATATTACGATCCATTTTAGAAAGAAATTCTTTATTGGCAGTAGGAGAAATATAAACTGGATAATCAGCATATTTTTGACCCAGCTTTTTAGAAATAGCCTCTTTATAAAATTTCATATACAATTCTTTGTCCTGCTCAATATTAACATCAAACCCCTCTTTAGTAACTCCTTTGGAATATTCTAACAAAATACTATCTGGAGATAAAACTTTATTATTAACTAGATGATTTCCATTAATCGGAGTATTCTCAATTTGTATTAGACTATCCGCCCACTTCTGTTGGAAATCTTTAAGAATTTCAATTTCATCTACAGTTAATTTTTGGAGATTAATTTCTTTTTTAGAAGATTCAGCTAATTCCTTTTTACTGTTTTCCAAAATTATACTATCAAATTTCGGTTGTAATTCTTTCAATCTTGCTACAGCATCATTGTAATTTTCATCTTCTGGAGATACTTTATTAAAATATTTATACGCCTCCATATAGTTTTTACTTTTGTAAAAAGTCATAGCGGTTTTGTAATCATCCGTAGTTATAGTAACAATGATTATCATAAAAAGCAAAAAAATAGAAAGAGAAGCAGGAATGATATAAACAATCTTTTTCCAAATATCCGTTTTGTGTTTCGCTATTGCATAAATGCCTACCGGAGGTAAAATAAAAAAGAGGATAATCAACAATACTTTATTGTCATACCATGCCTTAGATTGAGTCTGTGAATCATTTGTTCCCATATTTGTTTTAATTTTCAAAGCTATTGAAACGCCTAAAACAATCTTTGAGGGAAACCGTATTTTAGAATAAAAAACAGCGTATCCATATCACGCTGTAAGTAGAGGCTCGGCAAAGCCATATAGAACAACGGAACGAATACGCCTTTACAGGCGTACTAACAAATCCGTCTTGTTCTATAATTGAAATTTTGCCGATTTCTACTTACAAGACTATTTTAGTACGAATATTATTTAACCAAACGAATGGTTTTTATTTTCAATCACAAATATAACAATTCGCAGAATATAATTTGATTGAAATTAAATTTTAATAGATGAGAAAAAGAACAGTAACACTGAAAAATTAAATAACATATTTTCCGCCAGCCATTTTTTGAAAATCACAGTAATCTCATCTGCAATAATATAATTTAATTGCAATTGAATTATAAAATGCAAATCAGACTTTAATTATTAGATTTGATTAAAATAAGAATTGTGAGAAAAATTATTCAAATTACTTTCTTGATCCTAATATTTGGGAGTTCAAAAATTTCCGCTCAAAAAGTCTACTATACCAAATTTAAAAATGATGCTGACTTGGTTATTTACATTACGAAAGATAAGAGCAAAGCAGATCTAATTGTAAAAAAAGTTTCTCATAATGATGAGGTAAAACCGGGATTCTGGAAAGAGGCAAAGCTGGAAGCCGATGCAGAATTAATTGTCTTTATCTCCAAACAGAATACAACCGATATTAAAAAAGTTTATTTTACAAAATTTGGGGATGAGGTAAAGTTTTAATATATTAAATTTGTAAAAATTTTTCTTGAAAAAAACTCAATTACATAATTTCTTATCTCAATTAAATTTGGAAGAGAAGGTTATCTTTAAAAATAGAGATAATAATAGTTATGCTATTGATTTTCATAAAGATATTCAACAAAAAATAGAATCTATTTTACCAGATGCTGTTTACATCTTTAATTCCCAACCTCTAATTTTATTTTTTGACCTTACAGAAGAAAATAGAGAATTAGATGATTTATATAAAAAAGTATGGTCGTTTGATAATACTTCTATCATATTTATATTAAAAAATTCAGGAATTGAAATTTTCAATGCCCTGCATTATGTTAAAGAAAATAAACAAAACACTCTCGAAAAAATTGATTTATCTGAAAAAGAAATAAAAAGACTTTTCAATATTTGGGAATTAGAAAGTGGAAAAACATGGAATTGGTTTCAAAAAAAATACATAGATAACCAGAGAGGAAAAAACCACAAAAAAAGAGTAAATGAAAGGTTATTTAGCAATATTAAGGATGTTAGAAGCTATTTAACAAGTGATAATTTATTAAATGACAATGAGGCTAATTCTTTGATTTTAAGATTGATTTTCGTTCGTTACTTGATAGATAGAAAGGTTAAAATTGACGATCAATTAATTCCCGGAGATGTTGAGAATACGAATGAAAGACGTAAAAATTTCATCCAACTTATTAGAGAACCCGAAAGACTAAATCAATTATTTAGATTACTCAATGACCGTTTCAATGGTGTTTTATTTAACGAAGAAGATTTTATTTTAACCGAAAATCAATCAGAATTTCTATCTTATGTTTTTACAGGGGAATTTGATGGAGAAAACTCTTTGTATAGTAATTATAAAGAATTTTATTTTGAAATTTTTGATTTCTCAATTATTCCAGTAGAAGTAATTTCAGGAATTTATGAGTCTCTAATTGATGAAGAAAAAAGAAAATTAGATTCTGCGGTTTATACACCGTCCTTCTTGGTAGATTATATTCTAAAAGATACGGTTGATGAATTTTTGAAAAATAATAAACCTGAAGACTGTACGATTTTTGAAGTTGCAGTTGGTTCAGGAATATTTCTCGTTCAATCTTTAAGAAGAATGATCGAAAAAGAAATTGAACTGAACGGTAACGAAGATAAAAAATCATTCAGTGAAAAAATAAAAAATTTTGCAGAAAACAATCTTTACGGAATTGATATAAATCCACAGGCATTAAAAGTAACGTGTTTTTCAATTTATATTGCATTATTAGATTATTTGGATCCAGCGGATATTAATCAATATTTATTTCCAAAACTTTTAGAAACGAATCTTTTTAAATCTAATTTTTTTGGGAAATTAAATGAAATAGATGGATTAGAACCTGCTGATTTTGAAGAAGTCATTAAAAAGATAAAACCAAAATTCATTCTCGGAAATCCACCTTGGAAAAAAGACAAATCAAAAGAACATTTAAGTTGGGTAAATTCGACTAAAACGTATAGTAAAAAAATTGACGGGGAATTAGAAATTGCTCAATCTTTTTTATTAAGAGCAAAAGAATTTATGCAAGAAGATACGACTTGTTCTTTGGTTGTTACCAGTACCGTTTTTTATAATGTTTCTACAACAGCAAAAGAGTTTAAGTCAGATTTTCTTAAATCATATAATCTCAATAAATTCTTTGATTTGTCTCCAGTAAGAAAATTAATTTTTGAAAAGAAAATTAGCCCTGCAACTGTTGTTAATTTTAGTTTGTCAAAGGATAAAAGTTATCGTTCTAATATTGTAAAACACCAATCTGTAAAATCAAATGTATTTCTTAAAAATTTTAAAATTCTAGTAATTGAAAAATTTGATCAAAAAGAAATACTTCAAAAACATTTTATTGAAAATGATTGGATGTTTAAAGTTGCATTATATGGTAATACTTTAGATTTTCATTTTTTGAAAAAACTTTTTAACGACAATGAATCATTAAAAAGTATTTTAAAAAATAATATTAAGGGGGCGGGTATTTTATCTGGTGAGGAAAAGAGATTTCCTCTTTATAAAAGCATTGTTGATAAAGAATATATTGAAAACTCTCAAATAGAAAAATATTTCACTTTAAAAGTGGATAATCAGAAATTAAATGAGAAAAAATGTTATTTAAAAAGTGGTAAAATTGACGGTTTATACAGTAATTATCAGATCTTATTTAAGGAACAAGCAGAAGAAGAATCAGAGATTATAACATCAATTTCAAATTCTTTGATTTTCAAAAAAGGAATTTTTGGAATAAGTTTTGAAAATAAGGAACAATTATATGAAGTTTATTCATATCTAATAACCAATCTTTATACTTATTATATATTCTTAATTTCAGGTTCTTGGGGAACCTCAACGAGACCTCAAATAAGATGGAACGACGAATATCTTTCATTCCCGATAATTAAAGCTGATAATACGAACAATAAATTAGTTTCTTTGGTAAATGATTTTTTAGAACCAATAAAACAATTTTACGAATATCAATCAAATAATGAAGTTGAAGAATTTGAGTTAATCCCTACAAATTTTACTAAAAATTCTGACATTCCGCCAATAAATCAAAACACACTAAAACAAATTAATGATATAATTAATAGTTTGTACGATGTTAAAGATTATGAAGAAGATTTAATAGACTATGTTTTAAATGTTTCGAGATACCAATTTCAAGAAAGTAAACAAGATTTATATACGAAAGAAGTAAATAATGATATTACTTTTCTCAAAAAATATGCAAATGTCTATTTAGAAGAGTTTTCTAAAATCTACATCGAAGAATATATACAAGTTGAGGTTTATCCTTTAAATCAATTTATTGCAATGAATTTTGTAATGAAAAATGAAAAACCAGAAGAACCAATTATTTATTCTAAAAATAAAAACATTGAAAGTGTTTTAAAAACTTTAGCAAATACTTTAAGTGTTTCAGAAATTATAAGCACAAACGACCCAGAGAAAAATCTATTCATACAAAAAGATATAAAAGGATTTGAGGATCATTCATTTTACATTATAAAGCCAAATGAATATAAATGCTGGCATAGAGCAATGGCATGGTATGATGTAGCAGAATTTAAAGAGATTATGCAAGAAGCAGAATTAAACGAACTAAAAAACGAATCTGCCGAATGAATATCAATGCATCAAAATTTATTAGAAACAGGCGTGACAAAATTGCATTAACTCAAAAAAGGATTAATGATATTTTGATTTGTGTTATTAATAGTTATGATAAAATAATTGCTGACAAAGTCGTTTTCGATTTATCCCAAAAAAACATTGGAAGTATTAAAAAAGAGGATTATTTAAGAAATCGTTTAGTTGATGATTATTTACAGAATGAGTTATCAATTTTGGAAGATGGAACTGATCGATTTACAATTAATAAAGAAACAGCAGAAGAATACAGGAGTTTGGTAGATGAAAAATTGCATAATGACCCTATTGATATTCATATAGTAGATAAGGCACAAAAAGACTCTTGGGGAAAAAACACTAAGCCATATTTTGCTATTGAATGCAAAAGAATAAATTCAGGATTTAGCGAATATATAGAAGATACTCAAAAGTTTACAGAAAGAAATTATCCGAAGTTACGATTGCCTTTTGAAGGGCAATTAGGGTTTATAGAAAACTCTTCTTACTCTTATGAATTAGTTTACCAAAAAATAAATAAAAATCTTTCCTCAAATACAAAGATAGAAACAACAAAATCTTTACAGCCTCATATTTTGATAGACAAATATGACGGATCTTACATTTCTAGTCATAGAAAAAAAGACAAATCAAATTTCTCAGTTTTCCATATATTCTTTGACTATTCCAAGATAATTATAAATTAAGAATATCTGTATTTTTCAATACGGAAACAAATAATCGGGATTATGCCGGGATTGTTTAAACAAAAAAATCCGTAACTTATTTATTTCTAAACAGTTACGGATTTTTAAAGTACCCCAGACGGGTATTCATATAACTATAGCACATATATACTCTACTACACAAACCCTCATAAATAAACGATTTGTTATACTTTTTATTATCTTTTGTTACTCTTTTTTTTCATATTTTTACTGCATATTTACTGCACGCCACGCAGATCATCTTTTAATCTTGAAAAAATATGAGCGTAACTTTATGTAAAAGAAAGCTTCCGAGCGGAAACATTCAGTTTTATCTCGCGATCTACTCCCCAACCGAAGGTAAAAAAAATGAAACCCTTTTTACTGTTAAGCCGGAAAATCTCAAAGAAAAAAAGCTAATCGCTGAATCTATAAGGAATCAACGAGAGCTTGAAATATTGTCAAATGATACTATTTTCAAACCTAAGCATCTGGACAAGATCTCTCTCTTCGACTATATAGATAATTATATCGAAACATATGATAAAGCTGATATTAGGATGATAAAAAGTGCATCCAATAAATTAAAAGAATTTATAAAAAACCCTAATTTTAAAATTAAAGATTTAACAGAAACGCATTTTTTAAAGTTTGGTCACTTTCTTAATAATGACCCAAAGCTTAAAGGTGATAGCCCCCACTCTTACTGGAAAAGGTTTAAAAAGATAATTACACAGGCAAATAGAGATAAACTCATTGACGAATCTGTTTATAGAAAAGTTCACTTTAAAAAACGAGGTGATCTAAGTGATACAATGCTTACCAAGCAAGTTCTTACGGAAGAAGAACTGCAAACACTTTTTGAAACAGAATGCGGAAACAATGAAATAAAAAGAGCTTTTCTATTTGCATGTTATTCAGGATTAGGCTACGCAGAAATCAAAACATTTAGTTGGAAGCACCATGTTACTAATGATAGGCTTATTATTAAGCGTATAAAAACAGGAACCGAAATAAACATTGCTCTTAGCAAAAAAGCATTAAGTTTACTCGGTACACCAAATTCCACAGATGAAAAAATTTTCGATATAACTTTCCAAGGGAAGCACATATCCGAAACAAGTATCAATAAAACCCTTAGCAATTGGCTAAAAAAAGCCCGCATTGATAAGCACATTACATTTTATTGCGGGCGTCATACATTTGCGACAAGACTTTTGATAAAAGGGGCAGATTTAAAGACTGTTTCACAGTGTCTTGGTCATAAGTCTATACAAAATACTGTAAAATATCTTAATTACGTGAATTCAATAAAAGATGCCGCGACTTCGAATTTAGATTAGTTATCAAATACATAAACCTCTCATTTATAGCGATATAACATTTAATACTGCAGTTTATGTTAATAAAAAAAGAAAACATTGCGTAAAAAAGTGAGTAATTTTACACAATGACAGATATAACAGATATGATAAATCTCGAGTTTTTACGGAATATAATGACTGTGAAACAGCTATCACTTTACACAGGATTATCTGAAAAGCATATTTACAAACTAATATTTAATAGGAAAATACCGCACTATAAGCCCGGAGGTAAAGTTATTTACTTTAAAAAAGAAGACGTTGATGATTATTTATTTAAAAACAGAATCAGCTCTAACGATGAAATTGAAACGGAAGCATCGAAGTTTTTACTTAAAAAGAAAAATTTAAGAAGATGATTGCAATTCCTGCATCTTTGATCGATCACGGAATACAAGAAATTTACAAAGCTCACAAATTTGCAAAAGATTTGGAGCATACCGTAAATAGGCTTCCAGATATCGAAACTTCTTTCAAATTTTCTGTAAAGTTACATTTTTCACCAACTTCATACCTCATTGCGAAGTATGCCTTACTAAAAAACGAAGCTTTGGTGGATTACAGTAAACAAAAAGTTACCACGTGTAATGTGGCAACTGCTATAATGTATTTGCTGAAAAAAAACCTTAGAGAAGTACTTCGTAGCCATTCCCTTAATCGTCATAGGACACGACCATTCAATACAGGCTTTACATTTTAAACTAAAAGGCTATTCTACTAGCCTACTAAATTACATTAATTCTTTTCGACAATTATTTTGTCGAAGACAAATATACCTATATGGCTGATTACATAAAGATTTGCTTAATGAACATTAAGCTAATAGACTTGATATGGAGTAATCCTAAATTAACAAAATTAACAGAGTATTCATACGGTGTCGAAGAAACTGGAGAATGGAAAACTATTTTTACAAAAATGTACAAAAATATGATGTTTAAAAAGTTTGAAAACAGGCTCGAAATTTCCGGCAGCTTACATTACCTTAAAAATGATGGTGTTCACAATTGTGATGACTTCACACCTTTGGACTGTATTAACACAATTATTTCCTTCTGCAATTTATTCGGCATTACCCCAGAGCTTTGTAAAATTACAGCACTAGAATTTGGTTTAAATATTGAGCTCCCAATGAATATTAAGGATTTTCTTAGCCACCTACGATTTTTGGGGAGGAAACAATTTAGAAGAGATAAAGTTTATGATGATGCATATTTTGTAGGAACATCATATTTCGGCTTAAAAATTTATAATAAATCAATCCAGTTTCCAAAGTTCACACCTCCTAATCTGTTGCGTATAGAATGGACGACTAAAGAATCAAAATTTTTGAACAGTAATAAAATATTTACATTAGACGACCTACTAAACCCTGAAACCTACATAAAATGCTCCGAGATTATCCTTAAGAAATGGAATGATTTAATAATTTTTGATTCACTTAAATCAGGAAAAGAATACTTCTATACTGAATTCTGGCTTAATATCTTGGACAACAGCTGTAGAGAAACTTTTAGTAGAAAGAAAAAAAGATATTATCAGTTGCTTGGACGTAATAGTATACATTCTAAAACATTCAGGCAAATATTGAAAAAGGTGCAAGATTTCAATCATGTTACGTTTTCCACAGTTTTATCTAACCTGAACTATGTTCAGCTCTAATTTTATTAAATTTTAATCTAACAAATTCCAACTTATGTAAAAATGGAGGGATATAGAAGTCGAGGGCATGAAAATATGTTTACGGCGAACAATGATAAAAATCCAGCTTCTACATTATAATTCGAACGTCAATAGAATTTACCGTTAATGGTTCGAAGTTATAACAGTAGGAAGATAGATGTTCATTTACAAAATACTTTTAAATAGTATGGCGTGACCATACAGTAACATGCGCATACGACTGCATGAGAATTACATTTTTATTATATAGCTGGTAGTTAAAGCGGGAGGTGCGTTAAATAATATAAGTAAGAGATTTAATTATCATGTTAAGAAAACTTATAGCTACGATGCCTTCTAGTAATACTTGCATACTTTAAAACGTCACTAAACTAAAGATTTAGTTTTATACATGTGAAAACAGTGTGGATTTGTAGAACTCATGCTGATCGGCTTAGCCCGTATAGAAATATTTTTTTCTATACGGGGGGGTATTAGAAATTTATTTTTTCTCCTGATTTCTTTAAGGTTCGTTTCGTTTCCAAGTAGAAAACGAAACTACTAAACAGATCCACAGCGCACACGGCAAGCCCCTAGATAAATCGACTTTCATTTTTGAAATGAAGCCAAGCAAATCGAAGGGGGGCGGGCTAAAGTGGATTTTCAATTTGGTTGATTTTTATTGTACTATGTATATATATACTTAACCTAACAACTCTCCACTCTCGATTTTTACCGAACAAAAATTTTAGCGTTAATTAATAATAACGCACCATTATACCACGCAAATCCACGGCAATTGTGGTGAATTTGCTTTACTACACGATGAATCGCAAGGAAGTGGGGAATGTCGTATCGTAGGTTATTGCTGCTTAGCAGGAAGATAGGGTCTTTTACAAAGATAAAGTTATGGTCTCTGCTAACTAGCAACACTGTGAGAAATTGAGCTATAAGTATAGTGCTGGTTTTTAAATCACTGCATTAATCTCATTGGAATTATATAACATCACCTTAATTTTGTACTTTAGTAATGTAAACGCCAAATACCAACTTTTCCTATGCAGAATAAAAGTCAACAAATAGTCTCATTAATCGAACTCAATGAAGAGCTGGAAAACTATTTTAGCAATACGATCATCCCCCAGCTTTTCGTAGATGCCAATTTGATACTACGAAAATTTACCCCTCCGGCGATGAAGCATTTTAACCTGAAAAATGAGTTTATCGGAAAGCCACTGGAAGAAGTAGAAGAAAATTTTCGTTACCACTCGATCATTGATAATATCAAAGTAGTTATTGCTACAAGGAAAATTTTAGAAAAGGAGATACAGACAACGGATCTTCGCTGGTATCAGATGAACATTCTGCCTTATATCGTTCGTAAAGAAAATAAAATGAATGGTGTTATTATCA
This sequence comes from Chryseobacterium sp. LJ668, assembly GCF_019613955.1. Lineage (NCBI taxonomy): Bacteria > Pseudomonadati > Bacteroidota > Flavobacteriia > Flavobacteriales > Weeksellaceae > Chryseobacterium > Chryseobacterium chendengshani. The sequence goes on along the minus strand of NZ_CP080443.1, from coordinate 1,423,516 downwards.
CTTTTGTTGACATCACCTCCCGCATACGTGATCTGAAAGAGCAGGAAAGTATGATTACTGAACACGAACTGTTACTCGATACCGTTGCCCATGATTTAAAAAATCCTATTCATGGAATTGGGATGGTAACTGAGCTTCTGCGAAGATTGCAGGAAAAGAAAAACATGGAAAAACTTCCGGTATTACTTAATAATATAGAGAATAGTTTGGAATCTATGAAGAAAGTAATTAGTGATTTGATGGATTCCCGTTGGAAGGAACATAGCAAAGTGGCAGCAGAAGAATTGATTGACTTGGAGAGTATACTGGAAGATGTAAGGTTAACCCTTGCCCCACAAATTCAGGAATCAAAAGCCGTTATTAATGTGAACCTCGAATGCTCAGAAGTCACATTTGTCAGACGAAAGCTTCGCAGTATTGTCTATAATCTGGTGAGTAATGCAATCAAATATACAAGCACAGACCATAATCCTGAAATTACGATCACAAGTGTCAGAGAAAAAGAATATACTGTATTTAGTGTTGCTGATAAGGGAATAGGCATGAACGAAGAGGAATGCAAACTTATTTTTGAGAAGTTCCAAAGGGTAAAGAATACGAATGAAGGTTCTGGCGTTGGTTTATACTTAGTAAAAACAATGGTCGATGCAGCAGGGGGCAGAATTGAATTGGAAAGCGAACCGGGGAAAGGCTCTATTTTTAAGATATTTATAAAGATGGGGTCGTCATCAATTTAGATATATTCAGTCGTTTACAGGAACTATTTCAAAAGTATGCAGCGTATTTGATCTAGACCGTCCCGTGATTATGCGTTGCCGGCAATTAAAGATGTCAGTTTTAAATAAATCTTCAGTTGATATACTGTAGATATTTTTTTTGAAAACGGAACCGAGCAAACCGGGGGCGCGTGTTAAAATGTTTTTAAAATACCTGACTTTTTTATGGTATCTATATACAGATAGTGACTAACACTAGATGACTAAGTCTTCTCAACAAGTCCCAATTAGGTTAGTTTGCAAATATTCATTTTAAAAAAAACGCATCATTTTCCATAACAAACCAATCAAATTAATATGTATCTTTATCTTATATTAGCATTTTTTTAGGAATGAAATTTACTGATACCCCGCTTCTAAGCACCATTATCGAATCATCACCTTTTGGAATATGCATTGTTAATACTGATCTTTTGACAGTTGAGATGCTTAATAACAGATACGTCGAAATTTATGGCGAATCTACAGAATTTCTTCTCGGAGAATCCGTGGATTATCTTATTGCGAAAGGACATCATTTAGATAAGAAAATTGTATCTGATGTAATTCTCTATAAAAAAACGATTAAAACTGCTCCTGTCTATTTAAATTTTGTTCCGTTAAAAGATCAGCAGGGAGTAAATATCTCAGTAATTTATTCGCCCGTTTTAAATAATGAGGGAGAGATAAAAAAAGTTGCTATCTGGATTGTTGAAAATGATTTTGCTTCAGTCGATGTTCAAAATGGAAATGTAGAAAAAGCAGCTATTGACTTAGAAAATGAGCATGCCAATTCTTTATTAAAGGAAATACCTTCTGCGTTTGCTATATTATCAGGAAAGGATCTCATATTCGAGTTTATTAATTCAACCTATCAGAATTTAGTGCCAGGAAGAGAACTGTTAGGAAAACCTTTCTTGGAAGCATTGCCCGAGTTAGTCGGATCAGATCTTGAGCGCTCGCTTAAGAAAGTTTATACTGAAGGTATTGCCTTAAATTTCAGTGATGACCTTGTGCCACTATCCAATACGGAATTGGATGCACTGGAACAACGTTATTTTACGTACCGACTAATACCACGTTTTAATAACGAAAAAATAGTTGACGGTATTTTTATATTCACGTCTGAAGTTACACATGCGATTGACGATAAGGTGAATCTGGAACGTACGAGTAATAATTTAAACCAAATCATCAATATGCTTCCTGCATCTGTTGTAATTATCAGGTATGATAACCTGATCGTTGAGATGATTAATGATGCTAATCTGGCATATTGGAAAAAGACCAGAGATGAAGTTATTGGAAAACCTTTCCTTGAAATTTTACCTGATCTCTCTGATCAGCCATTTGCCGGTCAATTACGAAGAGTGATGGAGACCGGTGAGATTATTGACGTGAAGGAAAGTCCTGTTCTATTTATCGAATCAGATGGTACGGTTAGAGAAACCTTTGTAGATTATACATATCAACCTTTAACAGGAGTGGACGGAAAGCGGGATGGTGTACTTGTAATGTCATTTGAAATTACAGATCGAGTACTCGCCCAAAGACAATTGGAGCAATCTGCCAATATGATATCGCAGGCTAATGATCAATTATCTATTTTGATCAATAAATTGTCAAAGAGTGAATCACGATTTAAGCTTGTATTTCAGAAAGCTCCTGTTGCCATTGGTTTATTAAGAGGGAAAGATTTCATTATCGAATCTGCTAACAAAAAGATTCTAGAGGTTTGGGGTAAGACAGAAAATATCGTTGGTCTGACATTAGCGGAAGCTCTTCCCGAGATAAAAGATCAGCCGTTTATCGCTTTTTTGGACAAAGTATATGCTACAGGAAAGCCATTTTATGCTAATGAAATAAAGGCAATGTTAATGCATGATGATGAGCTTAAAGAATTATTTTTTAATGTTGTTTACCAACCCATCGCAAATGCTGAAGGAAATATTGCCGATATTTTAGTAGTTGCTGCTGATGTTACAGAACAGGTTAAAGCACGTCTAATAGTAGAAAAAAGTGAAGCTTATTTTAAAATGCTCGCTGATTTAGTACCTGCAAAAATCTCTAATGCGCTCCCAACCGGTGAGGTGACATTTTTCAATAAAAGGTGGCTGGAATTTGCGGGGATGAGTTTTGAAGACCTTCGTGATTTTGGATATTATCAAATGATGCATCCTGACGAAATCTCTAAATTTCACAAAGGTTTAGCAGATGCATCTTCTAGTAAAACTGCTTATGTATCTGAAATGCGTTTTAAAAACACAGATGGAGAATATATTTGGCATTTGAATATAGCTACTCCTATTTTCGATGAGCAAGGCAATCTTACAATGTGGATCGGATCAACCACTGATATTCAATGGTTGAAGGAAGAAGAACAGCGAAAAAATGATTTTATTGGAATGGTTTCGCATGAGCTTAAAACACCGCTAACTTCCGTCAACACATATTTGCAGCTGCTACTTCGGAAAGCAGAAAAAACGGATGACGAATTTTTAAAGAGAGCTTATATACAATCGCTGAAACAGATTAAGCATATGACTGATATGATTAACGGTTTTCTTGACGTGTCACGATTAGAATCTGCAAAATTACAAATAGAGAAATCAGAGTTCGACTTTTCTGAACTCATTGAAGAAGTATGTATCGATTATAAATTGCTTTATTCAACCCATCATTTTATTTTTTTACCAGCTGAATCTATTATTGTAAATGCAGATCGTCTCAAAATAGCACAGGTAATGAATAATTTAGTCGGTAATGCTGTTAAATATTCTGAAAATGGTACTGATGTAATAATTTCTTATGAAACTTTTGAAGACCGAATTCGAGTTATTGTTAAAGATCAGGGAATGGGAATAAAAGCTGAAAATCTAAAGAAGCTTTTTGAACAATACTATAGAGTTAAAAATAACAGCCAGATTGCAGGCTTTGGGATAGGACTTTATTTGAGTGCTGAAATTGTTAAGGCACATGGAGGTACAATGTGGGCTACGAGTGAATTTGGAAAAGGATCTGTTTTATATTTTGAATTACCTCTTCTATAGCAATTTAATAAACTTTTATGCATACTAACCACTAATATTGCTGCCACTTTTATTATTTCATTCCTACATTTAGCAGGAGCTTAAATCCCTTACCAGTATAATTATTATTTGTATATTTAGCCGCACAAATTATCTATACTCTAATTTGTTTAGAAGATGGTAACAGCTTTTGCTGTTACCATTTTATTTTAACACAACTAGACTATCAGAATATATCATCATGGTTGCCTTTTTCCAGATATATTCTAGTAATATTTGAATTAGTAGTACTCTATTAAATTAAGCAAAAGTAGATTTTTGTACATGCTGTTTATCTTTATATTATGAAAAATAGAAAAATCTGTATGTGTTATCCATCATTAATGGTAGTGTTTTGCTTTTGCATCTTAATTAGCACATGTTATCTTGTGTATAGAGTTATAGAATTGAATACTTCTTTTACGTGGTTATTTCCCGCCTTCCATCTTTTAATTACGACCGTATCAATTTCGTATGAATATTATTTAGGTAAATTTTGTGAACCGATGAAAGAACCAAATCACAAGTAAATGATGAGCACCAGATATAAATGATTTTCGTGTTCAAAGATGAAACCGCAAAAGCCGACAGGAGAGCGTGTAAAAAGTAATTTAACTACCATTTTTTTGATCAGTAATCAGGATTACTAAAAAATTTTTATATTTACTATGAGCGAAACTTTAACCGATGGCTCTAACAAAATTAAACGATGTTGCTTTTTATGAAGCAGGACACGCCCTTCTCAGTTACCTATTCAGTGATATTATCGAAATACACCATGTTACAATCGATCCTGAGTACAGTAAAACTTTCGACATACATTCAGACGGTGGGGTGCTATTTAAACACCTAATAAATCCAGAAAATCTTAATCAGTTTGAAATAGATTTGCTATGCCTATCATTCTTAGCCGGACTTGCTGCGGATTTAATCAATGAGCATAATGGTACAGTTTCCGAAAACTTTTTTTACAGTCCAGAGTTCTCACGCAAAATACAGCATCATAACTACCAAGGTGATATGATTATACACTCAAATTTTTTCAACCAAATAGAGGATCAAGTAAAGATTCCCCGGTCTGAATACAATTATTTATCTCTAAAACTCCTACTTACAATTTTTTCCGATGAAAAGATTCAGGAGGATCTCATCAATTTAAGAAACCTACTTGAAAAATCAAAAACGCTCGAAGGTAAAACATTAAGATCTTATTTGGATGGCTCGTACATCATTTTGGAAAGCGAAAATCTGGAAAGATATAAGAGAGAACCGAAAGAAATTATTTTATTAACGGGGGACACTATTGCCTTCTTAACATCTGCTTCTTAATGGAGCCAAATTCTGATCATCGAAATCTAATAGTTTTTCTACTATATCTCAATGATAGAAACATTTTCTTTTAAAAAAATAAAATAATAGTGCGTTTTTATGTTTTAAGAGTGTTAAATTTACATCCTAAAATTTATCGAAAAATAACGAAGCGTTAGTTTCATTCTGCAAGGAGAAATCTGGTACATTTCAAATAATACTGCGGAACGAGTTAATGCCCTCGCCTGTAATGGCGTGGGCTACACTTGTTTGTAGTATTAGGTTAACCAGAACCTCTCCTTGCAAATTAAGCTGTAGTTCCACGCTTTTTGCATTCTAATAATGGCATTGGGACTGTGCCTGAAAACAGATATCTATGACATCTTTACTTCCTGAAAATGTTGATGAACATTATCATGTGATAGAGAAACTATTAAACGACTTTCTTTTTGATAGTTTTGAAATACCTTCAACCGAAGAGAAAAAGCTTCCTTTAGATAAAGAATTTTATAATCTATATTTAAAGTGTGGACAAGGTGAAGAAATATTGCATCCAGAACTTGCAGTAGCCTTTTACGAAAATAAGATCATAAAATTTTTGCAGCTGCATTTAGATAACAGCGAAATTTTAAACTTAACCAAGTGTTACAATGAAAGCTATGCGAAGATAATAATCCACAGCTTGAATGAGATTCAGAAAAAATCATATTCCTTTGGATTACAATATTCACCGCAGGATTTGTCTGATCAAGAACTTCATAATTTACTTTTCGCAAGAAGATTTGTTCCAATTAATATTTTCACTTACTTATCAAACTTATTTGCGGATTTATTTTATGCTATAAAATATTATGGTGGACGTAAATCGATAGATAAATCTAATTACGACATAATGGTTAAGCACTATACACTCAATTACGAAGTACCAACAATCGTGTCTAAAGCCAATCGAGGTATTTTTAATCACGCAAGGTCAGGAGATATTTTTTCTTCTGATTATGACATCTCAATCTATCAAGAGTGGATTAAGTCAATAGCTCAGAAGCAAATCTATAAAGTCATAAATACATAAACAATCTTTTACATGAAAAAAACAATTTTTATTCTCAGCCTTATAACGGCTTCAGTTTTTAATTTCTCTTGCAGCAGCAATGATGATAACACTCCGGAAGAAACACCAGGTGCTAATGCGTTAATCGGAGACTGGAAAATATCGAAATATCTCTTCATCAATAACCTAAATGGTCAGCAGATAGGTTCTGCAAATCCTGATTGTTCCGGCAAAAATTTATATCAATTGAAGGCAAACAATTTCCTGAACATTAGGATGTATAAAAGTACGCAGAATGGCGCGTGTTTAGATACGCCGACTAATGATGATGGTCAATGGACTTACAATTCAGGTTCTAAAATGATCACATTTTACGGTGATGCTGATTATAAGGTGAAATCGGTTAGCAATACGCAATTAGAGATAGAGAGTTTTGATGAAGGCTACGTGGATTATTTTGATAAAGATTACAATAATGATGGTGTCATAGATAAAGTTGTAACCGTTCTAACAAAATAAAACTGTTGGAATACTTGTAAAATGCCCACGATATTATTGCGGGTATTTTTTCTAAAATCCTTTACCGAAGATCATCACTGAACATAAACCTTATCCTTGAGTTTAATATCGCACAACTGCTAAACTTTACAGTAGAATCTAAGTAAAAAGCAACTATTCGACAATAATAAAAACTACGTATTACGATAATTGGAGATAAGTATTAAATTGATTAACCCTTTTGGTGGAAAGCGTCAAAATAACTATTATTTATAAAGAAACAAAAAGGAGCCTTCAATGAAGAAGGCTCCTTTTTGTTTTTACTTTTTTTCTGCGGTGTCATTTGAAAACTGAATACCTGCGTTGCCACCAGTTTCAATGTATAGCTTTATGAAGCCTGTAACAGTTTCTGTCCTGCTCCAATCTCTCTGTAATTCGCAAAACAATTGTGCCGTGCTGATAGATACTGCACCTGCTTGTTCCATGCGTCGGATTGCCGCATCATGGGCAACCACCGAAGTGCCGCCAACAGCATCTACTGGCACATAAACTTCAAAGCCTTCTTTCAAGGCATCCAAAGCTGGAAATGCAAGGCAAACCTCCGTCCATAATGCGGCAATAATTAGCTTCTTTCTGCCTGTTGCCCTTACAGCTTCTACAAATTCTTTGTCTTCCCACGCATTAACGCCAGTTCTGTCGATAGGTGTAATACCTTCCAAACGCTTTTGCAACTGGGGAATTATTGGTTTATTTAGTCCTGTCGCTACATTTACAGAGGATACTACGATAGGCATCCCATATAATTTAGCCGCTTCTACCGTACCACATATGTTGTTCACTAATGTTTGTCTGTCCATCGAACCAATAGAATTAACTTGTGGTGGTTGGTAATCAATTACGATCAATAGCGCATTTTCTGCTGTAAGCAAATGATCTTTTTCTTTGTCACGAATTGGTAAACTGCTCATAGATATTTAATTTAAGTTAATGATGAGACAAGGAATTGCTTGACTATACCTTTTCAAGTGACGACATTTGTAATTAGCTATCTATAACTAAAAATATAATTGAACAACTAAGATGTCATGAATTGAAACAATAAGTCAATAACCCTTGGATCTCTCTTTACAAAATTCAACCATATCCCTTAAAATAAAAATGACATATAACTAAAAAAAAAGTAGATGTAGATCTACTTTTTAACAACTGTGGTCTTATTCTTACCTCATAAGCTTACCCTTTATGCGGCTTAGAGTATCTTTCGTCATGCCTAAATACGATGCTATTTGTTGCTGGGGAAATCGTTCTGCCAACTCCGGATAACAATCAAGAAAAGTTGTGTAGCGTTTTTCGGCCGTTGAACTTATAGTTGATGTAATTCTCCTTTGGCTGGCAATATTATTCCTGTCGTCCATCATTTTCTTAGTAGCAGCAAAAGCAGGAAAACGTTGAACCAACTCTAACAAATTAGCGTGTGACATCAGTAATAATTCTGTATCTTCCCAAGCATCGATGTTGTAAATAGATGGTTTGGACAAAGTCCAACTTTCACGGTCTCCGACCCACCAGTCTTCGACAGCCAATTGTAAAATATGCTCAGATCCCTTTTCATCAAGGGTATACTGACGCATTGCACCACTCAAAATGAAGCCAAAATATTTACATACTTCACCTTCTTGTAAAAAGTATTGCTTTTTTCGTAGTCGTTTAGGGATAAAGTACTTTTTAACAAGTTCGAAATCTTGCTCTGAAATCCCTTCTGTCGAATGACTATTTATGTAGTCAAATAATTTTTTCATTTTTTTCTCCTCACGATAAAATTACGCATTTTTTGGATATTGAGAAAATCTGAGTTTTACATCTGCTTACTCTAAAACAAAACCCTATCTAATGTGGTTGCAGGTAAGGGAATCTTTAGTTGCACTTAAATCGTGCTGCAGCCCCTTCTGAATCAGAGCTGATGTAAACAAATTAAACTATTAGTTATCTAACTTATTTAATCGTTTTTTGAGACATTCTTTCTGCTAATTTAACTTAATGTCGATTATAAATTACAGTAAACTGATTGTGAAAACCGTACCTACTAATTTACGAAACTATCAGAAAAAACGGTCGATATTAATAATTAATATTATGATTCGAAATATTACGTTATGTCTAATTTATTATTGTATCTTTCTAAAATACTTATTGTTAACGATTTAATATCTCGTCTCCGATCTAACTAAGGAGCAATGGCAATCTTTAGAAGCGAAGTCGTCTCGTACATAAAAATGCAAGAGACAATACACCTGATCTTCATGACACGCTTTATACTTTCTCTTTAAATTGTTGCCATAAAAATTTGGTAACATACAGGATGACGATGTTCGTACTCCGCTGAACATCGTATACGGCAATATTCCTACACCAACCATAAAAATTATATTATGTCTATCAAAGAAGAACTTCTGCACTCCATGGGAGCGACAGAAGAAGATTATAACCCCGGAGATTATATCTTCCGTGAGAGCGGCAGCCCGCAGTTCTACTATCAGGTAGTAAAAGGCGATGTGAAACTAAACAATTATAACACTGACGGAAAAGAATTCATTCAAAACATTTTAACCAATGAAGATGCAGTAGGAGAATCGATGCTTTTTACGGAAAAGCCATATCCTATAAATGCTATTGCTTTGACTAAATGTACCATCATGAAGGTTTGCAAAACTACTCTATTTTCTTATTTAGCTTTACATCCTGACATTTACATCGAAGTCTGTAAATCTCTTTCAGAGCGACTATACAGAAAGTTTGTTTTAATGCAAAAAATATCAAGTCATAATGCGGCCGAGAGATTAAAGGAAGTCATAGAAATGATGAAGAAAGAACAGGAAAATCAAGAACGGTATACATTTGAAGTTCCCCTTACAAGACAACAATTGGCTTCACTTACGGGTCTGTGCATAGAAACAACCATCAGAACAATCAAAAAGATGGAGCGAGATAAAATACTTCATATCAAAAACCGTAAGATAATGTTTTAAAGTAGAACCTTATTTTGGGTAGCTATATTAGAATTTCAATTTCTTGCCACATGATTTCATCACAACTATTAGATAAATTTTATAGTCGCACTGATATAGCTTGATTTTAGCATGAATTCATAAACTAAACTAAATTATATTATTGAAAGATCATTTAGTATCCCTTTGCAAATGACTATTTTTCTTTGTGACAGAACTACTGCGGAAATTGAAATTAGAGATAGTAATAGATTTATGAATATGTTTTTAAGTATTTAATTCCTGCATTAATTTCTTCGAACATATTTTTCACTGTCTGAAATTCAAAATTTTCAACGGTCAGCTCTTTAGTATTAATGCTTGCAGCAAACTGCCAAATTTCTCTAACCTCTGCCCATTCAATTTCATACGGTTCGTAAAATTGATTGTCTGATTTTACAAAGTTTCCTTTATCGTTTTGAGCTGAATAACGCTTGTAAACGATTCCATCCTTTGTAACAAAAATGTAAGTATTTCCCTTCTTTAAATCATCCCGGCTTTCAATGTATTTCCCAACGAAATATGTCCCGTCATTATACGGTGGCATCGAATCACCTTCAGCGGGAAACGCCCGGAATTTCCCATTTCTCAAAAACGGAAGTGAAATATGTTGAAGAGCTTCGATAAATTCAGGATCATCGTAACCATTTACATAGCCCATTTTCGCTTTCTGAGTTACCAATTCAATTTTATTCTCTCCTGTCTTGTCAACCTTGATTGGAAGGACAATCCTGTTTTCCGGTAGTTTAACAATATCATCAAGCGGATATTTCTGTATATCAATAGCAACCAGCAAATCAATACTCACTTTATGGTATTTAGAGATCCGCAAAAGGATTTCAATGGGCGGTTCAGATCGACCGTCCTCATACTTAGCATACCGCTCTCTTGTAATTAAAAGTTCTTCTGCTGTTTTTGCTTGAGAGAGATTTTTCTGACCCCTTAGAAACCTGATGTTATCTGAAAAAATTGACATTGGTATAATTTATACCAGCAAATATAACTATTTTGAGATAATTAGTATCTAATTTTGACAAATGAATCGCTCGATTGTACATATGGACTTAGACACTTTTTTTGTGTCATGTGAAAGACTGAAGAACTCAGAACTTGAGAATAAGCCTGTAATTATCGGCGGTGGAGATCGTGGTGTAGTAGCATCCTGTTCTTACGAAACGAGATACTTTGGGGTTAGAAGCGCAATGCCTATTAAGATGGCTTTAAGATTATGTCCGGAAGCAAGGGTGATCAAAGGGGACATGGAAATGTATTCGAATATGTCTCATATGGTAACTGATGTTATTCAGGAGCGAGTGCCCGTTTTAGAGAAAGCTAGCATTGACGAATTTTACATTGACCTCTCTGGAATGGATCAGTTTTTTGGATGTTACAAATGGACGACTGAGATTGCTGAAGCCGTTAAAAAAAACACCGGTTTACCAATCAGCTTTGCCTTGTCAGCAAACAAAACTGTTTCAAAAATAGGGACAGGCGAATCAAAGCCTACAGGAAGATTCGAGATCAAAGAACAGAACATTCAATCATTTTTAAATCCTCTTTCCGTTAAGAAGATTCCAATGGTCGGTAATGTAACGTACCAACTTTTATCAAGATTAGGAGTTAGGACAATAGAGACTTTATCCGCAATGCCTGTTGATGTCTTGCATAGGCTCATCGGAAAAAGCGGAAGTGATCTATGGAAGAAAGCTAATGGCATTGATGATACGCCTGTTGTTCAGTATTCAGAGAGAAAATCGATTTCTACTGAAGACACATTTTCTCAGGACACCATAGATATTGTTAATGTGAGAAGTATATTGTCCGGCATGGTAGAAAAATTATGCTACCAACTGAGAGCAGAAAAATGGCTTACGTCAGTGATTGTCGTGAAGATCAGGTACAGTAATTTCGATACCGAAACGAAGCAGTGCAAAATTCCGTACACATCAGCAGATCATTCAATTTTGAAATATGTACTTGAGCTTTTTAGGAAACTATATACAAGACGAATAAGAATTCGGTTGATAGGAGTTAAGTTTACCGGACTGGTTCACGGTTGTCATCAAATGAATCTGTTCGAAGATACTGAAGAATTGATCTCATTGTATCAGACAATGGACAATATCAAAAACAGGTTCGGCACTGCTAGTGTCGGTCGGGCTTCAGGATTACTAAAATAAATTTTATTATGTTTCTAAATTGTCATTCATATCACAGCCTGCGATATGGAACTATTTCTATCGAAGAATTGGTTCAGCAGGCACTAGAGTTCAAGCTTAAAGCATTAGCTTTAACCGACATCAACACCATTACCGGAATCTATGATTTTTACAATCTATGTAAAGAACATTCAATAAAACCTATTGTTGGAGTTGATGTCAGGGTACAAGATGAGCAATTATACATTTGCCTTGCAAAGAATCAAACAGCAATTGGTGAGATCAACAGAATGCTCACTGCTTACAATTGTGATGAGGTTGAAATTCCTAAACATAACCCAAAACTTAAGAACACCATCATTATTTACCCCATCCATAATATTCCAGAAGAACTTTCAGAAGATGAATACATTGGAATACGATCTGAAGAAATTAATCTTATCTTCAAACCTGAACTGAAAAAACTGGTTGGAAAAATGGTCATCTTACAACCTGTTACTTTTAAAACAAAGCAGGAATATAATCTGCACTGTATTCTCAGGGCTATAGATAACAATACACTTATCTCAATGCTTACCGAAAAAGACTGTTGTGGAAAAACGGAAACATTTTTACCGAAGAAGAAGATTTTGAAAGCGTTTGAAAATCTTCCGGAAATAATTGCCAATACAGCTAAATTGATTGAAAAGTGCAGTTTTAAATTTGATTTTTCAACACCTAAGAACAAAAGATTCTTTACTGACAGCCGTGAGAACGATTTTAAACTTCTTACAAAACTCGCGTACGAAGGTTTAGAAAAAAGATACTCCTGTGACAATGCTGAAGCTAAAGCGAGAGTAGAGAAAGAATTGGCGGTAATTGACGAATTAAAATTTAGCGGCTATTTTCTTATCACTTGGGATATCGTGCAGTACAGCAGCAAAATGGGATTTATGCATGTTGGCAGGGGAAGCGGTGCAAATTCTATTGTAAGCTACTGTTTAGGAATTACAGACATCTGTCCGTTGGAGCTTGATTTATATTTTGAAAGATTCCTGAATCTTAATAGGAAAACGCCACCGGATTTCGACATTGACTGGAGTTGGCAGACGAGAGACATCATCTTAGAATACATCTTTCAAAAATACGGTAAAGATCACGTTGCTTTTTGTGGAACAAATGTAGAATTTAAGTACCGTTCCATTTTCAGGGAAGTAGGAAAAGCTTTTGGTTTACCGAAAGAAGAACTTGATTCTCTTGCAACAAGACCTATGAGTGAGCATGATGATAATTCCGTATTCAGGTTTGTTCATAAATATGGAAAACTACTTGAAAAATTTCCTAATCAAAGAAGTATGCACTCTTGTGGTATTCTTATTTCTGAAGAACCAATCACAAATTTTACGGCTCTGGAAATGCCACCAAAAGGATTTCCCATTGTTCAGTTTGACATGCACGTTGCTGAAAATATAGGATTCGAAAAATTTGACATTCTCTCTCAAAGAGGGTTGGGGACAATCAAAGATACTGTTGATCTTATAAAAGAAAAAAAAGGGATTACAGTTGACATTAAAGATACAACGATCTCTAAAAATGAAGCAAGATGTAATGAATTCTTGAGCATCGGAAAAACAATTGGATGCTTTTATATCGAAAGTCCGGCGATGCGTGGTCTTCTAAGAAGATTAAAGTGTGAGAATTATAAAGTATTGGTTGCTGCATCATCGATCATCCGTCCGGGTGTAGCACAGAGTGGAATGATGAAAGAATACATTTTCAGGCATAATAATCCTACGAAATTTGAATACTTTCATGATGTTTTTAAAAAAGAGCTTGGAGAGACTTATGGAATTATGGTTTATCAGGAAGATGTAATTAAAATCGCTCTCCACTTCGGAGGTCTTTCCGCTCCTGATGGTGACGTTTTAAGAAGAGCTATGAGCGGAAAAGGACGGTCTTTGACAGCATTGCAAAAAGTAAAAGATCACTTCTTCGAATCCTGCAAGCAACTTGGACATCCTGAACAGCTTTCCAAAGAAGTGTACAGACAGATCGAATCTTTTGCCGGGTATTCTTTTTGTAAGGCTCATTCGGCTTCTTATGCGGTTGAAAGTTATCAGAGTTTATATCTCAAAGTTTATTATCCTATTGAGTTTATGGTGTGTGCTATTAATAATGGTGGTGGTTTCTATCGAACAGAAGTCTATGTACATGAAGCTAAAATGTCAGGGGCAATAATAAACAATCCTTGTGTAAACCGCAGTGAGTTTCAAACTACTGTTTATGATAAAGATGTTTATTTAGGATTGATGCACATCGAAAGTCTGGAAGTTCGTCTTGCTGAAATGATTCCTACTGAAAGAAAGAAAAATGGGGAATACACATCGCTAGAAAATTTAATAAAAAGAATCCCCATTGGTATTGAAACCATACAAACTTTGATCTTTGTTGGAGCATTCAGGTTTACAGGAAAACAAAAGCACGAATTACTTATACAAGCTAGATTTCTGCTGACTAATTCTAAGCCTGAATATAGGCATTTAACTTTGCTTGAAGAGCCACAACGGGAATACAAGCTTCCGGAAATAAAGAGACTTCCTTTTGAAGATGATTTTGACGAAATTGAAATTCTTGGTTTTCCGGTTTCCCATTCGCCTTTTGATCTTCTTCAAACTAAATACCGTGGTAGTGTGATGGCAAAGGATCTTGTAAAGCACCATAAACGGCAAGTTAAAATGTTGGCGTACTTAATCTCTCGAAAGCATGTGCCTACTAAACGAGGGACAATGTTTTTCGGAACATGGATTGATGCTGAAGGAGAATACTTCGATACAGCACATTTTCCCAACTGTTTAGAGCAATATCCTTTTCAGGGAGGTGGTTGTTATTTACTTCTCGGAACTGTGGAAGTTGATTTTCATTTTCCAACGATTACAATTCATAAGATGGCAAAGATGCCGTTTATTCCTGACCCTCGATATTCAATGGACAAGGAAAAATCTGGAGAAGCAGCAAGAAGCTTAAAGGAAGATGTAAGCATGACGTTTAGAAAACCTTATCCACAGGAACATGAAATTGGGCTACCTAGGCAAAAAATGCTTTAACAATATAGCTGCCAAATAATTTGGAAAATTAAATTAGAGTATTAGCGAAATTTTCACTAATATTATTTTTTATTTATGAATTTATTTATCAAGTACTTAAAGCTTATTTGTAATTTTGCAAAATAATAAAATCTAATGAATCAGGAATTACTAACACGACTTTTTAAAACTATCGAAGGAGACAAAAATACTTCTTTGATGAAAGTTGCATATAGTATTATTGAAGAAGAAAGGAAAAAAGGACATGTAAAATTAGCTGAAAAACTAAATTCTATTTTGATCACTAATCAATCAAAGATTGAATTTAACCAACCTGTCTTAAAGCTAGCAAAAGAAATTTACAAAGTACCCGTTGATAGACGCTATAAATTACCATTAGCTTCACATTTGGATCATGACAAACTGCGACATCAAATGATCTTAACACCGGATGTTGAAACCAAAATTTTACGAATTGAAAAAGAATATCTAGGCAGAGAAAGATTGGCGCATCACGGCTTGAAACCACGAAAAAAAATATTGCTTTATGGTTCTTCCGGTTGTGGTAAAAGTATGGCTGCCGAAAGAATTGCATGGGAATTAGGATTACCTTTTTATAAGGTACGATTCGATTCGATTATATCCTCATATTTAGGCGAATCTGCTTCAAATCTACAAAGTCTATTTGAAAGTATGGAAGATTACCCATGTGTTTTATTACTAGACGAATTTGACATAATTGGAAAGCAAAGAGATACTAAGTCAAATGATGTAGGTGAAATTCATAGAATTGTTAATATTCTTTTAGGACTTTTAGAAGAATATGATGGAGAAGGAATTCTTATTGCAACCACAAATCTAGAAGGGAGTTTAGACAAAGCACTTTTCAGGAGATTTGATGACTTTATAGAATTTCCAAGACCAACGGACAAAGAAATCATTGAATTGCTGAGGATGTCTTTTTCAGCACTAAATTTAAGTTCCGAAATAGATCTCAGTGAATATGCAACTAGCATGTTAGGCTTGTCTTATGCGATTATCGTGAAAATTGCTAATGATGCTGCTAAGAAAGCAGTCATAAACTCTCAAAAAGACATTTCGGTACAAGATTTAGACAATGCTTTGGAAGAGAACCTCGCCTTAAACAGATAAGATACAAATGAATAAATTCCCTCATCTAAAATTTTCGGAAAAGATAGTTGGTACAGCAAAATTTGATAGAAGTATAATTCCTATAAACCCTAAAACATTAAAAAATAAAAGTAATAGGAAAGAGTATAGTATAGAATTATTACGGAAAACAACCATTTTGAACAAGGAATGGACTGGGTACATTGTGCAGAGAGAAGAATTGAATCTTGCACCATTGGCAGCAGATGTTTTCCCTGTTTATCTGCAATTAAATCCCTCATTGTTTTCTGATGCAAATTTTGATTTACATAAATTTGGCATTGAAATTATATCCGAAGAAAATGACGGTTTTATAATTGGAGCATCCACTGATAGTCTAAGAAGTTTACAGGAAAAAATTTCACTTTTTTTCTCACAAGAAAGAGGTGGTGAAAAGATTGCCGAATTTTGGCAAATAATAACTGGAGATAGAAAAATTTGGAAACCTCAGCACATTCTAACTCCAGAGCTTCAGAAAAAATGGGAAACGATTAATGATGAAGAAATATACAAATTAGAAGTTTCTATCGCCTTCGATATGCCATTAGGTGCGATGCCTGATGCAACTAAGCATGGTGGTAAAAAAAGGTTAGCGAAGTACTACCAGCAATATGATGATAGGATGTTAAAGTATGATGAAAGAGAAGCACATTTTCTTAAATTCATACGTTTTTATAACGCCGAACTACACAGTGGATTGATTGATCTTGAGGATAGTTTTGGTTGCCATATCTCTCTCTCGGGAAGGGGATTGAAAGATCTTGTAATAAATTATCCTTTTGTTTTCGAAGTCGGAGAAATTGAATCAATTAATTCTGACTTAGGAATTGAAGCTAAAACATTGGATTGTAATGCGGAGATATTGCCACCAGAAGAAGATTCTCCTGAAATAGGCATTATTGATAGTGGTATTATGGAAGGACATAAATATTTAAGTTCAGCAATTAAGCCTGAAAATTCACGATCATATTTAACAAGTGATAGCTCTACAGCTGATAAAGTAAGTAGAGGGGGACATGGTACAAAAGTCGCTGGAGCAGCATTATATCCAAAAGGATTGTCTAATTTAACTTCTGAGTACAAATTACCATTTTTTGTACGTAACCTGAGAGTTCTCGATCATAACAATAATTTTGAACACCATTTCCCTGCGGAGTTAATGAAAAGAATTGTTGAAGAAAATGATGATTGTAAAATCTTTAATCTTTCGATTTCTTCGACAGCATCTTTCAGGACTAAACATATGAGCAATTGGGCGGCAATGCTTGATAAATTGATTTACGAAAGAAATGTATTATTTATTAATGCTGTTGGCAATATAAACTCACATGTAATAAAACACTATCTTTCTTTGAATAAATATCCATATCCACATTATTTAGAACGAAATTATTGTAGGCTTGCAAACCCTGCTCAAAGTAGCTTCTCCATTTCTGTAGGATCAATTAACCATCTTTCGTTAGACAATGTTGATTGGGCTTCAATAGGTAACGAAAATGAGGTCGCTCCTTACTCTCGAATAGGAACTGGCATTTGGGGACACATTAAGCCAGATGTTGTTGAATATGGTGGAGGGATGCAAGTATCTAAAAATGGTTTATTTACAATAAGTTATAAGGATACATCATCGGAGCTTTTGCGAACAACTACAGATGGAGGGAGTGCCTTTAATCAAGAGAGTGTCGGGACATCTTATGCCACGCCGAAGGTTACTCACATTGCTGCGGAACTTTCTAAACTGTATAAAGACGAAAATGTTAATTTAATAAGGGCTCTACTAGTACAGGGGGCAAGATTGCCAAATGACCATTTCTATAATCCTACTACCGTTAGCATAAAACATTTTGGTTACGGCATACCTTCACTAGAAAGAGTAACTAATAACACTGAACATAGAATAACATTATACAATACTAATTTTGTTAAAGCCAAGGAAGCACAAATTTATTCGCTAAAAATTCCTGCCGAGCTTCGAGATCCTGGAGATTCATATGATGTCTTATTAGAGATCACGTTAGGATTTACAGCCAAAAATAGAAGAACTAGGCAAAAGACTAAATCATATCTATCAACTTGGTTAGAATGGAAATGCTCAAATTTAAATGATACTTACGACGACTTTAGAAAGCGTACTTTAAGTGATTTTGTACATGATGGAGAATCAGATGAGAATTTTTCTAGTGAGGTAATACAATTCAAAATCCGAGAACAATCAAACTGGGGTGCAGTTAAAGATATTAATAGGAATCGAAGTTCTTTGCAAAAAGATTGGGCAATTATAAAGTCATATGAATTACCTGAAGAGATTCATATTGCTGTTTTAGGTCATCAGGGCTGGGATCTAGATAAGGAGGAGATTCCGTATGCCTTAACCGTTTCATTGGAGATATTAGGCTCTAATATTCCGATTTACGAACTGATTAGAATAGAAAATGAGATTGAAATAGAATCTGAGATATAATTGATTCTGCAACTTTTCTAGAATTTTAAAAATATCTAGATCCTTTAATCATACTTTTATGCTATTGAGGAAGCCAAGTAAAAATAAAATTACTGCACATTTACTGCACGCTAAAACAAAAAAGCCTGACAATCAAACGATTATCAGGCTTTTAAAGTACCCCAGACGGGACTTGAACCCGTACGTCCTTGCGGACACAGGATTTTAAGTCCTGCGTGTCTACCAGTTCCACCACCAGGGCATGGTGTGGAGCGAAAAACGGGACTCGAACCCGCGACCCCAACCTTGGCAAGGTTGTGCTCTACCAGCTGAGCTATTTTCGCATAATTTGTGCGGATGAAGGGACTCGAACCCCCACGCCTCACGGCACCAGATCCTAAGTCTGGCGTGGCTACCAATTACACCACATCCGCATTATTATTGAGTTTATTTTAAAGAACTTCTTTCGTTTTTGTGAGTGCAAATATAGGGCAATTATTTTTATTTGCAAGAGTTTTCAGGAAAAAAAATATTTTTTTGCAAAATTTATCTGCGAGGCATTTTTATTACATTTCAATTTACTACTTTTACAAAGTTAATATTTACGATATGGAATTACAAGGAACGGTAAAGAAAATCTCTGAAGTTCAAACATTTACAAGTGGTTTTCAGAAAAGAGAAATGGTTATTTTAACTCAGGAGCAGTATCCTCAGCCTATTAACATTGAGTTTTTATCTGATAAAATAAATTTACTGGATAATGTAACTGAAGGTGAAAATGTGAAGGTGGCAATCAACATAAGAGGAAGAGAATGGGTTTCACCACAGGGAGAAACCAAATACTTCAATTCTATTACAGGATGGAAAGTTGAAAAAGTTTTTGAAAACGCAACGGGTTCAGAACCTACTCAGGCTTCATCGCAGCAAGCAGCAACACCGGTTTCTAATGAGAATCCTTTTGCCGGAGACGATGACGATGATTTACCTTTTTAATTAAAGCATACAATCAAATACAATCCCGCTTTTTAAAGTGGGATTTTTTTCACCTATGATCCGATTAGACCCCAACGAAATCTCATTCCCCAATCCTCAGCATTACGACGGACATGAAGGCATAATTGCTTTCGGTGGAGATTTGTCTGTAGAAAGAATCTGGTTTGCATATCAGAACGGTATTTTTCCATGGTTTAATCCCGATGAGGAAATTCTTTGGTGGTGCCCGGATCCAAGATTTGTACTTTACCCGAATGACCTGAAAGTTTCCAAATCGATGAGAAAAATTTTAAAAAGCAATCTTTTTACTTTTACGGAAAATAAAAATTTCAGGGACGTTATCAAAAACTGTCGGGAAGTTGATCGAAAGGGGCAAGACGGTACATGGCTTTCTGATGAACTGATAGAATCGTTTGTTAAACTTCACGACTTTGGTTTTGCTAAAAGTATTGAGGTCTGGCAAAAAGACCAGTTGGTTGGTGGATTTTATGGCTTACTGGTTGGGAAAGTATTTTGCGGAGAAAGTATGTTTGCAAAAGTGAGCAATGCTTCAAAAGCAGGTTTTATCCATTTTGTAGAAACCCACAAAGATCAGCTTGCATTAATCGACTGCCAATCTCACACCGAGCATCTTGAAAGCTTAGGCGCTACCATGATTTCCAAAAAAAAATTTTTAAAAACTTTACACGAAAATAATGAACGCAGATAAAGAAAAGTGGATTCTTCTGGTTATTCTCAGCATCATTTGGGGATCATCATTTATTTTGATCAAAAAATCGCTGGATCATTTCACTCCCTATCAGGTCGGTGCACTAAGAGTTTTGATTGCCGGAATCATTTTGATGCCTATTGCCATTTCAAAATACAAGCTGTTTCCCAAAAAACATTTAAAATGGCTTATTTTGGCAGCGTTTACGGGTAACTTTATTCCGATGTTCTTATTTCCTATTGCTGAGACAGAAGTCAGCAGCAGCATTGCAGGAATTATCAATTCGATGATGCCCATTTTTGTCATTATCGTCGGAACATTATTCTGGAAATTTGAAACCACCAAAAGACAAATGACCGGCATTTTCATCAGCTTTACTGGGGTTTGTTTGCTTGCTTTCGGTGGCGGCGATGATTCAAAATTTAAAATATTTCCCATCCTACTTCTGCTTTTAGCCACGTTATGCTATGCGATCAGTACAACAACTGTAAAATCTAAACTGATGGATGTATCTTCAACAGTTTTGTCAGCTTTTGTATTTTCTTTTATCTTATTTCTCCCTTCACTTGTTTCTTTATTATCGACAGGTTTTGCTTCTACATTTACTTTTTCAAAAGAAAACATGATCGGATTGCTGTTTGTAAGCTTATTATCTGTTTTCGGAACCGGCTTGGCGATGATGATGAATTATCGGTTATTAAAAGTCTCTACTCCGCTTTTCGCATCGACCGTTACATTGCTAATGCCGATTGTTGCAATCATTTGGGGAATTTTAGATGGTGAAAAGCTGACGGTTTTACAATTTGCTGGCGCAAGTATTATTATTGCTGGGTTGATCTTTTTAAGAGCCAAAGCCGTTGCAAAAAAATAAATCCCACATTGCTGCAGGATTATTTATTTGATTTTAAATTTCTCTTATTTAAATATTTAAAATTTACGTTTCAGTTTTTCAGCTTAATTTTTTTTCTTCACTTTAGCTTTCACCTTTCTTACCTCATCTTTGATGTAAGGATATTTTTTCTGCATATCAGTAATTAATGACGGATCCAGTTTCAATGCTTTTTGCAATGATTCTGCGCCTTTGTTGCTATCTTTTAAATTAAAATAACAATTGCTCATCTGATAATACAATTCTGCACGGTTGTGGTGTTCTAAAGCAGCAATCAGAACACTTATAGATTCTTCATATTCACCTAAAAGCATCAAAACTTCTGTATAAGCATACCAATTATAAAATCTTGAAGGCTCTGCATCTACCAATTTTTTCAGGCAAGAAAGACTTTCCTCAAACTTTCCTGAATCAATGAATAAAAACGCCAGTCTTTTCTGATAATCCAGGTTGCTGTCATTCAACAATGTAGCTTCTTTTGCAAAATGCAGCGCTTCCGGCATTCCACCCATTTCTTCATATAAGTAAGACTGCTCCATCATTGCCAGATAAAACTGAGGATCTTCCCGTAGTGATTTCTGAAAATAACTTAATGCTATTGTAGGCTGCTTTAAAGCTTTATAGCACAATCCTATTTTATAAAACGTAAATGCTTTTGTATATTCCAGCTCAAGCATTTCTTCATAAATTTCGACTGCTTTTTTGTACTGATTCAGGGCTTCATAACAGGCGGCTTTACTTGCATAAACACCGACAGCGCTGGAATTAATTGCTAACAGATAATCAAACCCTTTAATGGCTTCTTCATAGTTTTTCCTGTTAAAATAAAACTGTCCGTATTCGCTCCAAGCCACCTCTGAATATGCAAAATTATCGAGATAATCGTTCAGAAAAACTATTGCTTCCTCGCTCTTATTCAGATCACTAAAGCAGATCATCGCATTTTCCAGGGAATATTCATCCGTAGGATCATCTTTTAATGCCTGCTGATAATGTTTAAGAGCGTTAAAAGGATCTCCTAAATTGACATATTCGTCTGCAATAAAATTATTAAGAAAGTTTTCTTCCTCATTTAATTCTAAAGCTTTCTTACAGATGTCAATTGCTTTTTTAGGATTTCCTAAATTCGAATAATACTTTGCGTAGCATACCAAAAAGTCTGTATTCTCCATAGAAGAACCTTTTAACTCATCGATCATTTCCTTCGCTGTATTATAATCTTCCCATTCTAAGAGTACCTCAAGTTTTTTTATCTTGATATCCAAAGAATTGGGATGAAGCTTGAGACCATAAGTTACCGCCATATCGGCGTAATTAAAATCTCCCAGCTCCAGATAATAGACAATGATATCATCTAATTCTTCTGTATCGAAGTAGAATTCATCATTATTCTCCATCATTTCCTCGAACTTTTTTACAAGTTCATTTCCAAAATATTCTTCCAATATAAAAAGAGTTTTAAGATTTAAGACCAGAGATATGAGATGTACAAATACTCGTTTCTGAAAATCTTATTACTTTAAAGTTAATAATAATTACGATTAAAATGATGAAAAGAGATGTTAAATTTTTTAAATAAAACTTCTGATTTTTGCAATCATATCATCACCTAATCTGTCGGCTTCTTCCTGAGATTTTGCCTCCGTATAAATCCTGATAATAGGTTCTGTGTTTGATTTTCTTAAGTGAACCCAGTTGTCTTCAAAATCTATCTTTACGCCGTCTACCGTAGAAACCTCTTCATTTTGATATTCTTTTTCCATTTTAGTTAAAAGATCATCCACATTTATTTCAGGAGTCAGTTCAATTTTCTTTTTCCCCATAAAATAACCAGGGTAGTCGGCTCTCAATTCTGAGACCGTTTTGTTTTCTTTAGCCAAATGTGTTAAAAACAAGGCTACACCCACCAAAGAATCTCTTCCGTAATGA
Organism: Chryseobacterium sp. LJ668; assembly: GCF_019613955.1. Classification (NCBI taxonomy): domain Bacteria; kingdom Pseudomonadati; phylum Bacteroidota; class Flavobacteriia; order Flavobacteriales; family Weeksellaceae; genus Chryseobacterium; species Chryseobacterium chendengshani. Next base: position 1,400,441 of record NZ_CP080443.1, on the reverse strand, counting down.
AGTTCAGGATAGATAATTCCACCGTTCCCTTCACCACCGATTATGGCATTTTTTTCTTTCATTAAATTTACCACATTCACTTCTCCTACCGCACTGGCAAAATATTCTGAATTATGTGTTTTCGCAACATCTCTCAAAGCACGGCTCGATGAGAGATTTGAAATCGCCACTCCATTTTTGTTCTTCAGCAAATAATCTGCAACGGCAACTAACGTATATTCTTCACCAAACATTTCTCCGTTTTCGTCTACCAGAGCCAATCTGTCAACATCCGGATCTACTACAACACCAAAATCTGCTTTTTCTTTGATAACCAATTCGCAGATGTCTCCTAAATGCTCTTTCAAAGGCTCAGGATTGTGCGGGAACTGTCCGTTGGGTTCGCAGTACAATTTTATTGTTTCGCAGCCTAATTTATCTAGAAGCATAGGAATTGCAATTCCGCCTGTAGAATTTACGGCATCTAAAACGATTTTATAGTTTTTGGCTTTAATCGCTTCTACGTCCACCATCGGCAAATCAAGAATCTGCTGAATATGAATATCAAAAGCATCATCTCTTGTTTCGTATTTTCCTAAGTTATCCACTTCGGCATAATCGAAATCTTCATTTTCGGCCAATGCTAAAACCTCGGCACCGTTTTCCCCGTTGATAAATTCACCCTTTTCGTTTAACAATTTCAATGCATTCCATTGTTTTGGATTGTGAGACGCTGTTAAAATAATTCCACCATCAGCATTTAATTCAGGAACCATAATCTCGACAGTTGGTGTGGTAGAAAGCCCTAAATCTACAACGTGAATTCCCAAACCTTGCAAAGTTGCGCAAACCAGAGAATTGACCATTGAACCCGAGATTCTTGCATCACGACCGATAATTAAGGTTAAATCCTTTTTATTTTTATTATTCTGAAGCCATGTTCCGAAAGCTGATGCAAATTTTACAACATCAAGCGGTGTCAAGTTATCATTTACTTTTCCGCCAATCGTTCCTCTGATTCCGGAGATACTTTTTATTAATGACATACTATTAAAAATGTTTTTGCAAAAATACGAATAAAACAAAGATTGAATAATGAAATATGCTTAACGTTAGTAAGTTATTGTTTTGTGTAAAAGAAGCTATTCTAATTTTGTCAAAGGTTTTTAACTATGGCAAAGTGCTAAGAGCAACCGCAATCTTTATCGCAATCCGATCTTTTAGAATCGAATTTCTTCGGTGCAAAATTTTTCCTGATCAATCTAAATAAAGAATAACAGGCAAAAAGCACCAAAAGTGCGACAATTATGTATTGAAAAATTAACGAAGAATCCATTTTATTTTAAAACTTGATACACTATCATCGACACAAAATATGCCAAACCGGTCATCATGACCATTTGAAAGCCGGTCCATTTCCAGCTTTTTGTTTCCCTATAAACCACTGCAACAGTAGAAATACACTGCATAGCGAATGCATAAAACAAAAGTATTGAAATACCCGTTGCAAAACTGAATACTTTTTCTCCGTTTGGTTTTACATCCTTTCTCATTTTATCGATTACTTTTCCTTCCGGCGCGTCATCATCCAAACTATACAAGGTAGACATCGTTCCTACGAAAACCTCTCTTGCCACAAAGCTTGTGAGAATTCCCACGCCCATTTTCCAGTCATAACCCAAAGGTGCAATGGCCGGTTCAATTGCTTTCCCCATTTTAGCAAGGTAAGAATGGTCAAGCTCTACATTGGTAGCAACCATTTCCTGTGGATTTTGTTTTGGACCGAAATAACTTAAAAACCAAATAATGATGCTTACAATAAAAATAATCTTTCCGGCTCCTGTAATAAAATCCCAGACTTTACCCAAAACCATTTTCAGATCATAGCCAAAAAGCGGTTTTTTGTAAGTTGGCAAATCCATAACTAAATAAGTTTTGCCTTTATTTTTGATGAAACCTTTTAGAATTGCTGCTGAAAGTAGCGCTACAAAAAAACCTAAAAGATACATCGCCAAAAGGACTAAAGCTTTGTACTGAATCCCAAAGAATGTTTTATCTGAAATAATCAACCCGATGATAATGCTGTATACAGGAAGCCTTGCCGAGCACGTCATAAAAGGTGTCACCAAAATCGTCAGCAATCTTTCTCTGAAATTCTCGATATTTCTTGTTGAAATCACTGCGGGAATTGCACAGGCCGTTCCTGAAACCAAAGGCACAATACTTTTTCCATTCAATCCAAACGGACGTAAAAACCTGTCCATCAGGAAAATAACTCTTGCCATATATCCCGAATCTTCCAAAAGATAAAGAAAATATAATAAAATACCTATCTGTGGTGCAAAAATGATGATTCCGCCTAATCCGGGTACGATTCCGTCAGAAATCAGTGAATTGATCGGGCCTTCCGGTAAATTTTCTTTACTAAATGCTGAAAGCCAGGCGAAAAACTCATCGATCCAGTTCATCGGATATTCGGCAATAAAAAAAACGCTGTTGAAAATGATCAGCAAAATTCCAATAAAAACAAGGTAGCCTAAAATCGGATGAACGAGAACTTTATCTAATTTTTCTGTTAATAATTCTTTGAACTGAGGTTTTTTAGAAATTACATTAGCTAAAATCTTATCAATATTCTGATATCTCCTTACTACTTCCTGAACCTGCAATCTTTTCGGCACTAAGCTTTTAGCTTCGGAATTATAAATTAAGTCTGCTGCGGAATCTAATTTATTTAAATCCGCTCCTGTCGAAAGACTCATCCAGGCTTTATATTCGTTATCAAACTGATTGTACAAAGAAACTTTATTTAAAAAGTCTTTATGCTCAGCAGGAATTTCAAATGAAGGTTTATGTATTTTAGCAAAATCATTATTTAAAACAGCTTCCTGAATTGCTTCGATTCCTAACTGCTCTTTTGCATTCGTCTGGATAATTTTGATATTCAATGCTTTGGAAAACTTTCCGATATCGATGCTGATTCCTCTTCTTTCTGCCTGATCGACCTGATTAATGACCAAAATCATCGGCACTCCCAGATCCTGAATCTGCTGGAATAAAAGCAATCCTCTTTTTAAGCTCAATGCTTCTAAAATATAAACGACCCCGGCAAAATCTTTTTGACCTTCCAGAAGGAATTTAGAAAAAATTGCCTCATCTTCTGAACTTGGATAAATGCTGTATGATCCCGGGAGATCTACCACCTCCACCTCTTCGTTTTTATACGTATAAGTTCCGGAATGGCTAGAAACGGTAACACCTGCATAGTTCCCGGTTTTCTGTTTTTTGTTGCAAAGTGCGTTAAAAACCGTTGACTTTCCTACATTGGGATTCCCGACTAAAAGTATCTGTTTTTTATTATTTCCCTGCATTAATTCCAGTCTTCTACCATAATATACTCTCCTTCTTCCTTCCGCAAGGCAATGCGGCTTTTTTCATCGCCAAATTCTACATACAAAGGACCATTGAAAGGAGCCTGATACAGAATTCTGAAAACAGTTTCAGGTAGAAGCCCCATTTCTATTATTTTATTGGGCATTTTCAGATGATCATTATCATAGCCCAAAATTTTCCCAAGTCTATTCTTAGGAAATCTGCTTAATGTTTGTAAATAGTTATCTTTCAATACCTATAATTTTGTATCTGCAAAGATACTCTATTTAAATTTAATCTAAATAAGTATGGTTTTAGAGATTTATAGAAACTATCATAAACAATAAACCCAGACAAATTGCTGCATCTGGGTTTATTTCAATATAGTCGAGTTAAATATGAATGTTACTTTTTGTTTTTCTCTACTCCTACTTTTTCAAGTTTACCTACACTTACCTGTGCAGTTTTTTCTATCGGGTTATCATTAGAGTTGAAAAAATCTTTCGCTATTTTTTCTTGTTTTTTCATCATTTCACCAATTGTAATATCAGATCCCGGCATTTTCATACTAGACATTTCCGGCGTAATTCTCTGGCGAAACTCACCCATAGGATCTTTTTTGAAAGTTGCGTACGCTTTTTCAAATTTTTCTTTCGTAGTTGGTGTTACTGTATTTGACATTCCGTACTTGGCATTAATCTGCTCAGAGTAAGACAACTCCGCGTAGTCGGCAATTTTCTTGTTTCCGCTAAGCTTCCACGAGTAATGTTTATCGGTATCTTCAATTTTAACAATCAATCCCGGAAGTCCATAAAACTTGTATGGCCCATCCTGAAACGGAATATCTGTGCTGAACCATGCATTCCAAGTTCGTCCACCAAATTCTGTCGTTGCTTTTTGAGTATTATATTCACCCACTTTCTCTTTTTCTGGAAGAATGTTCCACTTAAATTTAATATCATCCTCATAACCAAACATATTCATACTTATTCTGTCAACATACTGCTGCTTCATTTCAGGATATGTTTTAATAATCTTATACGAGAATTTTGGCATTCTTATCATCTTCGACATGTCTTTCCAAGACTTCGTTTTTTCCATCTCTTCTACTGCAATTTTAATAATAGAATCTTGTGCAGGAACAGTATAATCCTGATAAATCGACTTTTTGCCTGTAATATCTAATATTGAAATCACCTTATCGATTTTTGTAGAATCTTTTTTAGGTTTGAAAGTCAGTTCATAAAAGAATCTGTTTGCACTTTCCTGTGCATTAGCAATTGTAAAAACTGCGATAAATAATATTGAAAATAAATTTTTCATTTTTAATAACGTTTACATAATTAGTTAGCTGTTCTATAATTTTGTTACAGAATTTTTTAATTAATATTTCTTTCATTTATATTTTCTAAAGTTTTAAATTTAAATAACCTAAAAAACAAATATGTATGGACACTTTAAAACAACTCAGAGACGAACTGGAAGCCGAATATCAGACAACAAAAAGGTTTTTTGAAATTTATCCTGAAGATAAAAATGATTATTCTCCGCATCCAAAAAGCATGAAAATGGCACATCTTGTTACTCACATTGCAGAAATTTTTGGCTGGGCAGGATTTATGCTCAACAGTTCAGAGCTTGATTTTGCGAAGAACGATTTGAGGCCAAAACTTCTCACTACTAAAGAAGATCTTCTTAAAGTATTTGAAGAAAACTATCTGGCGAGCAAAGAAGCATTAAATAAAGCCAATGAAGAAGATCTTAATCCGAGCTGGGCATTAAAAAATGATGGTCATACTTTAGCTTCATGGACTAAATATGGAGCTATACGGCACAGCTTAAGTCAAATAACTCATCACAGAGCTCAGCTTGGTGTTTATTACAGATTGAATGATATTGACCTCCCCGGAAGTTATGGCCCGACAGCAGATTTGCAAAGCTTTTAGTTTTAAAAACAGAAAACCAACCTCATTGAGATTGGTTTTTTAATTTAAATCTTAAAAATTATTTAAAAGAAAGATTTTCTACCACCAGGTTTTCTCCGCTTACAAAGAGACGGTAATGGGGCCAAGTTTTATTCAAAGCTTCAAAAAACGTCCTTGAAGAGTCTTTTTGCATAGAATCGTGAAGCTCAACAATCAACATCTTTACTTTTGGCAACCAATCTTCATAATTTTTGGAGAATACTTCTTTTTCGCTGCCTTCTATATCCATTTTTAATAAATCTATTCTGTCAAAATTATTTTCTTTAAAAATAGTGTTAATACAAATTGCCTCAATTTTACCATTTTCATTATCCTCTACCACCTGAATCCCCCATTTTGCAACATCTTCGTCAAGAATTTTTAATCTAACGTCATTACTCCAAAGCCCTTTATTCAATACTTTAATATTCGGATAGTTTTGAAGGTTCTTTTTTGCCATCAGAAAATTATCCGGATCTGGCTCAATGGTTATAATTTCTGCGTCGGGAAAGGTATTCTTCATCAAAACTGTAAAAAGCCCCACGTTGCCTCCTGCATCAATGATAATCTTCGGACTTTTATAAAAATTCGGGTCATATTGTTTTTCTATAAAGACCTGATTAAAAACGTCTAAATCAGATTTTTCATTTATTCGAAGATGAACCGGATGTTTTACACCATAAATGTGTATGTTATCCCAGTTTGAAGATGATAGTTTATTAAAAATTTTATATCCTTCTTTGAATCCATATTCATTATAATAGGGTAAAAATTTTTTAATTTTATGGTATAAATTTTTTCTCATCTATTGAATTTTTTGCTAAAATAATACAATTTTTCCTTTTTAAACCTTTTAAGTAAATTTACATGTGCACTACGATTAATTTTATGATAATTGCCTTTATTGATATCACAAAAAAACCAACCTCATCGAGATTGGTTTTTAATTTTATTTGTGTCTTGTTTATTTAAAATTGAATTTTACAGTGAACATGACTTGGCTTGGGCGAAGTAAAACTCTGGTGTATGTAATATTTGTTGTATTAATATCATACGTTTCGAATACTTTTTTGTTTGCTATATTCATCCATTTCAATTCAAAATCAATTTTCTTTTTTGACCAGGTGAATTGGTATGAAAGATCATAAAATCCGTTATTGTATTTTTGGCTGGCTGCATTTGTATTTACCTGATCCCAGCTAAAACCTAAAGTGTGATTTTCTAAAGGATAGAAAAACGCAGCCAAATTATGATTAAATCCTGATCTGGAATTTTCACTATTCAGTTGAGATACAAAACTTGTGTTTTTCTGATTGGTTCTAGAAAAGTTTAAAGTATAATCGATACTCATCCAAGAAAAATAGGTGTTATTAAATTTAACTCCTACGGATTGTGAGTTATTTTTACTTTTATATTCATCCGAGTTTAGATAAGCATCTTGCGTAGAGGTATTGTTACTATAGCTTACTGATGCATTGGTTTTAAATTTAGGGAAATACTTTCCTATTTCAGCGCTATAACCACTGTTTGTAGTATTGTTTTCTTGTTCCAGATATTCAATTACGGTATAACCTGCCGCGTTTCTTGTCGGAGAAGAAATAAGGTTACGTCTATTATCCGATAAACGGTAGTTTACGTTAAAAAACAAATTATTCAATGGGTTTCTGTATTCTAATCTTGCGCCTGCTGACTTTGTATTGTTTTCCGGTATTGGATTTTCGGCTGCCATTGCATTTAATCCGCTCGGTGAAGTCATCAGATATCCTGAATAAGCCGTATTTACTTCTCCAAAATTATTGCTGATGTTTCCATTCAAAGATGCTTTGAAGAATGATGCAAAGCTATACTGAGCAAAAAGATTAGGCTCAAAAGTCACTTTATTGACAGATTTTGAAACATTTCTTAAAGGATCTTCAGCCTGTATAATATTTGAATTTACCGGAACATTTGCGTACAACATCCAAGAATCACTTTTAAAATTAATTCCTACACTCGCATATGGTGTTGCTGTAGTATATTTAAGATCATTGTCAAAATCAAACCCATATCCGAAAGCTTCACCATCCTGATAATTCGTAAGAGCAGATCTTAGATTGGTCATTTTATAATTGAAACCTAATTCTGGTGTAAAGGTCCATCCCTTCGTAGAAAAACCAATATTTGCAGAGTGATTAGCCTCAAAAGTTTTCAACTGTAGATTTTGTCTCACTGATTCTGCAGCACCTCCGGGATTAAATCCTGGTATATTAAGATATGTTGCAGGTGTAATATCTAATTTCTGACTGTCGTTCTGATAACTTACAAATGAAAGCACATTCACCATTTTTTCTTTCCACGGAATGATTGTGCTCAATGAGTTCTGAAAAGAAGAAGTTGGAGATTCAATAGCCTGACTTCCGTTTCTGTTTGCAATAGGATCTGTTCTGTCAACTACAGCTCTGTCAGCATTCCAGAATTGTGAAAAACTGGTGGTGTTTTTGAAGAAGCCTTTTTTTGCATTTTTAGTAAAAATCAATTCACCTTTTACCTTATCGGTATAAAAGTTATTAAGAATATTCGTAGTTACCCTAGATGCAGGAATATCCGATGTTGCGAAGAAGTCTGTCTGGCTGTACGCTTCTCTTTCAACGGCATTATTTGTATAATTTGCACTAGCTTTTAGCTCCCACTCTTTCTTCGCATCAATATTAGTCAAATAGTTTGCTGACAAGTAATGTACATTATTAAATAAATATCTCCTAACAGGCAGATTTGGGCTCATTGCATTTTCTACATTCAGCCAGTCATTTTGAGAAGCATTGACTCTTCTTCCTTCATACCTGCTTCCAAATCCTAAAATATTCCCTTCATTTTCTACTTGCTCACCTACATTATTTGTTTTGTAATTAACGACCCACTGGCTTTTCTGACCAAAAAACATCGGTGTTAATTTTACATTCCAAAGCCACGGGTCTCCAAAACCGGTTCCTACTTCACCTCGACCTGTCATGGTCACAGAATTTTTCAGCTTGATGTTGATTGCTGCTGCATCTGAAGGTATTTTACCCTGAAGCATTTTTACCGGCTGGTGATTTTCTAGAACTTCAACTTTTTGTACAGCATCTTTTGGAAGCGAGTTGTTGATGGTACCGTAACCGCCTTCCATTAAATCTTTGCCGTTGACGTAAAATTTGTTGATTGCATTTCCCTGATAAAGAATTGAGCCATCTGCATTGACTTCAATTCCGGGAATTTTTTTCATAACATCTGCTAAAGTCCGGTCGTTCTTGCTGTCGAATGCTTTCAAATCGTAAGCTATGGTATCGCCTCTAGCGGTAATCATTTTGGTTTTCAGCTGAACTTCTTTTATTTCTGTTGCTTCAGACTGTAATTGGAATGTCATTGTCTGATCAATATTGCTGATTTGTTTTGTTAAAGGCTTCTGATTAAAAGCTTTCACCTTCAGATCAACAAAAGATTCTGCAGAAGTAAACGTTATTTTATATTCTCCTTTAGAATTTGTAATTCCGTATGCAAGGATAGCATCTTTTCCTGGTTCTTCAACCGTTACACTTGCGCTTGGAATCGCAATGCCGTCTTCATCAGTAATTTTACCCGAAATTGTTTTCTGAGAGAAAGCAATTATAGAGAAAAAAACCATGAGAAATAAGGAGATTTTATTTTTCATATACAATGTTTATTTTTTTAAGGTCTTATGACTCGAAAATGATGTTGGTATTTTACCAATCACACAGATTCGTTGTTTATTATTTGATTAATTAGTAATGGCTCTTTGGTTTTTGTTACACTTAGTTAAAGATGATTTTTATCAAGAAAAGTTAAAGCATTATTTTATCACTACAAAATTAGTTATATTTTTTATTTAATTATATTACTCTTTTATTTTGGATACATTTTTAAATATAAAATATATACATCCGTAAGATCACAGGTAATAAAAAACAATTAAAATTCTATTAATGACGTCGTAAAATATTAAATTTTGAACAACGCTCACCTTTAGCGATTAAATAGTCATAAAGACAATAGATTAAAAAAATCTTAAATCATTTGTGGTTATTATTTATTTAATAATTTTGTAACATAAAAAATTATACATAATGGGGGTTATTCTAAGACCTATAGATATTGTTGATGATATTGGCAAAGAAGAGTTTTTCGAAAAATATCTTAAACCGAGAAGACCGGTAGTGATAAAAAATATGGCTAAAAAATGGCCAGCCTATCAAAAATGGACGATGGAATATGTGAAAGAGGTGGTGGGTGACATTACAGTTCCTTTGTATGACAGCGCTAAAGCCGACCCCGCTGCGCCCATCAATGCGCCAACAACAGAAATGAAATTCGCAGATTACATAGATCTTATTCAGCGGGAACCTACTGATCTTAGAATTTTCTTTTTCGATCCAATAAAGCACGCTTCAAAACTGCTTGACGAATATATTCCGCCAAAAGAACTGATGGGAGGCTTTTTGGATAAATATCCGGGAATGTTTTTCGGTGGTAAGGGATCTGTCACATTTTTACATTACGATATCGATTTAGCTCATATTTTCCATACTCATTTTAACGGAAGAAAGCATGTGCTGCTTTTTGAGCAGAAATGGAGAGACCGATTATATAAATTACCTTATGCAACGTATGCTTTGGAAGATTTTGATATCGAAAACCCTGATTTTGAAAAATTTCCTGCCCTAAATGGGATCGAAGGAATAGAATGCTTTCTTGAGCATGGCGACACTCTATTTATGCCGACCGGATGGTGGCACTGGATGAAATATCTTGACGGAAGCTTCTCTATTTCGCTTCGCGCATGGGATAAATCCTGGGCAGTGAAAGCAAACTCTTTGTGGAATCTGACAGTTCAGAGAAATTTTGACAATTTTATGAAAGGTCGCTACAAAAAAAGATATATGGACTGGAAGGAGAAAAAAGCAGTTGAAAGAGCTCATTATGCTCTGAAAAAAGGTTTGCCTAAATAATAACAAAATACGCTTCAAAATTGGAGCGTATTTTTTTAGGACAAATATTTTGCATACAATAATCGGGATATTACTTTTTATAAGAACTGTTCCAATTTCTCAAAAATAGGTGCTATTGATTTGCCTTTTTCTGTAAGGTGATATTCTATATGCAATGGCTTATTTTTAATTACAACTTTTTTTAATATTTCTGCTTCTGTCAAATCTCTTAATGCGATGGCTAAAGATTGTTTATTCGCACCTTCTATTTCACGCAAAAGAGTGTTAAACCGAAGGAAAGACTTGGTAGCCAGAAGAAAAATTTCTGGTTTCAATTTACCTGAAAACAGCTTCAGAAAGCTTTGTACCGGGCAAATATGAGACTTATCATTTGTGTTTTTAATAATCATATTTTTTTTACTTATTGTAAAGTTATTCTAAAAAAATCATATTTGTATGAATTTTTTTTACAAAAAACAAAGAAACAATTAACTTAAAAACACATTAATGAAATGGAAAAGAAATATTTTTTAAAGTTTCTGTTTTTATTTTTGGGTCTCATGTATAACCCTATATATTCTCAAAATATAGTGGATATGGACCCGAATATTGAAATTACCCAAACAGTAAACCAGAAAGGAGCTGTTGTGATAAAAGGTAATTTTAGCAAACCTGTAACCTCTGATCATGTAGTTCTTATAATCAAGTACAAAAACGACTTGGGAAATTGGATTTCCGTATGGCACAGAACATTTATTGCCGCTAATGAATTTAGTCAAATTTTGACCGCAACTTTTGAATTACCTGCTTCTAGTGTTGGTATACAAAATATTAAAATTGAATTAAGTTCTAATTCCAGCCTTTCAAACTGGCAGTCTATTATTTGGCAAAAAACGGTAGCTCATTACAAACAATCGGATTATACCACAGGAAAATGTCAATTAGACGAAAATGAATATACTTATTTGTTTACACCAAAAACAAGCGGAACCGTTGTGTTGAATCCGGACGGAACTGTACAAAGCGTGAAAGACAGAGTAACATCTCTGCAATTACCCAAAAAGCTAGACAATATTGCTTTATCAATCAATGCCAACGGTACATTAGACAATTCAAACCCCGAAGCACCTGTTATCAATATCGAAAACCCTAATAATCTTGCAACTATAGCAAGTTCTCAAAAATTTATTTATCAGGGAAGCGATACAAGTCCATGGGAATATTCTTATCATGATCCTGTTTATATGTTTGCAGGTAAATTTTCAAGTGCCGGTTTTTTCATCAATTTCAGTAACTGGTTTTTGCCTCCAGAAGAAGGAGGAGAAGATTGGGGAAGAGGTTATTTAGATTTTAAAAATCCGAATGCTTTAGTCAATAGATATTATAACCTTTACAATTATATCAATGAAAAATTGACTGATGTAATCACAAATCAGGAACCTGTAGTAATTATTATCAGTAAAGTAACAGGTTTAAGGATATATAAGGCTAATGGAAGCTATGTTACCATTAATGCCTTAAGTAATTATAATACCACGAATGATTACGGTTATCCTCCTTTGTATGATAAAGACAGAGGACCAGGATCTGAAAACTTCTTTCTGAGCAACACTTCAAAAGCATCTATATATGGAGTCGGAGCTATCAGAAACAGGCAAGTCACTCCAGGTTGGAACGGAACTTCGCGACCTTTAGCAGAGATAGAAACAGAAATTAATAAATTTATTAATTATGTAGGTATTTTTGGCAATACAATTAATCCCGATACAGCGGCCTGTATCACAATTAATCCGGGAGCACAGCCCGATGCTGTTGATTGGACAAAAGCGCCTAACAGTTATATTTTCACAGGCAAAGACAAGAATGGCAACAATGTAGACGGACTATATATTCCTGTGAAAAAAGCCTACGAAATGTGGAAAAACGGAGGCGAATTCATGCGAAATGATAATGGAAATTACACTCCTATTCCATCCGGAGCTGCTACAGCGGGACTGTACTGGGAAGATGAAGTAGGATTAGTAAAATCGGTGGCATTAGAGGGAACAGGTGAAAATGCAAAGATAAAAGTGCTTGTAAATAAATTGAAGGAAGGAAATGCTGTGATTTCATATAGAATAAATAGTATTATATATTGGACATGGCACATTTGGGCTACAGATGATCCCACTAACGGCAGTACCTATCATCATGGCTTTGAAAAAGATAAGGACGGAAATGTTGTAGCTAATTGGAAATGGATGGACAGAAACCTTGGAGCAACAAATGTAAATTTTGTAGGAAATGATTGGCATAAATCCGCAGGATTGCAATACCAATGGGGAAGAAAAGATCCAATCCCTTCATTTTCTCACAAGGATTTAGACACTTATGGAATTAGTGGGGAGGTAAATTTAAAGCCAACCGATTCCGATTTTAGAAATAAATTTTTAAGAATAAGAGGGAATAAATACTCTGCACAGCTCAACACCGGTACTGATACACCAAACGGGAATATAAGATTTTCAATACATAATCCTATTAATATTATTACCACTCCCATATATGTAGCAACAAAAGGTCAACCTTTGTTAAACGATGGTGAAGATTTTTTAAAGCAAAGAGACGATAACAGTTGGATGCCTCTTGTAAGTATGACTACATGGTTCTCAAAAAACAAGTATAAAGTATATAATCCGCCATATCGTGAGAATATTGTTGCATGGGATTTGTGGGGAGATACACGTAGTGGATTCTATTCGGACATTGATGATTCGAAGGCAGCAATTGCTAATCAAAGCAGTCGTTATGCTTTAAAATCGCCATATGATCCGTGTCCATGCAATTGGAGAGTTCCTTCCAAATATTTTTCTGGAGGAAGAAACTCTAGTACAGCAATGCCTAATCAGAATAGATACAGCCCATGGGGAAAACATACAGGAGAAACTGTAGAGCCCGAATTTAAACCAGATGTTTTAAATACCGACTATCCTAATATTAAAATATATCCTCAATTCGGGTTTGACTTTTCAGCTGTTCCTGGTATGAACTTAGGTAAGTTTCCAATCAATGGAAATTATGAAGCGTATCCAAATAATACCTCTCCTACAAGGAATGGCACCGGTTGGGCAACTCCAGAGCTTGCATATCAAGACTCTAGTGCAGATGGAGGATTATTTACCTCAACATTTACTACTGCTACGGAAGTTATTGATGGACAACGTTATCCGACATTTGGTGCAAACGGTTTATTACTATATTCAGACCCTTTAAGTTATCATACTTCTATAGGATGGAATAGTTTTAGAGAAACTGCTTATGGATATCCAAGCACAGGTGTACGTTGTATATATGATCCAAATAGTGCATCAACTCCGCAGGAATTTGAAACGGAATACATTACTTCATCTTCAGAACTTTATTCGCTTGATCTTTTAAAATCGTGGACAAAATTACCAAATAGTTATGTAGAATATACTAATCCTGCTTTAGTAACACCAAATCCCAACGGAAACAGTATAGATACAAACAAAGATAATGACAGAATTATTGAGATTCCTTTGAAGAAGGCATATGCAATGAATAAACTTTATTTAAACACAGATTTTTCTTTCCCTGCAGAAAGTACTAAGTCTTCATCTGTTGTTTGGACAAGCAATACAAGTTTAATTCAAAAAATGGAGATTATAGATGGTTCTATTGAAACTGCCTTACTAAAAATCACTCTTAATCAAAATCAAATAGGAAATGCGGTAGTTGCTTTCCATGTAGGAAGTGGTGCTTGGTCCAATGGTAAACATAATGACCCAGTAGTCTGGAGTTGGCACATTTGGGCGCCTAAATCTGTAATAACAGCCTATTCTGTTGATCCTGAAACTATTGACAATGGAGGAATAAAACCAGCAAATGAACAGTTTTTAAATCCTACCACAAGTGGATACGGAGCACCTATGAAGACTACTTTTATGGATCGGGACTTAGGAGCCAGAATGCCATTTATCAACGAACATTTTTTCGGTTTTGACAATGCAACCTTTACAGGTCCATTGGGGTCATACAATAATAATAACCCGTCTGCTGTAGCAAGATTAGAGCAAATAAGGGATAGTGGAGGATTGCATTTTCAATGGGGAAGGAAGGATCCATTACCAGTATTCTACAACCCAGGGATTTTTTACAATTATTTCATCAACAATGGGAGACCATTCAATATCTATTATGTTTATAGACAGAAGTCGGCAACACCAGCTACAGGTCTTATGACAGCAGCTTTATACACCGCCAATATGACAGAAACTGAATATTTAAATTCAAATACTCAATCTTTTGCAACATATTCTGCCGCTGCAAATGTATCAGCATCTGATTCAAAAATAGACAAATTGAAAAAAGTATTAAAGTATTCGGTTTCCAATCCATTCAACTTTTTATATCAGACTGACACAGCAAAATTTGACTGGTTATCTGAAGAAAATGGAAATATGCCGGAGAGATGGGGACATGCCTCCGAGAAATCACCATATGACCCTTGTCCTGCTGGTTGGAGAATTGTAGATGTTCATAGTTTATCTTTAGGTGCCGTTTTAGGAAATCTTATTTCGAAAGGAAACACACCTTGGTTCTATAATGCCAAATTTACAAATGCATATGGAATGGATCCAGGTAATATGAATGCAATGGTAAGTAATGAGCCATTTGACATGACTAAAATGAAATATCCCGGTAGTTTTGTTTACGGAAATGCATCTGGATACGGATCATTCAGATATGGATTCGTATTGAATAAGCCTAACTTTAATATCGGTTTGTTTCCAAATAATGGAATCAGAGGATTAAATGGAGGAAATACTTTGGACGCAACAAAAGGGGGAAGCAATCCTACCTTTATGAAATCCGGAATCTGGACAGCTGCCAATCACGGAAGTGGAAATTCTTTTGGTATGTTTTTCAACGCTGATGTATCATCTACTACACAAAGTGAATCCAGCCTATATTTTTTAACCCCTTCATATGTATTCAAGCCACAAGCAGCCATGTCTTGCCGTTGCGCAAAAATAGAATATGACGCAAATGGTAATGAGATCGGAAGGTACAATCCTGATGCGATCCCGGTACCTCCAAATGCAAATAGAAAAGCAAGCAATACATTGGATAAAACAGAAGTAAAAGAAAGAGCAGAAAAATTAACAGTTTTCCCTAATCCTGTAAAAGATATTCTGCATATTGATGCAAAAGATGATAAAGATTACTATTATCAGATTTATAATATGTCTGGTCAGCTTGTAAAGGAAGGAAAATTTGACAGCAAACAAACCAATGTTTCTTCTTTAGTCAGTGGAGTTTACTTAATTCGAATAAATAATTCTGAAACTATTGTTAAAATAATAAAACAATAGCCTTATTTCAGTATTAGAATAAATAAATTTAACCACGCTTTCGGGCGTGGTTTTTTGTGAAATATATTTGTTCATAATTTATTCACTTACTAATAGTTCTTCCATATTCCGTGTGACTTCGTTACATGAGTAACAGGCATTTTCACCATCCTGAAAAAACCATCTGCATCGCGAACGAATCGGGCAAAAGGATAATTCTTCTACTATATCTGTAGCAAAATCCTGAACTTTTTTTGAGAGCGAACATTTTGATTCTCCATGGTTCCATTGTAAACAACCTTTTTCTACACATTTCCCGGTAAAACGAAACCGTTGTTCAAGATTATTTTTCTCTCTATTAAGCTCAAGAAATTCTTCTGTGACGGTAAGCGGCGTAATAAAATTCACTTTGCCGTTTTTTCCTAAAACTCCAAAAAGCTGTGCCCCGGTTTTTCCTAAGTAACTGGGACACATCTTTTTTGATGAGCTATTTTTAGCCTCCATAAGCTTTGATTTGAGACTGTATGTCTTTCAACTGACTCTGAATATCAATCTGCGGTTTGAAGATGATGATTCCATAGGGAAACCAGTCTTTGATGCGAAGGGGTTTTGTAATTGCTCTGAAATCTCGTTGAGCAGAAAAGGAATGCGTGTTATCAACTTTTGACAGCTCAGAAAGTACTACATTCTGAATTCCTTTGTCGATGTTTTTCAATTGTTCATCGCTAAGATCTACTCCTTCTAATGAAACGAAAAAATGTTTTTTAGTTGCCATGATTTTTGGTTTTAATGGTTTAACAGAACAAATTTCGCTTTATAAAAACATAAAACTTAAAGGAAAAACACCCGAATCAAGAAGGAAAAAGACTGGATTTATTTTAATTAAAAAGTTAAATATTAATTGACTGAAATAAAAATCAATTTTGATAAATATATTTAGCATCCACAAAATCCGTGAGCCAAACATCATTCTCAGAAAGATAAAATTCAATTCCGTCGTCGGACATTTTTTTTGTGTTGATAATTAAAATAAATGGTTTTCCGTGACGCATTCCGACTTTGGTTGCGGTTTCTTTATCCTGACTTAAATGAACATGTTGTCGGTTTCTTTTTTCAATACCTTTTTCTAAAATAGAATCAATACTATTTTGCGGCGTTCCGTGATAAAAAAATTCCGGTGGTTTTTGTCGTTTTAAAGCCAAATTAATATTAATCAATGCCCTTGATTGGCTCTGATTCTGGTTTTATCTTCATTAAAAATAACCCGTTTTTTATCATTGGTTTGTACGATTTCATCTAATTCTTCAAAGGTGAATTTTGAGAATCATTTGTTGATTTTAAAATCGGTTTATCAACATTCGCCCATCCATTTTTCATCCAGACTCAAAATCGATAAACTCAGGTTAATGTTCTGAGCATATAGCTCAGGCATTTGCTTGTCTTTTTCTTTTGTGTTTCGTTCATAAGTTTTAATTTTATTTCATATTAATCAATTTATCAAACAGCAATTTCATTCCTTTTGTTGCGGTTTCTTTTATTACTACAGCCCTTTCGCCGTATCCAAAACCTGTTTCGTTGGGATTAATAACAATCAGTAAACAATCATCTTTAATCTCGTGAATCAATCCTGCAGCCGGATACACCTGCAGCGAAGTTCCGATGACCAGGAAAATATCTGCTTCTCTTGCTTTTTCCGCAGCTTCTTTCATCAATGGAACGTCTTCTCCGAACCAGACGATAAATGGCCGTAACTGCGCTCCGTCCTCTGCTTTGTCGCCTATATTGATATCCTCTTTTTGTTCGTAGATCAAAGATTTATTGTTGCATGAACAAGATTTAAACAATTCTCCGTGAAGATGTATGATATTTTTTGAACCCGCTCTTTCGTGGAGGTCATCAATATTTTGGGTAATGATTTGAACTTCAAAATACTTTTCTAGTTCTGCAATTAATCTGTGTGCATCATTAGGTTCAACTTCATGAAGCTGTCGGCGTCTTTGATTGTAAAATTCGAGAACCAATTCTCTATCTTTTCTCCAGCCTTCCGGACTTGCGACATCGGTTATATTGTGATTTTCCCAAAGACCATCACCGTCTCTGAAAGTTTTTATTCCGCTTTCGGCACTGATCCCGGCGCCGCTGAGGATGGTGAGTTTTTCCATTGTTTTAATTTTGAGTTCTTATTGTTTTTCATCATCTTTTTTAATGCAAAGTTTACAGAGAATTTTATTATTCCCCCGTTTAAAGGTCACAAAGGCGTTTCACTAGCAAAGAGCACAACGTTTTAAAAGTTTCAAACCACAGGATTTTAATTTAATAGTTTCTTATAGATTTCTTCATTTTCATCATCAAAGCATACAAAAATAACTTTCTCAATGATTTCAGAGTTAAAATTCTTAACTTCCTGAATAGCAATTTTCGCAGCCAGATCTTTTGGAAATCTGTAAACTCCCGTACTGATATTTGGAAAAGTAATTGTTTTTACATCTAAACCTTCGGCTAATTTTAAAGAATTCCTGTAACAGTTTGCCAAAAGTTGAGAACATTTTTCTTCATCATTATTCCAAATTGGACCGACGGTATGGATGACATATTTTGCGGGAAGGTTTCCGGCTGTCGTTATCACTGCTTCTCCTGTTTTGCATTTTCCTTGTCGGTCTCTTATTTCTTTACATTCTTCCAAAATTTTTGGACCTCCGGCCCGATGAATTGCGCCGTCAACTCCACCTCCTCCTAATAAAGATGAATTAGCTGCGTTGACAATGGCATCTGATTTTATCCTGGTGATGTCTCCGCTTATTAATTCAATTGTAGGTTCCATTTTTATGTTTTAAATTATATATTTCTAGGTTTTTTTAATTAGACATTAAAATATTAAATTTAGTGATAATAAATTTTAGTAATTTTATAATCAACTTAAAATTAAACTATTATGAAAAATTTATTATTCGGAACCTGTACTGCTTTCTTATTTTTTGCCTGTGATAAGGTAAAAGTTGATGTGAAAAATAATGATAAGGCGGATTCTACAGCCAAAGAAGAGTGGAAACCTGTTGATTCTGCAGCTGCAACAAAGGCATGGATGGAATATGCTACTCCGGGAGAAATGCACAAAATGCTGGCAAAATCTGACGGAACGTGGTCCGGCGAAACCACAATGTGGATGGAAAATGGAGGACAACCTATGATGAGTAAGTCTGAAGCAACCAATAAAATGATGTTTGACGGCCGCTATCAAGTGAGCAATCATAAAGGGAATTTTATGGGAATGCCTTTTGAAGGAATGAGCATTACTGCATACGACAACAGTAAGAAAAAATTTGTAAGCACCTGGATTGACAATATGGGAACAGGAATCATGCATATGGAGGGCGATTGGAATCCTTCTAAAAAATCAATAGATTTTAAAGGAAAAATGACCGATCCTTCAAGACCCGGAAAAGACTGTGATGTGAGGGAAGTCTATACTTTTAATGATGACGGCCATCAAACTTTAGAAATGTATGGTCCCGATTCTAAAACGGGAAAAGAATTTAAAACGATGGAGATAAAATTTACTAAAAAATAAAAACAGGAACCGTTTCAGTTGAAACGGTTTTTTTGTAAATTCATAATTCTTAGAAAGATCTGAATGAAAAAATATCTTTTGATTTTAATGGTTTTATTGGTGAGTTGCGAAGAAGAAAAAACTTTTGCGGATGATATTGTTTTGAGCTTTCCGAATCATACAATGATGAAAATTCAGAGATTCAATGAGGATGCAAATGAAGAAGGAGAAAACTTAATGTATAAAGGTAAATTTAAAACTGATATTAACGTGAAATATTTTAAAAATATTTATCCTGAACCTCTACCCCCGCCAAAATACAATGAAACACAAATAGATCATAATGAAAGAATAAAGAAATTAAATGATTCAATAGATAATATTAAAAATTTTTATTTTAGAAACGAACGGCTTAAAATTTTAGATACAGAAGAGGATTTGACGGATTTCTTATCGAACAGAAATCTTTTAATTATTATAAAAGAAAAAGACACAATACCACTCTATAAAATGGACTATGGTACAAAAAAAATACAGGCCTATAAAGCTTATCCTATTTATATTAAAAACATTTCAACTAAAATTTTAAAAATTCCGATTGATGCTTCTGGTGTGGCTTTGTATATTACAAATGATATTCAGTTTCAATTTATTAGAAATAGCAACTATATAATATGCGGAATGGAAACCAACTTAAACCCATATTTTGAATTAAAACCTAATGAAATATTGATTTATTCTTTTCCACATCTTGAAAATGGGAGCAAAAGAAAAGCGAAAATTGTATTCTTTAAAGCCTTTTCGAAAGAATTTGAAATTTCGATTGATGAAAAAATCATTAAAAATCAAAGATCAACTCACTATCTGAAATAAAAAATCCGCAGAAAATATCTGCGGATTTCAATTTTATGTTTAGCCTTTTTATCAGCTATTTCTAATCATTCAGTTTCAAAACAGCCATGAACGCCGATTGCGGGACTTCTACTCTACCAATCTGCTT
Organism: Chryseobacterium sp. LJ668; assembly: GCF_019613955.1. NCBI lineage: Bacteria > Pseudomonadati > Bacteroidota > Flavobacteriia > Flavobacteriales > Weeksellaceae > Chryseobacterium > Chryseobacterium chendengshani. The sequence continues at coordinate 1,380,264 of NZ_CP080443.1, read as the reverse complement.
CATTTTCTTTTTTCCTTCTTTCTGTTTTTCTAATAACTTACGTTTTCTGGAAATATCACCTCCGTAACATTTTGCAGTAACGTCTTTTCTTAATGCTTTAATGGTTTCCCTTGCGATAACTTTCGCTCCCAAAGCGGCCTGAACAGCGATGTCAAACTGCTGTCTCGGGATCAGTTCGCGAAGTTTTTCACACATCTTTTTACCGATGTAATATGCATTAGAATCGTGAATTAATGAAGAAAGCGCATCTACCATATCTCCATTGATCAGAATATCCATTTTTACCAATTTAGAAGAACGCATTCCGATTGGGGAATAATCAAAAGATGCGTATCCTTTAGAAATAGATTTCAGACGGTCGTAGAAATCGAAAACAACTTCAGCAAGAGGCATATTAAACGTTAGTTCTACCCTATCTGCAGTAAGATAACTCTGATTAACGATTTCACCTCTTTTTTCAATACAGAGCGTCATTACAGATCCTACAAAATCAGATTTAGTAATGATGGATGCTTTTATATATGGCTCTTCAACCCTGTCTAAAAGATTGGGATCAATCATTTCAGATGGGTTGTTGATTAAAATTGTAGTTTCAGGATCTTTTTTAGAATACCCGTGGTACGACACGTTGGGAACCGTCGTGATGACATCCATGTTGAATTCTCTGTCCAGACGTTCCTGAACGATTTCCATGTGAAGCATTCCCAGAAATCCGCAACGGAAACCAAAACCTAAAGCTGCTGAACTTTCCGGTTCGAAAACAAGAGAGGCATCATTCAGTCTTAATTTTTCCAATGAAAATCTCAGTTCTTCAAAATCTTCAGATTCTATCGGATAAATTCCGGCAAAAACCATTGGCTTTACTTCTTCAAAACCGTCAATCGCTTCTGAAGCAGGATTCACGAAAGAGGTAATCGTATCTCCCACTTTTACTTCACGGGCATCTTTGATTCCGGAAATAATGTAGCCTACATCGCCACATTCAATCGTTTTTTTAGGAAGCTGTTTTAATTTTAATGTTCCCACCTCATCTGCGCCGTATTCTTTTCCAGTTGCGAAAAATTTAATTTTTTCGTTTTTAGAAATGCTTCCGTTTACCACTTTGAAATAAGCTTCAATTCCTCTGAAAGGATTATACACGGAGTCGAAAATCAATGCCTGTAGTGGTGCTTTCGGGTCTCCTACGGGAGCTGGAATTCTCGCAACGATCTGCTCTAACAAATGATGTACACCTTCGCCTGTTTTCCCGGAAACACGTAGAACGTCTTCATATTTACAACCGATAAGCCCCATAATTTCGTCGGTAACTTCTTCCGGATTTGCAGAAGGAAGATCTATTTTATTCAGAATCGGAATAATTTCCAGATCATTTTCTAAAGCTAAATATAAATTGCTAATCGTTTGTGCCTGAATACTTTGTGCAGCATCTACTATAAGAAGCGCTCCTTCACAGGCAGCAATAGAACGGGAAACTTCGTAAGAAAAATCTACATGTCCTGGTGTGTCAATTAAATTCAAAATATATTTTTCGCCATTCAGCTCATAATCCATCTGGATGGCGTGAGATTTTATCGTGATCCCGCGTTCTTTCTCCAGATCCATATCATCAAGCGTCTGAGATTGCAGTTCTCTCTGAGTTACCGTATTGGTATACTCAAGAAGACGGTCTGCCAAAGTACTTTTACCGTGGTCAATATGGGCGATTATGCAAAAATTTCGTATGTTTTTCATTTAAGAACTTGTAATCTGCAAAGATAAAAAAATGCAGGAGAAATTCATTTTTAATTTTAGCGACAAATGCTGATCTTTCAATAAAAAGTAAGGCAGGTCATATATAATATTTTATTTAGATTTACCAAAATTTTCCGGCAATATATAATTTCCGGTTAAAGGATCAAGTGAAACTTCAGTTCCTGCCATTGCTCTTCTTTTCTTCGCTATACTGGCGTCGATTGCTACAAAGGCTACATTGGCTACAACACTGCCTATCAAACCTCCTATACCGCCTCCTAACATTACCATCGTAGAATTAGATTCAGGAAATAGTTCTTCTTTTTTTACTTCAATGAAAAGCCCCATATCATCTCTGAATATTTCAACATAACCGACCGGAATTACTTTATAAGGAACTCCATTATGAACAAATGCATAAAAATTTCTGATTGGCTTTTTGTCATCGCCTTTCACTGCTTTTGTCGCAACACCCTTACTGTTGGTTTCAATTGTATACCCTGTTTCGGGATTATGGGTAAAAAAACTGTAAGAATCTTTATAAACTCCTTCTTTTAATGTGCCTGATTTCAAAATGTCAAGTTTATCTATTAAAACAGAATTATAATTGGTCAGATCATTTTCTGAAATACCAAATTCCCAAGTCGTTTTAGTGTATGAATCTTTCAATAAATCTGCTAAAGATAATGTAATCTTCTTTGCCAAACTCTGAGCTAAATAGGGTGTATCGCGTGATGAAAGCGTTGCAACAGTATCAATTTTGTTGACAAAATGATAACCATCTTCTCTCTTTTTAAAAATGCTTGCTCGCAGCTCAAGTTTTCCGATAGAATATTTCTCTTTAATGTCTTCAGAAATATTTAAATTTTCCAATAAAAGCACCAAGTCATCACTGCCTTTAACTATATTGTATTTATAAAACCAGTCTGAAAGATCTTTACTTGCATCATTTTCGAAAATAATATTCACTTGATTTTTATGAAATAATATGCTTCCAATGTCTTTATTGGGACGCTGATCGATTACCCTGAAACTTTTATACGTGTTTTTGCTGTCTTTTATAGATTTCGACAAGTCAATAACTTCCGTTTTCTGGGCGGATAATAAACCAGAAAGTATTAGAAAGAAAAATATTTTTTTCATACCGATGATTTTATAAAAAGAGATTCGCTGTAAGTAAAAACTCAGAATTTAATTAATTATTTCACAAAAATAATAATTAGCTATGATATATTGGAATTAAACATTTTTATACCTCTTTAAAATTAAACGACCCTCACAATAAATTGCAAGGGTCGTCCAACATTAAAAAAATAAACTATTATGGGTTTTGTCTGGGTTTTGAGCCCTTAGTATTCCCTTCTCGAGGCTTTCTTTCATTCATTTTATCTCTCATCATGCCTTCTGACTGAAACAACTTCAAAACTTTCTGACACGGAATGACGGTCTGCATCTTTTCCGCATATTTTTTTCTGTTATCCAGCAACTTCTGACCTACATCAAAGCTCTGTTGAAGTTTTGCTTTTGCTTCTTCTTCTGACAAAGTTTCCGGATTGAAATTAGAATCAAACTGACTCTTTATCTTTTTCTGATTATCCAGATACTCGTTATACATTGCTGTAAATTCGTTTTTATCTTTTGGATCGACGTTAAGATTATCCAGCACCATATTATTTCTAAACTGTGTCAGAAGCGTTTTTCTTTCTTCAGGAGAAAGATTATTTATAACTTCTTTTCTTTGTTTAGGGTCCATTTTTTTCCAGTCATAGTCTGTCCTTTGAGCATTTAAGCCAAAACCGCAAATAATAAGAAGTGTAAATAATATCTTTTTCATCTCTCTTTTAATTATATAAATCTAAATAAACATCCTGAGTGGAATTATTGGCTAACTCAGCGATTTCAGAATTTGAGAATGAATCCAAATATTCTGCCACATGAGCTTCAGTCTGTTTCGAAACAGTTTTTGGCTTCCTGGCCGGTTCTTCATTGTTTTTTGAATGATCAGGAACATAAGCCACTGCTTTTACCTGCTGATTGTCAAATGTTTGATTATTATTTTCAACAGAAGTTAAATCAGATTTTAAAGTTTCGTAAGCAATTTCACTTTCCTTTTTCGGTGCAGGATTATCTGCATAATTTTTCGTTGAATTCTTATCCGAACTCGGATCAGAGTAAGAATTATATAAAAAAGCTGAGCCAAAGATCAGTGCTAGTGAAGCCGCAGCTGCATATCCCCAGTTTAATTTAAAGATCGGTGCTTTTTTATCTGCGTTAATCTCATTAAATACCCTTTTTTGAACATTTTCAAACACATCATCCGATAGTTTGTAAATGTTTTTACGTTCCAGTAATTCCAGATCAAAATCATTCATCTTTCCCAATACTCTATCCTGAATATTTTCAAACATATTCTCAGGAACTTTGTAAATGTTCTTCCGTTCTAATTTATCTAGATCAAAATCTTTCATGTCGCTAAAAATTATCTTTCGTAATTTTCTTTAATAAATTCTTCTATTTTCTGCTTGGCGTAGTGATAATTTGTTTTCAAAGTACCTACTGACATATCTACAATTTTAGATATTTCTTCATAAGGTAAATCATCATAATACCGCATCATAAATACCAGTTTCTGTTTTTCAGGCAGGCTTTGTATGGCTCTCTGCAAGAAGATCTGTATCTCTTCTGCATCGCTGTGTGTATTGTCTGCTACAAGATTCTGCATATAATACTCAGGGTCTTCGTCAGTTTTCTGCATTCTCTTCAGCTTATTGATCTGCTGTAAAGATTCGTTGGTCGCAATTCTGTATAGCCAGGTATAAAGCTGACTGTCATTTTTAAACTGATGAAAATTCTGATATGCTTTGATGAAAGTCTCCTGCAAAGTGTCCTGAGCAAGGTCTCCATCAACAATAATTCTTCTGATATGCCAATACAATCTACTCTGATAAGCATCCATCATCATACGAACTCCTTTTTCCTGAGTTCGAGGGTTTTGCATCAGCGCAATAATCTCTGCGTCTTTAATCTTCATAAGATGCTTTCATTGTTTTGGATTACAAAAGTATTTAAAAGTTAAATTACTTATTCAATTTTGAGTCCATTCGTTAGCAATTTATTAAATTTAAAACAATTATTAAAATAAATAAATCCCATAAAATGTCTTATGCTCCTTTTTAGCTTGTTTCGGTAATCAACCTAAAATCCTATCTTTGTTTTATGCAAATTGTAATCATCGGTTCCGGAAATGTTGCTTATCATTTGGCAAAAGCTTTCACACAGAATAGCATTCCATTAGCTCAGGTTTTTGGAAGAAATGTTGATGATTTAAACAAAATATCACAGGAATTCCACGTTCCTTTTTCTACTGACATTTTAGAAAATGCAGATTTGTACATCATCTGTGTAAATGACGGTTCGGTAGAAGATGTTTCTCGTCTGATAACTAAAAAAGACTGTCTGGTTGCACATACTTCCGGCTCTTTACCTAAAGAAATCTTATCCGGAAAATACAGAAAGTCAAGCCTTTATCCTTTACAGACATTTTCAAAATCTAAAGAATTGGATTATTCAAAAATTCCTTTCTTCATAGAAACTGAAAACAAAGAAGACAAAAACTTGCTTTTTAAATTGGCTTCTCAGATTTCAGAAAACGTCATAGAAAGCAGTCACGAAAAGAGAAAATACATTCATCTTACCGCCGTTTTTGCCTGTAACTTTGTGAATCATCTTTTTTCAAGGGCTAAAGAAATTTCGGACGGTCAGGAAATACCGTTTAATTATTTTCTGCCGTTAATAGATGAGACGGTAAAAAAGATCCATGAAATCGAGCCCAGATCAGCCCAGACCGGACCCGCAGTAAGAAACGATATAAAAGTTTTACAATTACATGAGCAGCTATTGACAGATGAAAGTCTCGAAATCTATAAAACAATGAATCACTCGATTAAAAAAATGTATGAGCTATAAAAAGAAGTTGAAAGATGTAAAAGCCTTCGTATTTGATGTAGATGGAGTTTTCACAGACGGAAGCGTTTATCTGATGCCCGGAGGAAACATGAGCAGAGTGATGAATGTTCTGGATGGTTATGCCGTTGTTAAAGCATTAAAAAACAATTATTTAATAGGTGTGATTACCGGTGGCAACGATGAAATGGTAAGGCATCGTATCAATTATCTCGGAATTGAAGATTATTATGCAAAATCACATGATAAAATGATTGATTACGAGGATTTTAAAACAAAATATAATCTTAAAAACGAAGAAATTCTTACTATGGGCGATGATCTTCCGGATATTCATATGATGCAGAATTCTGCAATTTCTACCTGCCCCGAAAATGCCGTTCCTGAGATAAAAAATATTGCAGATTATATTTCGCCAAAGCAGGGTGGGAGCGGAGCTGTACGAGATGTGATTGAACAGGTGATGAAAGTTCAGGGAAAATGGCATGATGACAATACACAATCAGTTTAAATTGAATATGAAAATACTTTTAGCATCGCAATCTCCGAGAAGAAAAGAATTACTGGCCAGTTTAGGATTTGATTTCGAAGTGGTGAAAATTGACTGTGAAGAAATTTTACCCGGAAATATTAACATTGAAAATGCAGCCACTTATCTATCTGAATTAAAAGCCGATGCGTTCAGAAAACTAGAACACGATGAAGTTTTACTTACTGCTGATACCGTTGTTGCCTTTGATAATCAGATTTTAGGAAAACCAAAAGATGAAGCCGACGCCAAAAGCATGCTGCAGAAACTTTCCGGCAAAACACATCAAGTATACACCGGAATTTCCATTAAAACTATAAACAAAACCATTACCGAAACTGATGTTGCTGATGTGGAATTTGAAGAAATTTCAGAGGAGGAAATTGATTTTTATGTAAAAAACTACAAACCTTTTGATAAAGCAGGCAGCTATGGCATCCAGGAATGGCTCGGAATGGCAAAAATTAAAAAGATGAGCGGCAGCTTTTATACCATTATGGGACTGCCTACCCATTTGATTTACAAAATTTTAAAAGAAATATAAATAATTTCCCCATAAATTTTTATTATTTTTACAGAATCATCAACCTGTTTTGATAATAAAAAGCAGATTAGCGAGTTATATTGAATAATGAAAAAGAATATTTTACTCCTTTTGACGGCGATCATCGTTGTTTCCTGTAGTACCAAAGTGAAAAAACCGGAAGCCCGATCAAAGTTTTTAAAAGGATTTTCAACATACTACAATACATTGTTTAATGCCAAAGATGCATTAAACAGTGAATTTGAAGGTAGAGATAAGGCACATAAAGATAATTTCTATGCACCTTATATTCCTATTCTTACTTACGAAGAACAGCCTATAGGAAGTGATTTGGGACAATCTTCTGCGTTTGCAGAAAACTCGAGTAAAATGGCTGAGATTAACAGACCAGCTCCATCAAATTCTAATGGAAGGAGCGCACCCGGAATGCCACCGAACTCTCCAAATAAGGTTCCGGGAATGCCACAGGATCCTAATCAACAAGCAGACAATAAAGGCGCAACTACATTAGAAATTGCCGAAGCAAAGGCACTGAAGGCTATCGGAAAGTATTCTGTAATAAGAAAAGGAGAGGAGCAAAATAATACAATTTTTGATGCGTATATCATCCTTGCACAATCACGAATTTATCAGGGAAAATCACGGCAGGCTCTGGATGCGCTGAATTATGTTTTCACCCACATGAAAGAAGACAAAAGGCTTCCTTTGGCAAAAGTTTATGAAGGTTTAGCATATGCGCAGCTTAAAGATTATTTTAAATCTGACCAGATTTTTTCCCAATTAAAAAGTGAAGGAATCAGCAAAGACCATGATAAGCTTTTGAGTATTTATTATTCAGAATTACTACTGGATGCAGGAAAAAAAGAAGAGGCCGTAAAAGAGCTGGATCGTGCTTTTGAACTTAATGGAAACAGAAAACTGAAAAGCAGAATCGCATTTTTGCGCGGTCAGGTTCTTTCAGAATTAGGGAGAAATGAGCCTGCACGTGAAAGCTTCGCAGCCGCTTACAAATATGCGAATGATTTTGAATTTGAAGTTAAATCTCAAATCGAGATTGCCAAAACATTCAATGGAAAAGGTGATTACGCAGGTGCAAAAAAATATTTGGAGGATATTAGTAAAAAAGGTACCTATGGCTCTAGAAAGAACGAATTTTACTATGCACTAGGATTAATGGCCAGCAAAGCCGGAAAATCTGATGAAGGACAAGAATTTTTCAGAAAATCCCTTTTAGAAAAAGTTTCAGATCCACAGGTGCGCGGCTTGACTTATTATGAGATCGGAAGAAGTTATTTAGATAAAAACGACTACATCGGTGCCGGTGCCTATTACGATTCTGCTTTGGCAACGATGACGTATGAGCCCTCAAAAATTCTCTTAAAAGATCAGTCAGAAAATATTAAAAAGATCTCCAGAAATTATTATTTCATCAAGAAAAATGACAGTATTCTTTCAATCGCGAGAATGCCAGAAGCTCAGAAAACAGAATATTTTGCCAAATACATACAGAAGCTTAAAATCAAAGAAGAGAAAGAAGAACTTGAAAGACTGCGTGCAGAACGAAACAAAGGATTTGATACGGGAGATTATAATTCGAATTCGATTTTTGCCAACAGCTCAACCTCTTTTGAAGACTTTGGAACGGCTACGAAAGGCTTTTACTTCGGAAATACTGGTACAGTAAGTAAAGGAACCTCGACCTTTAAGCAAGTCTGGGGAGACAGAGCGTTGGTAGATAACTGGCGCTATTCTAAAAAAATGGCTTCTATTGAAGATCTGAAAAATGAAGCTTTAGGAGTAAATAGTGCACCCAACCCAAGACGTTTTGAGCCTGCATATTACATTGAGCAGATCCCTAGTGATGCAGGAAAGTTGTCACAACTGAAAAAAGACAGAGATACCGCTTCGCTGGGCTTGGGAATCATGTATCAGAATTATTTTACCAATACTCCGTTAGCCACAAAAACTTTATATGATCTGGTAGATGCAAAACCCGAAGAAAAGGTAATGCTACAAGCTTTGTATGAAATTTTTGCGATGAATTATGAGAAAAATTCACAGGCTGCTGCGAAAGCAAAACAGATTTTGCTGACAGATTATGCTTACACATCTTATGCAGAATTTGCCAGAAATCCTAAAAACAATACGTTCGTAAAATCCTCTCCGGAAACAGAAACGGCTTACAAAACGGCCTATGCTTTATTTGAATCTGAAAAGTTCTCAGAAAGCCAGAATATTATTGATCAGTCAATTCAGAAAAATCCTAAAGATGCACTCGTTCCTAAGCTTTATCTCCTAAATGCTTTTAATGCAGGAAAATCCAGCGGAAAGGAAGTGATGATTTTACAGCTTGAGCAGATTGTTCTCAACTACGGTAAAACCCCGGAGGGTGAAAAGGCTAAAGAAATGCTTAATTATCTGAAAAGTGATATTGCATTTCAGTCAACAGACAACAAGGGAAATACAGTTCCTCAAAATCCAAACAACAATATGCCTCAAAATCCTGCTGGTTATGGTCAGCCGACGCAGAATATGCAACAATCTCAGAATATTACAGCACCAGGAAATCAGAATAACCCGTTGCCAAACAGTTCACAACCAGTGAATAATGCGATACAAAGTGGTCTTCCTAAAAAACCAGTAATGAATGCTCCGCAATCAGAAATGACAGCTCCGATTCCGGCACAAAAAAAATAAATAAAAAAGCGAAGGCTAATCTTCGCTTTTTTTCTTTTTAACACCGTGAAACTCTTTTAAGTAAAAAGGTTCGAAGTACGCAATATCTTCAAAATCCTTATTGTTAATTTTCTCTAATGTTTTCTTGACCAAGTACTGTGCAGAAGGGTAGAGGTCTTCATTAAAATTTGCATTCGGCAGTTGGAGAATTTCTTTTGCTTTCTTCGCTCCATCACCTACAAACAACACTTTTTTATCTTTAAATTCCTGAAAAGATGTTTCGTTTAAAACTTTTGCTTCGGTAGGAAAGAGTTCTTGCCCTGTTTCACCATCATAAAGGGCAGTATAAACCTCCATTCGCCTTGCGTCAACCAAAGGAACAACCAAATCGTAGTTTTGCCCTAAAAAAGGCTCTATCATGCTTTCTAAAGAATTAACCGCGATCAATGGAATCTTCAACCCATAGCAAAATCCTTTTGCCGAAGCAGCACCTATTCTTAATCCGGTATAAGAACCCGGACCTTTACCTAAAGAAATTGCTTCAATATCTTTCATTGACAGTTCGGCTCCTTCTAAAGCCCATTCTACAAATGAATGTAGACTTTCAGACTGTTTATAATTTTCTGAAACTTCTTCACAGATACACAAAAGCTTATCATCGTCAGAAATTGCGACCGAGCAGTTTTTGGAAGAGGTTTCAAGGTATAGGATTTTCATTCTAAGCTAATTTGTGCAAATTTATGGCTTTATTTCCACACTTTGTCTGCTCCACAATTTCCATATAAATTTCTTCCTGATCCATATTTCAAGTAAAGCCAGTTTCATTTCAAAATTTTGGTTTTTGTAAAGACCACTGACTTTCACAGTTCTTCTTAGGCTGATCCTATTTCTATTTTGCTTTAATTCTAACAGTTCAAGTTGTGAAATTTCATTATAAATGACTTTTTTCGAAGTAAAATCTTTCTTAAAATCTTCTAAGCTTTGAATCCATCCGTTTGAATGCCCAAAAGATACATCTGAACATAGCAGATTCACAATTTCAGAGTCGTTGTTTTTCATCAGAGAATCGAGTGTTTTTGCCTGTAATAAAACGGACCGTGCCTCATTTGAATAGCTTTGAGAATATCCAAACACAAAGAAAAATAAAAAAAAACAGTGGAGGAATTTCATTTTCAACTACTACTTCCTGTAGATGGTTCGTGGTTCGCTTTGAGCACTCGGATAAATCGTCATATCGGAAACCGTTACATGTTGCGGAGCATTCACACAATAAGCAATGGCATCAGCAATATCATGGGCTTTCAACGCCTCATAACCTGCATAAACCGTTGCTGCTCTTTCCTGATCTCCTTTAAATCTTACTAGAGAAAAATCTGTCTCTACCGCTCCCGGCTGAATATTGGTCACCCGTACCCCGAATTCTGTGAGCTCAATACGCATTCCTTCAGAAATAACATCCACCGCTTTTTTGGTAGCGCAATATACAACGCCATTTGCGTATGTCTGTCTTGCAGCGACCGAACTGATGTTGATAATATGCCCAAAACCTCTTTCTTTCATCATCGGAATCAACGTTTTTGAGACATATAAAAGTCCTTTTACATTTCCATCGATCATAGAATCCCAGTCCTCTGTTTTCCCGCCGGAGAGGGGATCTAAACCGTGTGCATTTCCTGCATTGTTGATGAGCACATCGATATATTTCCATTCTTCCGGGAGAGATTTGATGGCGTTTTCAACTTTTTCAAGATTTCTAACATCAAAGTTTAAACTAAAAACTTCAGTGAAAGCTGATAATTCTTTTTTTATAGATTCTAAAACGTTTGCTCTCCTTCCACAGATAATGATCCTGTTTCCTTGTTTTGCGAAAAGTTCTGCGGTAGATTTTCCTATTCCGGACGTCGCTCCGGTGATGAGTATTGTTTTCATGTTCTTTAGCGTTTGGCTGTTGGCAATTGGCAAAAAGCTATACCCGCAGCGAGATTAATTGGCATCGAAAGCTTCGAATGCGTCGTTGATATGTTCTATGGTCAGTTTTCCGTTGTAGTCTGGAAGCACTGATATAATATCAAATCTTACTTCCTGAGTTTTATTAAATTCCTCCATAAAGTGATTGGCTGCAGTAACAATCGATTTGATTTTCCCTTTTGTAACGGCTTCTTGGGGAAGGATAAAAAAATCGGTCGATCTCGCCTTCACTTCTGTGACTATAATTAAGTTGTCTTTTTCTGAAATAATATCAATTTCGGCTTTTTGGTAACGAAAGTTCCGCATAAGAATTCTGTGCCCATTTTTTATAAGATATTCGGCGGCCAAATCTTCTGCTTTCTTACCAAGTTCGTTGTGATCTGCCATTACCTTCTAAATTGATACGCCCACCAAATTAACACAAACTGCAGAGGTAGCCGTACAACAGTCAGCCAAAAATATTTATGATGAATCTGATAAAACTTTTTCGTCATCTCAATATTTGCAGGAAAAACCGCGATAAATAAGGCTATGCAAAGATAAGCTCCCAATTTTTGCGTTTCCGGAAAGAGCAGAAGTATGCCACACAAAATTTCTACTGCACCGCTGATGTAAACCATTCTCAAATGAAAAGGTATGTAATCGGGCATTATTTTCATAAAAAAATGCGGTCTTATAAAGTGCATAATTCCAGCTACAACTAAAAGAAATGCAAGTATAAATTTTGAGTGAAACATTAATTTTTAAAATTTAACGAAACTGTTTTACCGACTGTCAATGAAACTTCTGCCCCAATAATCAATGGCCTGTTATCGTGAATATGACCATTCGGAAAGCCGAAAGCTGCAGGGAAATCGTATTTTGAAATTTTCTTTGAGATCAATTGATAGGCAAAATCATCAAAACTTTCTTCATATTGTTTATTTTCTTTTTCGTCACCCATATTGGTCATTCCGCCAACAATAAGTCCTTTTATTTTTCTGAAAACTCCTGCGAGCTCCAAACTCATGATCATTCTGTCGAGAGCATAAAAGTTTTCACCAATATCTTCAATGAATAAAATTTTATCTTTAAATTCAAAAGAATATTTAGTTCCTAAAAGCGCATAAATAAGGGCTAAATTGCCGCCAACCAATTCACCTTCAATGATTCCTTCTTTATTAAATTGATTTGATTTTAATGCATATTTTAAAGGTTTTCCTTTTAATATTTCAAAGGTCAAATCATAGCTTTCATCGGTCACACCGAAACTGGAAGTTTTAATAGTCTGTCCGTGAATCGAAGCAAATCCTTTTTTCAGCAAATAACTTTGTATGACTGTGTTATCAGAATAGCCGATGTACCATTTAGGAGTTTTAGCGAAGCCTTTTAAATTCAGTTTTTCAATCAAATGCTGGCAACCATAACCGCCACGGGAAGCCCATATTGCGGAAATTTCAGGATCGTTTAATGCCCAGTTGATATCTTTCAATCTTTGCTCTTCGGTTCCGGCGTAATTGTACCCTTTAGAATACTTACTGTAAAGATTTTCACCTAAAATAGGCTCAAAACCTTTCTTCCTGATCATTTCAATTCCTTTTTCGAGCTGTGAAGGATCTACAGCACCGGCAGGAGATATGATGGCGATATAATTACCTTTTTTGATAGGATTTGGGAATATTTTTTTCATCTGTATTTTTTGTAGATTAATTCTTTCTTTTCAGCTTCTTCCAGTTTTTTATCAAACTGATTAAACTTTTTGAAACTTTGCAGGAAAATAAAAAAGCTGAACAGGATTAAAACTACACCAACGCCTCTCCGTATGTTATTCGCCAGCCTCTGAGTCAGCCTGTCGTGGAATTGTTTTGCCAGAAAAATCTTAAGGAAATCAATTATCAGATAAGTTGTAAGGACTAAACCTAAGTAAAGAATCATATTTCCTGTATCGGGATACTGATTTCTGACGCCTATCACAGTCACCAACCAAAAAAGCACAACTCCTACGTTCAGTAAATTTAAAAGGAAGCCATTCAGGAACGTTTTAATGTAATTTTGACTGATGATTTTTTCTTCTCCCGGCAAATGCATTTTGGTTTTGGTAACCAACATAATAATACCGTATGAAAGAATTAAAATTGATGTAATTCTATAAAACCCGGGATGTTTATCGATGAGACTCACAATGTCTGCACTGGCATAATACGCTGCAATGATACACAACAAATCTGCTGTAATAACACCGAAATCCAGCGCTAAAGCATGTCTCGGGCCTCTTGTAAAGCTGGTTTCTATCAAGAGAAAAAAAATAGGACCAATGAAAACCAGGCTCAACATAAAACCCAGACCAACGGCCGACAATACAAGTTCAAACATTTACAATTTGTTTCAAATTCAAATTTAAAGATTATATTTTTATTTGAGTTTAAAAATGATTTTTTTAAGCATAAATTGTATTTTTAAAAACTTTTTAAACAATGAAGACTGTGCAAATGTGACAGTCTTCATTGTTAAGTTGAAATGTTTCGCTTAAAATTTAGTAGTTATCTGGACAAGACTCACTGTAGACAAATTTGTAATCTTTTCTGACTTTTAAACCAAATATACCTCTTTCAAAAGTGTAAATAATTTGATTATTACCCCACATTTTCTTATAATCAATAAAAAAACTTCTTGTCATATAAGAATATTTGTAGGCATCCCCACTCAAATAAATGTAAGTAGTTTTTCCTTTTTGGTGGCTATTCCTACCTCCAACTACAGCAATCTTGCTTTTAAAACAATATGTTTCTTTTTTTGGATTCATTCCTGTAAAATAATTTATAAGAAAAAAACAATTTACAATTAAAGGAAATACGACTCCAAAAAAGTACTTTTTATCTCCGTCTTTAATCTTAATAATGTTTTTATTGATTAACTTATTTGTAATGATGCAAATTATGCTGATAATAAGAACAAAGAAATAAAAGTTAAGGACAGTTTTAAACATCATGGTTGCTGATAAAACTACATTCAAAATACTAAAAACAATGTATTTATCAACTTTTGTCATCAGTCAACAATCTTAAAATCCAGTTGTTTCTGAATTAAATTGGCTTTCACTACCTTAATCTGAACTTCTTCGCCCAGCTGAAACTTTCTACCTGTTCTTGAGCCGTAAACAGCATGTGTAGACTTATCATACGTGTAAGAATCATCCATCAAATCGCGTAATTTAATCAAACCTTCCGCGCCGTTTTCAGGAATCTGTACCCAGAAACCAAATTCAGCCACTCCAGAAATCACTCCGGTAAAGGTTTCTCCCAAATGTTTTTCCATGAATTTAACCTGCATAAATTTGATGGAATCTCTTTCTGCATCGGCAGCCAAACGTTCTCTTGCACTGCAATGTTTAGATTTTTCTTCCAGTTCATTTTTATCGGGAGATTTTCCGCCATCTAAATAATGCTGAAGCAAACGATGAGCAAGCAAATCGGGGTAACGACGGATAGGAGAGGTGAAGTGTGAGTAATAATCAAACCCAAGACCGTAATGACCGATTGGTTCGGTAGAGTAGACCGCTTTGCTCATGCTTCGCATAGCCAGAGTTTCGATCATATTTTCTTCGCCTTTCCCTTTTACTTCAGAAAGTAAATTATTCAGAGATTCTGCAACTTTTTTGGTGTTTGCCAGATCCATTTTATATCCGAAAGTCGAAACGAAATCTCTTAAAGCTTCTAATTTCGCTGGATCAGGATCGTCGTGAACTCTGTAAATAAAGGTATTTCCGTTTGGTCTTCCTTTTTTAAGTGAAACAAATTCAGAAACTTTTCTGTTTGCTAAAAGCATGAATTCTTCAATCAAATGGTTTGAATCTTTGCTGACTTTAAAGTAAACTCCAATCGGTTCGCTTTTTTCATTTAAATTAAATCGAACTTCGCTTCTGTCAAAGGTAATCGCACCATTTTTAATTCTCTGATCACGCATGATTTTTGCGAGTCTGTCGAGCGTCAGAATTTCTTCCGTTAAATCGCCTTCCTGAGTCTCAATTCTTTCCTGAGCTTCTTCATAAGTGAATCTTCTGTCTGAATGAATAGCAGTTCTTCCGAACCATTCTTTCACCACTTCAGCTTTATCATTCATCTCAAAAACCGCTGAGAATGTAAATTTATCTTCATTCGGACGTAACGAACAAACATCATTACTTAAAACTTCGGGCAACATCGGTACAACTCGGTCAACCAAATAGACTGAAGTTGCTCTTTCATAAGCTTCATCATCCAACATTGTTCCAGGAACTACGTAATGAGAAACGTCGGCAATGTGTACTCCGATTTCCCAATTTCCATTGTCTAATTTTTGGATCGATAAGGCATCATCAAAGTCTTTTGCATCTTTCGGGTCAATCGTGAACGTACAGATTTTACGCATATCTCTACGCTTCGCAACCTCTTCATCGGTCACTCTTCTGTCAATTTTATCGGCATCCGACTCTACTTCTTCAGGAAAGCTGTACGGCAAACCGTATTCAGCTAAAATAGAGTGAATTTCTGTTTCGTGTTCTCCTGGAGCTCCAAGAACTTTAATAATTTCACCATCAGGATTTTTATCTCCAGGTTTCCATTCCAGCATTTTTACTACGACTTTATCGCCGTTTTCTGCACCGTTAATTTTACCTTTTGGTATAAAAATATCCGTGTTAATCGTTTTTTTATCGCAAACGACAAACCCGAATTCTTTATGCTGAACGAGCTGGAAAGTTCCTACAAATTCTGTGCGGCTTCTTTCTAAAACTTCAAGCACAGAGCCTTCCATTTTCTTTCCTTTAAAATTGTAAGTAACGATAAGAACTTTATCGCCTTGCAATGCATCTTTTACATTCTTTGCGTGAACGAAAACATCATCTTTTAAATTCTCGACTGTTACGTAAGCATTTCCACTTTGATTAAAGTCTATAATTCCGGTTAAAGTACCTTCAATGTTTAGATTGATGCTGAATTTTCCTTTTTCAGTTTCTTTGATTCTTTGATTCGCTAAGAGCTTATGCAAAGATTGAATCACTAACTCACGTTGTCTCGGATTTTTATAGTCAATTCCGTCTGAAATCTGTTTGTAATTGTATATTTTGGTTTGGTTCTGATTCATGAAACGGAGAATCAGCCTTCCGATTTCCAAGAGTTTTGAGTCATTTTTCTGACTTATGTATTTATTTTTTTTTGGCATTTTTTTAATTTTGCTTTGTTGTTTCAATCAATTTCCATTGATTATTTACAAATTGGTAATTATATTTTTTGTTATTCAAATCAAGTATGACATCATAAGGGTTTTCTTCCACAAAAGAAACATTCACTTCCAGATGTTGTGGAGAAATGTCGGTTTTTGGTCCATTTATTTTGATTCTAGTATTATTGAAATTTTTTGCGAAATAATTATATTGTTCAGATGACATATCGATATAATTATTCATTTCTTGTTGACTTGCTAGAAAAAAATTTGATGTTAGTATTGATAAACTTAATTTATTCTTTATATTTTCAAAAACATACTTTGAGAATAGCCTACTTATTAAAAAATTATATTTATCCGATCTTAACGTACTACTGCACTGTGGATTAATTCCTGAAGGCTCATAATAACATCCAGGTCCTATATCAAATAACTTTATGTAAACTAAACCAATATCTTTCTGTTCGGAAATTTTCTTTACAATTAAATCTCCAAGATTTTCATAATTTTTGGATAAATTCCGATTTTCTATTTTAAAATTTTTATAGGAAATACTATCTTTTTTAGAAATTTCTAAACACCTTATTCTCGGATCAGGACATCCATTTCTTTCTTTTATTCCATAAATAGTTGGACACGCATCATCCTTATCTAAAATTTCATCTTCATCTGTATCAGGCCAAGGGCAACCATTATTTTGTTGAGGACCTGCAACAGTTGGGCACGCGTCATCTTTATCAAATATCTCATCTCCATCAATATCCAGCCATGGACAGCCATCATTTTCAATTGCTCCTACAATTTTTGGACAATTGTCTAAATAAAATAAGATGCGGTCTTTATCGTCATCTGAAAGACATATCTTCTTACTGAATTCCTTTCTACATTTTTTAAAAGCATTTTTATCTTGTATTTCCTGAGCATAGAAAATACTGAGAGTAAATAATAAAATAAAAGCTGCTTTACTTTTCATTTTTTAATGTTTAACTAATATTGAAATCGATCAATTTTCTTTTATCTAAGACTTTAGTCCGTATAAATTTAATATAAAAAAGGAGAAGTGGGAGGAAAACCTTTCAATAAATATCTAAATTATTTTCAGGCTTTGGATGGAATAAACAGATTGGTAATTTCTGTATGATGATGCAAATATAAGAAATAAAAAATAAATAAGGCTTGCAAACTGAATTACAAGCCTTTATACTTTAGCAGAATGCTATTTTATCAACTCTTGTCTGATGCCTTCCACCTTCAAAATCGGTAGAAAGAAATCTGTTCGCAATTTCTATCGCAACTTCTTTAGAAATAAATCTTGCAGGAATCGAAATCATATTTGCATCATTGTGCTGTCTCGCCAATGCTGCAATTTCCGGCATCCAACATAATGCACAACGGATTTTCTGGTGCTTGTTGGCCGTAATCTGAACCCCGTTTCCGCTTCCGCAGATTAAAATTCCTAATTCGTTCTCTCCATTTTCAACAGAGGTTGCTGCAGGATGCACAAAATCCGGGTAATCTACGCTATCGGTAGAAAAAGTTCCGAAATCCTGTACTTCAAAGTTCTCTTCAAGATGTTTTTTCAGGATTTCTTTATATTCAAAACCTGCATGATCTCCGGCAATAGCAATTTTTCTTTTCATATATAGATTTAAGTTTATCTAAAGACAATATGTAATTATTTAATAGTCAGATGTTTAATATTTAAAATACTGATGTTCTTTGTTCTGCAATACATCTGCTTACATAATTCTACAAATTTAAGTATTAAAATATAAATTGTTATTTACACGCTTATAAAATGTGAAAAGAACTGTGAATAACTGTGGAAAACTTTTCTGAACTAAAATATTTTTGAATACGAAAATTTGTTAATGAACTAAAGTTTGAAAAAATCAATAGAAAACTTTCAAGATCTTTCGGAGGACTAATCTTTAGGTTTTCAATAGTTGTTTAACTGATACTTTGTATTTTTCAAAGTTATTAATATCTGTTAATAAGTATCAGATAATTCAGATTTTCAGTATTTTACACTGTTAATGAAATATGAATTGAATTAGAACTGTATGTTATGAAATTTTAACCAAAAAGTTATCCCCGAAACTCACAACACTCAACAACAACCATCATTCTTTCTTTTATAAATAAAGAAATTATGTTGATTAATGAATGATTAGTTTGTGGGAATTTTTTTGAAAACTTTTATCTTTTTGAATCTCTTCCGAAAGTTTAAAATCTTACATTTGTGAAACAAAAAATCAAAGGTAATTATGAAATCGAATAAGTTTTAAAATTTAAATATAATTCAAAAGGCGATTCCATATGACCATTAATAAATAATATATCTACATATGAAAACAATCAATGATTTCAATTTTAAAGATAAAAAAGCATTAGTACGTGTCGATTTCAATGTTCCACAGGACGATCAGCTTAAAATTACTGATAACACGAGAATTACTGCAGTAAAGCCTACTGTAGAGAAGATTCTTAAAGACGGAGGTTCTGTAATTTTAATGACTCATCTTGGAAGACCTAAAGGCGAAGTAAAAGCTGAGTTTTCTTTGAAAAATATTGTAGATGAAGTCTCAAAAGTATTGGGTCATGAAATAAAGTTTTCTGAAGAGTCGGTAGGGGAGAAAGCTGAAAAAGCGGCGTCTGAGCTTCAATCCGGAGAAATTTTATTGTTAGAAAATCTACGTTTTCATAAAGAAGAAGAAAAAGGAGATGATGCCTTTGCGAAAAAGCTGTCAAAATTAGGTGATGCCTATGTAAATGATGCCTTTGGAACAGCACATAGGGCTCACGCTTCTACAGCAGTAATAGCGAATTATTTTGAATCAACTAAATTTTTCGGTTTGCTGATGGCAGACGAATTAAAAGCGATTGATAAAGTGTTAAAGAGTGGCGAAAAACCGATTACAGCTATATTAGGTGGTTCTAAAGTTTCAACTAAAATTACCATTATAGAAAATATTCTTCCGGCAGTTGATAATTTAATTATCGGTGGAGGTATGGCATTCACCTTTATTAAAGCTCTTGGTGGAAAAATAGGAAATTCTTTGGTTGAAGAAGATAAATTGGCTTTGGCTTTGGAAATTTTAGGAAAAGCGAAAGAACATAATGTAAAAGTATATCTTCCTTCAGATGCTGTTATTGCTGAAAGTTTCAGTAATGACGCTGATAAAAAAGATTCTGATATCTATCATATTCCTGAGGGATGGATGGGAATGGATGCAGGACCAAAATCTCGAGAGCAATTCAATGATGTCTTATTAAATTCAAGAACGATTCTTTGGAACGGACCTATCGGAGTTTTTGAAATGTCAAATTTCTCAGCCGGTACAGAAGCTTTAGGAGAAAGTATTGCTGAAGCAACAAAATTAGGTGCTTTTTCATTAGTAGGAGGGGGCGATAGTGTTGCTTTTGTCAAACAGTTCGGTTATGCAGATAAGGTAAGTTATGTTTCAACCGGAGGTGGAGCAATGTTGGAAAGTTTAGAAGGTTTAGAACTTCCGGGTATTGCTGCGATTAATAAATAATTCATCATTTTAAATATTTTTAGTCTGCAGATTTTTACAACAGATTTTTTTATTAATAAATAAATTTAAAAATTTACTGCACGATGTAATAAAATAAAAAACTCAAGATATATCTTGAGTTTTTTATTTTTAGTGAGAATATGGTTGAAATTGACTTACAGTAATACGCCGAAAATCGATTTTCTACTTTTTTTCGATAATATATATCAAACTTGAATATTCGTCCGAAAAAAGTGCTTTTACGTTAGAAATTGTTCCGTAGATGATTGCTTTTAGCCAAAGAAGAGGTGATTTTTTATATTTTTCGCTTAGCATGGAAATATAATACGAATCCAAAATCAGAGGTTTTATTTTTCTCATTTTCCAATTATGATTTTTAGCAATTAGATTTTCCATACCTTTTTTCGAAAAATGAAAGATGTGTCGAGGTACATCGTAAGCTGCCCAAAACTCTCTGTAGTGTTTTGCATCATATGAAGTAGGGTTGGGAACCGCAATAATCAAAAGTCCTTTTTCCTTTAATTTTGAATGAAAAGTAGAAAGCATCTCGCTCTGATTTTCTACATGTTCAAATACATGCCATAGTGTAATTGCATCTAAACTTTCATCTTTGATCAATTGAATATCATCTAAAATTTTTGCTTTCGACAATTTATTTTGAGCTGCTTTTCTCGCATCTGCATCGGGTTCAAAACCCAAAGTTTGAAAATCATTCTCTATATATTTCACAAATTCTCCGGCTCCGCAACCGTAATCTAAAACTTTAGAATTCTTTTTTATTCTGTCAATCAAAATCGTTTTCTTGTATTGCAGATTGAAAGATTGTAAAAATTTATAAAGTTTTTCTTTCAGGCTTCCGGAGTCCTGATGATGAGAAATGTAATCTTCACTTTCGTAATATTTAGAAATATTTGATGGGATAGGAGAGGTTTTAAAAACTCCTTCTGTTTCAGTTTCTTTGATTTCAAATATTTCCTGAGAAAGAAAATGATCTTTTATTTTCATTTTAAGTATTGAATTTTAACAATAAAAGGCATTCAGAAAAGCATGTAAAGCTTTCTAATACCTTAATATATTTTAATGTTTCACGTGAAACATAATTGACTATCTACCTAGATATACCATTAAAACGTTGACATCAGACGGTGAAACACCACTGATTCTGCCGGCTTGAGCTAATGTTTTAGGTCTCACTTTCGTCATTTTTTGCTTAGCTTCTGCAGAAAGACTTGATATTTTAATATAGTCGAAATCTTCGGGAATTTTCACATTTTCGAGTCTATTTAGTTTTGCTACATTTTCTTTTTCTTTTTCAATGTAGCCTTTATATTTGATATTGACTTCAGCCTGTTCTCTTACTTCATCGCTATATTGAGAAGTAAATTCTCTGATAGAATCGATCTCATCTAATTTATCTAAAGTTATATTAGGTCTTGTAAGAAACTGAGATGCTCTGTAAGCTTGATCTACTGGGTTACTTTCAATGCCTTCTAATATGGGATTGATCAATCCTGGTTTTAAAGAGGTTTCTTTAAGATAGGATTCCAGTTCCTGGCTTTTAGCAATTTTTTCTTCAACTCTGTACAATCTTTCTTCTTTTGCCAAACCTAGCTGATACGCTTTTTCGGTCAATCTGATATCTGCATTATCCTGTCTTAGCAGCAGTCTGTATTCAGCTCTGGAGGTAAACATTCTATAAGGTTCTTCGGTGCCTTTTGTAATTAAATCATCGATTAAAACGCCTATATAAGCCTCATCCCTGTTAAGAATATATTCATCCTTTTCATGAACTTTATTATGAGAATTAATACCCGCCATCAGACCTTGTCCGGCAGCTTCTTCATATCCTGTAGTTCCGTTAATCTGACCGGCAAAATATAAATTATCAATCAGTTTTGTTTCTAAAGTATGCTTCAGTTGGGTAGGAGGGAAATAGTCATATTCAATAGCATAGCCAGGTCTGAATACTTTTACATTTTCAAATCCCGGAATATGTTTCATG
Organism: Chryseobacterium sp. LJ668; assembly: GCF_019613955.1. Taxonomy (NCBI): domain Bacteria; kingdom Pseudomonadati; phylum Bacteroidota; class Flavobacteriia; order Flavobacteriales; family Weeksellaceae; genus Chryseobacterium; species Chryseobacterium chendengshani. The sequence continues at coordinate 1,358,131 of NZ_CP080443.1, read as the reverse complement.
GCTTTGATCTGAACATCCTCAGGAAGCGAAGAACTGAAACCATTCAGATAGATTTCTACGGTTTTCCAGCCTTCCGGCTCTACAAAAAGCTGATGTCTGGTACGTTCTGCAAAACGATTAATTTTGTCTTCAATACTTGGGCAATATCTTGGCCCTAAACTCTGTATCGTACCGTTAAACATGGGGCTTCTGTCAAATCCTTCACGCAAAACGTCATGTACAGTTTCATTGGTATAAACGATATGACAACTTAATTGCTTAGTCAGTTTCGGACTATCTAAATAGCTGAATTTACCTGGATTTTCATCTCCTTTCTGTTCTTCCATCTTAGAGTAATCTAGACTTCTACCATCAATCCTAGGTGGAGTTCCTGTCTTCATTCTTCCTGCTTCAAATCCTAAAGAAACCAATTGTTCTGTAATACCAAAAGCTCTCGGTTCACCCATCCTTCCTCCTCCTAATTGTTTATCACCTACGTGGATTAATCCATTAAGAAAGGTTCCGTTTGTAAGAACTATAGATTTTGATCTGATCTTAATTCCAAGAGAAGTAACTACGCCTACAGCTTGATTATTTTCAATCAATAAACTTTTCACCATATCCTGAAAGAAATCAAGATTCGGAGTATTTTCTAATGCATAACGCCATTCTTCTGCGAAAAGCATTCGATCATTTTGTGTTCTAGGAGACCACATTGCAGGACCTTTTGATAGGTTAAGCATTTTAAATTGTATTGCAGATTTGTCCGCAATAATTCCGGAGTAACCGCCCATTGCATCAATTTCTCTTACGATTTGTCCTTTTGCAATACCTCCCATTGCAGGGTTACAGCTCATCTGTCCGATGGTCTGCATGTTCATGGTAATCAATAAGGTTTTAGAACCTAAATTGGCAGCAGCAGCAGCAGCTTCACAACCTGCGTGACCTGCACCTACTACAATTACATCATATATTTCTGAAATCATTTCAATCGCTTCTTAAGCTTTAATTTTAAAATCTGTATAAATGTTTCACGTGAAACATTATGCTGAATGAGGCTTACAAGCGCCTGTACTTTGTATTTCTAGCCCCGATGATAGCATTTGTTTGGCCTTTTTTCTTTGAAAAAGAAAAAAGCAAGTGCGGACAGCGGGAAATAGCTCTTAATTATATCTTGCAATATAAAAATCTTCTTTGCTCCGCATCTCCTGTTCTTCGGCTTCTGATTTATCTTTATAACCGCATAAATGAAGAATACCGTGAGCTAAGACTCTTCTTAATTCTTCATCGTAGTTTTTGGATAGGGTAGAGGCGTTGTCTGAAATGCGTTGCAAAGATACGAAAATCTCTCCGCTAATTGTTTTGCCTTTCACAGAATCGAAAGTAATGATGTCGGTATAATAGTCATGCTGTAAATAATCCTGATTGATTTTGAGTAAATACTCATCATCGGAGAATATATAGTTGATATCACCTACTTTTTTTTCTTCCGAAAGAATAATTTCTTCCAGCCATTTTTTGTAATCTGTATTCACAGAATCCGGTAAGCTTTCGTAAAAGAATTGTATCATAATTTTAAAACCAATGTCCTAGAATAACACTGAATATACCTTTTTGATTATTTTTAAGTGAATGGCTGAAATTGAATTTGATCTGCCCAAAAGGAGACTTGTAGCCAGCCATGATGCCTAATGAGCTGTAATTCACTTTTACGGCATCTTCAAAACTGATATCATCTGAAAGATTGGCAAAAGAAAAATTTCCGCTCAGGAAAAAGTTTTTATAAAATTTAAACTGAATATCGTTTGAAATCATGGCAACGTTGCTGCTGTTTAACTGTGCAAAATAAAAACCATTGAATGTTTTAAAATTCACAACATTTTGTTCAAATATTCCACCTAATCTGTATTGATAAAATTGTGGAAGATTATCGCCAATGGTAATCCCTCCGTATAAATTAAGGTGATAGCTGAACTGTTTTGATATTGGAACATTTACTCTGATATCTGCTTTTACCTGTACAACTCTTTTTTCAACTTCAGATTTTAACAAATCAATGACTTTGCCTTCAGCATTTAAATAAAATCCTCTTCGTGGGAAATCTTTATCGTCCTGGGTATCACTTTTCAGAAATACATAGGGATTCAAAAAACGATTGTATCTTTTGTTGGTACCATTCATTTCCGCTTCGAAATAATCATGGCTTAATCCAGTTCCGATGGCGTATTTGTCTTTCCAGATAGATTGTATATACACTTCATTTCTTAGCCACTCCCATTTGTCAACATTGATATTATTGTCTCCTTTTAAATCAAAACTCATCCCGGAAGAGTAAAGCCCAAATCCCGGAATATAGCCGTTATCAACGAAATAATTGAGGTAATATCTAGGTTTATCCCCAACTACAATGTCTAAAGAAAGATTAGAGTTTTTGAAGAGTAATCTTTTCGCAGAATAGTTCAGAAGCAACCCGGTTTTGAAAATTTCGTCATAATGCAATCCAAATTTTAGAAAATGTCTCGCATCATCTTCTGTAACATATAATTTCAGATAACTGATATCATCTTCTGTTACGATATCATAATTGATAAAACGATAATTATTTGTGGCTACTAACTTATCAATTCCTCTATTTACACTGCCATACGTTTGTAATGATGGGAGCCTGAGATTCATCTTACCTAGAACGTAGTTTTTACCATATATTCTGCTTCCTACGATATCAATGCTATCTATCTTATAAACGTTAGAATAGATAGGATTTACGGCTTGTCTCAAACGGTCAAAATCTCTTTTTGGAAGCTGATCTAAGATGTCTGCATATTTTAATCCTTCTACAAAACCGCTGTCAAGAATTTTTTTCTTGTCATCGTAGCTAGTAGCGGTCATTCCTTTAAGATTCGGTTTTATATTGATATCGGTAAATTTATACTGACGTCGAGTATCTTTTTGGATTCCAAAATCAATTACCTGATTTAAAATTGAAATGATGTTATTTAAATCTTCTCTTCTTGAAAGGTCCTGATTTAAATCTACCCCTATCACGATGTCGATTCCCTTATCTTTTAGAGGTTTTGAAGGATAATTGACGGTCATTGCTCCATCAATATAGATGCTATCGCCAATCTTTACCGGATCCATCAATGAGGGAAAAGCAGAGCTTGCCATGATTGACTGCACCAGATCTCCTTTTTCAAAAATTTGCATATTACCGCTTTCTAAATTAGTGGCAACGCATAAAAAGGGAATGGGAAGTTTAGAGAAATCCTCGATTGTGGATACATTTTTAAATAATTCTTTCAGCAAATACACATTTTTCTGTCCTGAGCTGATTGAAGATGGAAGATTGATCTTTCCGTTTTTTAAAGGAATAGAAAGCAGATATTTATCAACCGATTTATTGAAAAATGTGCTCTCAGTACGTGATTTTGGGTCTCTGATTAAAGAGTAGAAGTCTGTATCAGTTATAATTTTCTCAATATCTTTGCCCGTATAGCCTGCTGCATATAAGCCTCCAACGATCGCTCCCATGCTGGTTCCTGAGATATAGTCAACTTTTACTCCTAAGGAATCCAATACCTTCAAAACTCCGACATGTGCAAAACCTTTTGCACCACCACCCGCAAGAGAAAGTCCAATTTTTGGATTTTTTGGAATGACCAAACCTTTTTTCACCTGCGACTGGACAAATAGCAATTGAAATGCGAATAAAAAAACAAGGAGTTTCTTCATAATTAATCTTTTATATAAATCCGTTTCACACGAGGAGAAATTGAGGTTAAAACTTCATAGGTGATTGTTTTGCAGTACCCTGCAAATTCTTTGAGACTTGGTTTTGAATTAAAAACCGTGACGGTATCACCTTCTTTTACGTTTGAGACACTGTCGACATTAATCATCATCATATCCATACAAATATTTCCAACGATTGGAACAAGAGTTTTATGAATTCCTACATTTCCAACCTCATTTCCGATTAATCTTGGTATTCCGTCTGCATAACCTACAGGAATAGTTGCAATTTTTGTTAAATGATCTGTTTTATATTTTCGGCTGTAACCTACAGATTCTCCGTTCTCTACTAAAGAAATCTGCGAAATAACCGTTTTAAAGCTGACTGTTGACTGCAGCTGCTTCTGAATTTCAAAATCGGATGATTCTCCTAGCATTCCAATTCCAATTCTTACCAAGTCATACTGATAATCAGTATAATTAGTGATTCCTGAGGAATTTAAAATATGGCGGAACGGGCGATTATTTAATTTTTCAATTAAATAACTTGAGTTTTTTTCAAATATCTTTAGCTGTTTCATTGTAAATTCCTTCTCATCCGGAATATCCGAGGAAGATAGATGACTGAAAACACTCTGAATTGTCAAGTTTTTATGTACTAAACTTTGGATCAGCTGATCCAGCTCATATTCTTTAAACCCAAGGCGATGCATTCCGGTTTCAAGTTTGATATGAATCGGGTATTTCTTATCAAATCCTGATTTCTGTACTGAATCATAAAACAATTCCAAAACTCTTAAACTGTAAATTTCCGGCTCAAGATTGTACTGGATAATTGCGTCATAACTATGCTGTTCAGGATTCATCACCACAATGGGGGTGGTGATTCCTTTTTTCCGAAGCTCAACCCCTTCATCTGCATAAGCAACTCCCAGATAATCAATATGGTGATGCTGTAAAAACTCAGATATTTCATAGCTTCCTAATCCGTAAGCATTTGCTTTTACCATTGCCATCATTTTGGTTGTAGGTTTCAGCAAAGATTTATGATAATTAATATTATGAAGTATAGCGTTTAAATTGACCTCTAAAACCGTATCATGTTTTCTGAGTTCGAGCAGATCCTTCAGTTTTTCAATCTGAAACTTTCTTGCACCTTTTAAAAGAATGATTTGATTTTCAATTTCTGTAAGATGTTTATTATCAATCAATTCCTGGGCATCAATAAAAGTAAATGTTTTAGATTTAAACAAATACTTAAATTGAGTAATTTTCTCACCAATTAGAAAGACAGTGTCAAAATTTTGGTCATTGACTAATTCTGAAACTTCTCCATACAACTCCTTAGAATTGGCATTGACGCCAATAATATCAGTTAACACCAGAGATTTTTTCGCTTTTTTATATTCATTAAGAAATTGTAAGGAGGTCTTTAAAGAATCCAGATCTAAATTAAAGGAATCATTGATAATGATATTGTTTTTAATTCCTTCAATGGCTTCCAAGCGCATCTCTACAGCTTTCAAAGAATTGATTTTATCCACAATTTTTTCATTGCTGATTTTCAGCTGTTTCAAAACCGTTATCAGTGCCAAAGCATTGATCAAAGTGGCTTCATCTCTTTGATGAACAGGGAATATGATCTCTTCACCCAGATATTGTACAACGACATTTTCGTTTTTTGAATTATTGTTTTTAATACGAACATCGTTAGCTTCATCAAATCCGTATGAGATTAATTTTTTACCTGAATACAGGCTGTTTATTTTATTGAAAACTATTTGATTGTCTCCATTAAAAATAATGACCTCAGAATCTTTAAAAAGCTTCAATTTTTCATCAATTAAATCTTCTTCAGATGTGAAATTGGCTGCATGAGCGGTACCAATATGAGTCAGCAATCCAATTTGTGGATGAAAAATATTTTCCAATCTCTGCATTTCATCAGGCATTGAAATACCTACTTCAAAAATTCCTAGCTGGTGAGCTGAATTTATTTGCAGCAAAGAAAGAGGAAGACCAATCTGCGAATTAAAGCTTTTCGGGCTTTTTACCGTTGGAAATTCGTTCCATAAGCATTGATAGAGCCATTCTTTAAGAATTGTTTTACCATTGCTACCGGTAATTCCGATGGATTGTATTTTTGAGTGTTCGAAATGAAATTGAGCTAACTTTTGAAGAAATTCAATAGAATTTTTAACAATAATCCATGTTACATTTTCAAATTGCGGATAATGGTGTTCAGAAATAATCACATTAATTCCTCGGTCTATAGCCGATTCTATAAACTTTTCACCAGAATTTTTTTTTGTATTGATTGCAACAAACGCAGTATGTTTAGTTGAGTAAATAATTCTGCTGTCAAAAGCTATGTTTTTGATTGATAAATATTTATCTCCAATAACTTCCGTATCAGTAATGTCTGCAATTTGCTGTATTGTATAATTCATTAGCCTCCGAACTTGTTGTGTAGTTGATGATTTAAATTCAATCTAATTTAATCATTATTTCTTCTTAGAAAGCACTTCTTCAATAAAAACACGACGGCTCACCGCTTCATAACTTTCAGTTTCTCCTAATTCTACCAGATCATTCCCCTGGGAGATCCTCATTGAATAATTTGCCAGATTTCCTGTTCTTTTACAAATAGCGTGCACCTTGGTCACATATTCTGCAGTTGCCATCAGATTAGGGATTGGTCCGAAAGGACGCCCGAGAAAATCCATATCCAAGCCGGCGATTACCACGCGAATACCGTTGTTAGCCAATTGATTAGCTACCTCAACGATGCTTTCGTCAAAGAATTGCGCTTCATCAATTCCCACTACATCGCAATTTGACCCCAAAAGAATAATTTCGTTAGGATTTTCTACTGCAGTACTTCGGATTTTATTTTTATTGTGCGAAACAACATCTTCATCAGAATATCTTGTGTCTGTTTTGGGTTTGAAAATTTCCACATTCTGCCCCGCCATTTCAGCCCTTCTGAGTCTTCGGATCAACTCTTCGGTTTTTCCGGAAAACATCGAACCACAAATAACTTCCATCCAACCGCTTTGTTTGGAATGATTAATTGTATTTTCTAAAAACATTTGTTATTTTAGCCGTAATATTTTAAGATCAAAAGTAAGCAATTTTAATAAGATTCTTCTATGCAGAACATCCAAGATTTACAGGAAAAAATTTTTTTTGAATCTAAGAATATCATTAGTATTCTTGACAAAATAAACCATATTGACGAGCTACTTTCTAAGCAAAATCTTATCGATGAGCTTGCAGACAGAATTTCATTTTTAAAACTGCTGAATTCTAAAGTGGAGTATTACCAAAATAATGATTTACAGTTTTCAGATAATCAAACAGTTGAAATGAAAGCAGAGTCTCAGGATTTTTTACACGGGATCATGGAAGAGGAAGCTATTTTTAACAACGAACTGAATGAGATTGGAGTAAGTGAAAGCAATCTCCCCAGCAATGTGATGGAAGAAGAGGCCATTTTCAATAATCAACTCAATGAAATTGTTGAAAATGAATACCATGAAAATCTGGTCAGTATTGCAGAAGAGGAGAATATTGCAGAAGATTCTGAAATTTTGAATGAAGAAGATACAATTCAGGAAGATTTAAATATAGAAAGTGCTAGAGAAGAATCAATTTTTGACCATCAGATGAATGAAATCGAAGAAGATGTATCTGAAGAAACTTCAAAAGTTTTAAGCTTTGTGGATGAAGAAAGAATTCTTGAAAATTCTGTTCCAGAAGATGATTCCAGTGATGAGGAAACATTTGACCAGAAAGTGACAGAAGAAGAGGCTATTTTTAATAATCAGTTAAACGAAATTGATGAGTTTGAAAATGAAATTTCAGATGAAAGCGTTTCAGATTTATTTGAAGAGGAAGAAAAAATTCAGGAAAATCATGAGTCTCTGAGAACAAATGAAAATTCAGCTGAAAAAATTCCTAATATGTTTGAGTCTGAGCAGCTCGAAGATGAAATTTTGATTGAAGAGTCTGAAAATGACTCTGTTTCAGACGATTTTAAATATGATGAAGATGAAATGATCACAGAAAATTCTAATGTAGAAAGCATTCTTACAGAAATAAAGAGAGATACTGAATCGGATAACGAAAGTTCGGTATTAAAAGCTGAAGAAACTGACAGGAGAAAAATCGTTGATATAGACAGACCTTTGCCAGAAGCAGAAAAAGAAAAACCGGCATCTGATGAAAGCTTTGAAAACCTTGAGGCCTATCAGCGGGAGAAAAAAATAAGGTTGGCAAATATAAAAGGGTTGAAAACAATTCAGACCTTATTTGATGACGATCCTCTTTCAAGAGAAATTCCGCAGGAAAAGCAGGATTCGATATCTAAAGAAGATACAGGAAGTATACTGAAAACCAATATTCCAACAGAATATATGGAAGCTGAAAAGCAAAAGCCAGAGTTCAGACTAGATCTGAACGACAGAATGGCTTTCACAAAATTGCTTTTCGGAGGAAGCCAGACAGATCTTAATCACGCTGTTTCGGAACTGAACAAATGCAAGAATCTGGAAGAGGCTAAAGAATATCTGAGCGAACTTTATTATGACCGAAAATGGAATAAAGTAGATGAATATGCTCAGAGACTTTGGATATTGGTAGAAAATAAATTCTTATAATTTTGAGCGGAATCCTATATTTTGTTCCAACACCTGTCGGGAACTTAGAAGACATGACTTTCAGAGCGATAAAAGTGCTGAAAGAAGTAGATTATATTTTATGCGAAGATACGCGGACTTCGGGAGTGCTTTTGAAACATTACGAGATTTCAAAGCCTTTAAAATCATATCATTTGCACAATGAGCATCAAGCTACTGAAAAAATAATTACAGACCTTAGAAGCGGTCAAAATATCGCCATCATTACCGATGCAGGAACTCCGGGAATTTCTGACCCCGGCTATTTATTGGCAAAAGCCGGTTCGGATAACAGTATTGAAATGATCTGTCTTCCAGGAGCAACCGCTTTGATTCCGGCGCTGGTGGTTTCCGGATTACCAAATAATGAATTTTTGTTTGCAGGTTTCCTTCCTCCAAAAAAAGGAAGACAAACAAAACTGAAACAATTAGCAGAAGAGAAAAAAACCATTGTTTTATACGAAAGTCCGCATAAGATCAACACGACTTTAGAACAGATCAAAGAATTTTTCGGGGAAGAAACAAGAGCAAGTTTGAGCCGGGAAATTTCAAAAAAATTTGAAGAAACAAAAAGAGGTACAATTGATGAGTTAATTGAATTTTCTAAAAGTAAAACTTTAAAAGGCGAAATTGTCCTCATTGTGAATAATTCAATCAAGTAATTGAGGATTTTGAATTCATAAACAGTACAATATTTTAAGATAAATAATATCTTTGCCGACAAGAATATCAAATTTAAATAACTATCAAAATATATGAAATTATTAGAAGGAAAAGTAGCGCTAATTACCGGAGCTACAAGAGGTATCGGAAAAGGAATTGCTGAAATTTTCGCTCAACAGGGTGCTAAAGTAGCTTTTACTTATGCCGGTTCTGTGGAAAAGGCAAAAGAATTAGAAACTGCTTTAAGTTCTGTAACTCAAATTAAGGGATATCAGTCTGATGCTTCAGATTATGATGCCGCTCAAAAGTTAGTAGAAGAAGTAATGGCTGAGTTCGGCAAGATTGATATTTTGGTCAACAATGCTGGAATTACAAAAGATAACCTATTGATGAGAATGTCAAAAGACGACTGGGATACCATCATCAAAGTCAATTTAGATTCTGTATTCAACCTTACCAAGGCTGTAATTAAGCCAATGATGAAGGCAAAATCGGGCTCTATCATCAATATGACCTCTGTGGTTGGTGTAAAAGGAAATGCCGGACAGGCAAACTATGCTGCTTCTAAAGCTGGAGTTATTGGTTTTACAAAATCTATAGCGCTTGAATTAGGTTCAAGAAATATCCGTTGCAACGCTATTGCTCCGGGATTTATTGAAACCGAAATGACAGCCGCTTTAGATGAAAAAACAGTTCAGGGATGGAGAGAAGGTATTCCTTTGAAAAGAGGAGGACAACCGGAAGACGTAGCCAATGCGTGTGTATTTTTTGGAAGCGAAATGTCGTCTTATATTTCCGGACAGGTATTGAATGTAGACGGCGGAATGCTTACTTAATGAAGATTTTAATCTAAAATATGATCCCTTTCATAAAAGCAATGAAAGGGATTTTTTTTGTTTAATCATTAAAAATTTGGTTTTCCTGCTCCTGGACTCTTATAAAAGTTGTTCTTTTTGATAATTCTCTGAGTGTAGAAGCGCCAACATATGTACAGGTAGAGCGCACTCCGCCCAGGATATCTTTCACAGTTTCGGATACCGGACCTTTGTATTTTATTTTTACTGTTTTTCCTTCCGAAGCTCTGTACTCAGCAACGCCGCCTGCATGTTTATCCATTGCGGTTTTAGAACTCATTCCGTAGAACAGTTTAAACTTTTTACCATTTTCTTCTATCATTTCGCCACCGCTTTCATCGTGACCGGCAAACATTCCGCCGAGCATTACAAAATCTGCTCCACCGCCAAAGGCTTTCGCAACATCTCCCGGAACCTTACACCCGCCGTCTGCAATGATATGACCTTTTAATCCATGGGCCGCATCTGAACATTCGATAATGGCGGAAAGCTGAGGATAACCAACACCGGTTTTTACTCTCGTTGTGCATACCGATCCTGGACCAATTCCCACTTTGATAATGTCTGCACCCACCAAAAGAAGTTCTTCTACCATTTCTCCGGTTACCACATTTCCGGCAATAATTATTTTATCAGGAAAATTGGCTCTTGCTTTTTTTACAAACTGCACAAAATGTTCAGAATAGCCATTAGCTACATCAATACACAGAAATTCAATCTGAGGATGTTGATCAAGAATTACTTTAATTTTTTCTTCGTCAGCCTTTCCTGTTCCGGTACTCAGAGCGATGTATTGATGAATGCTTTTGTCTTGATTTTCAAGGAATTCTGACCATTCTTCAACGGTGTAATGTTTGTGTACTGCGGTGATAATTTTATCTTTTGCCAGTTGAACAGCCATTTCAAAAGTTCCCACGGTGTCCATATTGGCTGCAATAATGGGGGTGCCTTTCCATTTTTTTTGAGTGTGAAGGAAGGTAAACTCTCTTTCCAGGTCAACTTCTGATCTTGATTTTAAAGTTGAACGTTTTGGTCTGAACATCACATCTTTAAAGCCCAGCTTTATATCATTTTCTATCCGCATTTTATAATTTGATTAATGTTTAAAAATTAAAATTAGAAATTTATCTTAAATATACTACTTTTGAAATGATGGATTTTCCTGTTACATTTCAAATTTTTGGAAAAACGATTCTTGCGCACCCTGTGTTTGAAACACTAGGGATATTCGTAGCAATGCGTTATTATTTTTATTTAAAAAGAAAATCTACTGAAAAAATGTCTTTTAATACTTCGGCTGCCGTACTCATTGGTGCAACAGCAGGAGCTTTGATCGGTTCAAAATTGATCGGAAATCTCGAAAACCCGTATGTTTTGTTTGAAAATTTTAGCTTTAAAAGATTTTGGACGAATAATACCATTGTTGGCGGATTAACTTTCGGATTAATCGGTGTAGAAATAGCCAAGAAAGTTGTCGGTCACAAAGAAAGTACAGGAGATTTGATCGTTTTTCCTTTAATTTTAGCGATCATTATCGGACGGATAGGTTGTTTTTTCATGGGAGTTCATGAAGAAACTTACGGATTACCCACAGAATCTATTTTCGGAATGCATCTTGGTGATGAATATCTCAGACATCCTGTCGCATTATATGAGATTGCATTTTTACTTTTCATGTGGTTTGAACTGAAAATGATTGCTCGGAAGAATAAATATGTTTCCGGATTTTTGTTTAAACTTTTTATGCTGAGTTATTTTTCATTCAGATTTCTTTTAGATTTTATTAAACCTAAAATTGATATGATCGGGAATTTGGGAACCATTCAACTAGTCTGTCTTTCAATGATTATTTATTATATTTATGTATTAAAAAGCGAGAGAAATTTAATTCAACCTAAAAAAATAATTAAATTATGAAAATGCTTACACTCTTGGAAGTTGGTGGGTTAGAAGGTTTGGTCGCCATCATTATTCTGATGATTCTTGGTGTAGCTGCCTTTGTATCATTATTTGTTACCGTTTTTGTAAAATTGATTTATGAAAGTAAAGACGGTCGAAAATTTTCTAAAAAACAGTTTTGGATGACGATGCTTATTTCTATGTTAATCTGTGGATTGATAAGCGGGGTTGTATGTGGAGGAATGTAAAAAATTAAAATTATGCCGGTAAGAAATTATACCTATTACGATTATACAATCAGCCTTTGTCCAGAATGCCTGAAAAGAGTAGGCGCAAAGATCATCATTGAAGATGAAGCGGTTTTTATGACCAAAAGATGCCCTGATCACGGTTTCTTTAAAACGATGATTGCTGCAGACGTTCAGTATTACAAAAATATTAGAAACTATAATAAAGCATCGGAAATGCCTGTTCATTTTGGGACAGATGTAGAATTTGGCTGTCCTTATGATTGTGGCTTGTGTGTTGATCATGAGCAACATAGCTGTCTTTCTATTGTGGAAGTGACCGACCGCTGTAACCTGACCTGTCCCACGTGTTATGCAATGTCATCACCGCATTACGGTAGTCACAGAAGTTTGGAGCAAATTGAGGCAATGTTTGATACCATTGTTAAAAACGAAGGCGAACCCGATGTCGTTCAGATCAGTGGTGGAGAACCTACAATTCATCCTGAATTTTTTAAAATCATGGATATTGCCAAGTCGAAGCCTATTAAACATTTAATGCTCAATACCAACGGAATTCGAATTGCCAATGATCCCGGTTTTGCAGAAAAGCTCGCAACTTATGCTCCGGAATTTGAAATTTATCTTCAGTTTGATTCTTTTAAGCCTGAAGTTTTGGAAGATTTCAGGGGGAAAGATCTGACGAATGTCCGTATGAAAGCTTTAGAAAAATTAAATGAATTAAATCTTTCCACAACATTGGTTATTGTCCTTCAGAAAGGAAAAAATATTGACGAGATCGGAAAGCTGATTGAGTTTGCTTTAAAACAAAAATGCGTTCGTGGAATCACTTTTCAGCCTGTTGAAGTTGCAGGAAGAAACCGTGAAGATTCAGTTCACGAAAAAATTACATTGACAGAAGTAAGACAGGAAATTTTAAACCAGTTTCCGCTGTTGAACGGTGATGATATAATTCCTGTTCCGTGTAATCCGGATTCTTTGGCAATGGGGTATATTCTAAAGCTGGAAGGTGAAACGATACCTTTGACGCGATATATCAATCCTGCTGATTTGCTGAATAATGAAACGAAAAATACGATCGTCTACGAACAGGATGCCGGTTTGCAAATGCAGCTATTAGATATTTTCAGTACCGGAATTTCTGTAGATCAGGTTCAGCCGAAGGTCAATCAGTTATTGTGTTGTCTCCCGGAAGTTTCGGCCCCGAATTTAGATTACGACAATTTGTTTAGGATTATCATTATGAATTTTATGGATGCACACGATTTTGATGTTCGAGCAGTAAAAAAATCATGCGTTCATATTGTGAATAAAGATCTGAAAATGATCCCGTTCGAAACCATGAATTTGTTTTACAGAGATGATAAAATGAAGTATTTGGAGGAATTGAGAAGGGATGATAAGGTTTTGTTTTAAATTCTCACAGAAATAGAGCTTAAAAGTAAAATAAGAGTTCCCAAGATTTGTACAGATTTTTTACTGTAATGAATCAATTATGACATAGGAAGCTGAAGCGTAAAGAAAATTAAAATTTAATCCGTTGAAAATTTCCACTGTTCGAAGTGCGAGACAAATTTTGAATCGAAGAACAAATAGCGAATTCGCGCAAGTTTTGGGGATTTTAGGATTAAATTTTAATTTTTAGCCTTCAGATTCCAAGTCTTGAATTTTTGATTATTTTGTTTCAAGACAAAAGAATATTTATTTAATCAAACTTCATCACCTCATTCAGCGTATTCATATACTCATAAGCCGTCATATCAAACTTCACCGGAACAATTGAAATATATCCGTTTGCCAAAGCCGTTTCATCAGCATCTTCAGATTCATCCATATTGTTGAAATAACCAGTAAGCCAGTAATATTTTTTCCCGTGCGGGTTGACTCTCTCGTCAAAACTTTCTTCCCATTTTGCATTGGCCTGTTTGCAGATTTTAACACCTTTAATCTCTTCTTTTAAAAGCTTTGGAATATTGACGTTTAAAACAACACCTTTAGGCATCGGGTTTTCCAAAGTTTTTCTTACAATATTCTGAATATATTCTTTCGCCTGTGTAAAATCTGCTTCCCAGCTAAAATCCTGTAAAGAAAATCCAATCGAAGGTAGACCCTCTACACCGCCTTCTACAGCTGCAGACATTGTTCCCGAATAAATAACATTGATAGAAGAATTGGCACCGTGATTGATTCCTGAAACCACAAGATCCGGTCTTCTCGGAAGAATTTTATCCAAAGCCATTTTTACACAGTCTACAGGCGTTCCACTGCACGAAAAATCTTTTTGAGGACCTTCGAGATGAACTTCCTCATAACTCAATGTTGAGTTAATGGTAATGGCGTGACCTTTTCCACTTTGCGGAGAATTCGGGGCAACCACAATCACCTCTCCGATTTCGTTCATAAATTCTATAAGATTTCTGATACCCGGAGCAGTAATTCCATCATCATTGGTTACCAGAATAAGCGGCTTTTCCATAAAAGATTTAAATTTTAACAAAAATACTTAAAACTAATTGATAATTATAAATAAGGTATTAAATTTGATAGTTTGTAACAGTCATTTAATAAATGCTACTTATTGAATGCTTTTTTTTAATTTAATAAAATATACAATACAGATTTATGTGGAAAAATTTTAAACTAAATAAATTTCTACTCCTTATTCCATTAACCAGTCTTATGTTTTGTTTCAATTCGCCAAAGAATGACGATGAGAAGATGCAGACGATAATGGTGAGCGTTAAAAACACTCTTTCATACTTACATTATAGCCCGAAGCCCATCAATGATGCCTATTCAAAAGATGTGTACAAGCATTATTTTGAAATGATCGATCCTGGAAAGAGATATTTCCTGCAATCGGATATGGCAGAATTTGGAAAGCATGAAACCAAGCTTGATGATTATCTGAACTTGGGTGATCTTTCTTTCTATAAGCTTACGGTTGACAGATTATACCAAAGGGTCGACGAAATCGATAAGATCACCCAGGATATTTTCAGTAAACCTATTAACTTAGAAGAAGATGAAACCTTGACCTTAGAATCAAAGCTCAAAAATGTTCCTAAAGACAAGCAGGAACAATATAATGAGTGGAAAAAATTCATTAAATACAACATTCTTCAGGAGATTGAGTCGATGAATAGTAAAGAAGAATCTCAGAAAGAAAAGAAAGATTCTGTGCAGAAATTTAATCTGAAAGATACCATAAAGCTTGAAATGCTTTCTCCTCAGCAAAAACTGACAAAAGCAACTGACGAGGTAAAAGATCTGGTAAAAGAAACCTTTACGAGATTTAAAAAGAGAAAGAAAATGGATTGGTTTACAGTTTATATGAACGCCTATACAGAAGTTTTTGATCCGCATACAAACTACTATTCTCCGAAGGACAAAGAAGATTTTGATACTCAGTTTAAGGGAAAAGTAATAGGAATCGGTGCCATCATTCAGGAGAAAAAAGGAAATCTTTATTTGGGAGCATTAACAATCGGTGCGCCTGCATGGAAATCTAAAAAACTTTCCGAGGGGGATAAAATTTTGAAAGTACGGTCTAAACCAAAAGAAGATCACGTTAATGTGGTGGGAATGCTTTCTGACGAAGCTGTAAGACTGATCAGAGGTGAAAAAGGAACTCCAGTGACTTTGACAGTTCAGAAAAAAGATAAAACCATCGTAGAAGTGACGATGATTCGTGAAGAAGTGGCTATTGAAGATACCTTTGCAAGAAGTATTATTGTCAACTCACCAAACGGAAAAAAATACGGAATTATCAATCTACCAAGTTTCAATGCCGATTTTGAAGATGAAAAAGGCAGAAATGCTTCTGATGATATCAAAAACGAAATCGTAAAACTAAAAGCTCAGGGAATTGAAGGAATCGTTTTAGATCTTAGAAATAACGGCGGTGGTTCACTGACGGAAGTTGGTGATATCATGGGATTGTTTATGAATGCAGGACCTTATGTTCAGGTGAAAGACGGAAACGGAAAAATTCAGACTTTAAAAAACAAACAGGAAACTCCGATCTGGACGGGTCCCTTGGTAATCATGCAGAACGAACTTTCAGCTTCTGCATCTGAAATTTTGGCAGGAGCGATGCAGGATTACGGAAGAGGAATCATTGTTGGTTCGCCACAATCTTTCGGAAAAGGTACCGTACAGACTTTTGTTGATCTAAACAGGTTCTTAAATACTGAAGATGATTTCGGTTCATTAAAACTGACAATTCAGAAATTCTACAGAATCAGTGGAGAGTCTAATCAGAGAAAGGGAATTGTTTCTGATGTACGAATGGAAGACTTCTTTACGTATGCAGAGGTTGGCGAAAGATATGACGACTTCGCTTTGGCTTGGGATAAAATTCCTAGTTCAAATTATCAGAAGCTTAGCTATTTTGATGTGAAAGCCCTAGAAAAATCAAGCAATGACAGAATGGCAAAAAATCAAAATTATCAGCTGCTGCTTGAATCTGCAAAATGGAGAGAGCAATTGGATAAAGAAGAAACCATTACGTTGAATATCAATAAATTCAATGACTTGATGAAGCAGAGAAAAGCTCAGATCGAAAAATTTAAAGCACTAACTAAATTTGAAAACGGACTAAAATTCTCAATGTATCCTGCAGAAATCGAAAGAGAAAAAAAGGATGAAGCTTTCAAGAAGAAATCTGAAATGTGGATCAAAAACCTTAAGAAAGATACTTACCTTCAAGAAGCAATGAACATCATTGCTGAAATGAAAATGAAAGGGTAAAACAATTATAATTATATTGAAAGGCGGCGCAAATCGAAGATTTGCGCCGCCTCTTTTTGAAAAATAATTCTTACAAATTCTAAATTTTGTACAACAATAAGAACTGTTCAGTCCAAAAAAATAACCATTCAGTAGAAAAAAAAGCAATCATTCAATCAATTCGATATAATTTTGCTGTCAAACAAATATACATGAAGACGAATTATAAAAAATTAATCATCATCATTTCCTTCTTTAGCTTTTTCATGAGTTATTCTCAACTTAAAATTTCCGGGAAAGTCACTTTTAAAAATAAAGGAATTGCTGAGGTGAATGTAACATTAAAAGACACTTATGATGGCGCAACCACCGATTCGGGCGGAAATTTCTCTTTTGAAACCTCAGAAAGAGGAACACACACTCTTACTTTCGTACATCCGAAATACAATGACATTGAAAAATCTATTCTCATAGAAGATAAAGACATTTCGTTAAACGCAGAATTAAAAGAACAGATCAACGAAATAGACGCAGTTGTAGTTTCCGCAGGTTCTATCGAAGCAAGCGACAAAAAAAGAGCTACAGCATTACTTACGCCGATTGATATTTACACCACCGCAGGAGCAGATGGGCAGATTTCATCAGCATTAAATTATCTTCCGGGAGTTCAGAAGGTAGGTGAGACGGAAGGATTATTCGTTCGCGGAGGGACAGGAACGGAATCTAAAATTTTTATGGATGGCAGTCTGATCAACAATTATTTCTCCAGCTCAGTTCCTGGAATTGCTGGAAGAGATCGTTTTAACACGTCTCTTTTCAAAGGAAATATTTTTTCGAGCGGTGGATATTCTGCTTTGTACGGTCAGGCGCTTTCTGGAGCTTTGATGCTCGAAAGCGTAGATCTTCCCGATCAGAGTTCATACGATTTTGGTGTTGCACCGATCTTTTTAAATGGAGGTTTCCAGAAATTAAGCGATAATAAAAATTATTCTTTCGGAGCAACAGCAGGATATTCTAATCTTAATCTGATGAAAGAAATTTTTAATTTTAACACCGATTTTATTGATGCTCCACAAGGGCTTAATGGAGATGCAAACTTCAGGATTAAAACAAAATCCGGCGGATTCTTTAAATATTACGGAATGTTTGATACCAACAAGATGGGTGTGAAAACCGAAAGTTTAGAACCCGATTCAGATTTCGCACTGGTACGGTTAAAAGGTAGAAATACCTATCATAATTTATCTTTCAGACAAAAATTTGGGAGATATCTCCTGAATGCAGGAACTTCTTACTCTTACAATAAGTCGGATTTAAATTTTTCAACAGAAAAAAATGATATCGAATCAGACAGATCACAACTCTCGAACGATGGAAATTACATCAATTTTAAAACAGTTTTAGAAAGAAAAATCAATAAAATCAGTGCGCTTCGAGCTGGTTTTGAACTCAACAGTGCTGATGAAAAGCTGAAGTTTGGCGAGATAACAAAAAATTACCGCGATCTTATTTCATCTGCTTTTGTAGAAACAGATTTGGGCTTCAGCAATAATTTATCAGCAAAAATTGGTGTCAGAGCAGAAAATTCTTCCTATTTGAGTAAAGCCAACATTGCACCTCGTGTTGCGATAGCTTACCGCTTAACAAAAGACTGGACTACCTCTTTCGCTTATGGATTATTCTACCAAAACCCTGAGAGTAAATACATTAACTCGTCCGCAAAGTTAGATTTCCAGCGGTCACAGCATTATATTTTTCAGGTTCAAAGATCTACAGAAGGAAGAAGTTTGAGATTTGAAGCATTTTACAAAAAATATGATGAACTAATCAAAACTCAGAATATTTTCCAGGATACAAACCAGAATCAACAAGTACAGACTGCTTTTAATAATAACGGAAATGGTTTTGCAAAAGGCCTCGAACTATTCTGGAGAGATAAAAAAACATTTGAAAATATAGATTACTGGGTAAGTTATTCATTTTTAGATTCTAAAAGAGATTTTCTGAATTATCCAGTCAGTTTAAAACCTAATTTTGCCTCCGAACATACGCTTTCTTTAGTTGCTAAAAGATTTATTCCCAAGTGGAAAACGGGGGTGAATCTATCTTACACTTTCGCAAAAGGACGGCCGTACTATGATATTGCTACTCAGGAAATGAATGGGGAAACTTTTAATTATATCAGAAACGAAGGAAAATTAAAAGATTACAGTTCGCTTAATCTAAGCTTCAATTATTTGCCAAACTTAGGCAAGAAAGATGCTAAAGCTTTTACAATATTCGTTTTGAGTATCTCAAATGTATTGGGAAATAAGAATATTTACGGTTATAATTTCTCACAAAACGGAAGTTACAGCTCAGCAGTTGTTCCGCCGGTTAACACATTTGTTTTTGTCGGAATGTTTATCAGTTTTGGGGTCGATAAGACGGAGGATGCTGTCAATAACAATCTATAAAATTTAAATAAAACAATTACCTTTAATAAAAACAACCTTAAATTTAGAAATTATGAAAAAAATCTTCTTAAGTTTTGCTTTAGTATGTGTGAGCTTATTATCATTTGCTCAGGCTAATTACGAAAAAATAATGACTGAAAAAATATCGAAAGTTGAAGCTGCAAAAACCCCACAAGATTTTCAGGCTTTAGCAAATGATTTTCAAAGAATTGCCGAAAAGGAACAGAAAAAATGGCAGCCAAATTATTACACCGCATTGTCATACATCCAGAAAGGAAGAGCTTTGATGCAGGAAGGAAAATTGCAGGAACTCGATGCTATTGCTGATCAGGCCCAGAAATATATTGAGGCAGCTGCGAGTATAGAAAAGGAAAATTCTGAAATCCATCTGCTTCAAAAGATGGCTTATTCTCTAAAAATGATGGTCAACCCTCAGGAAAGATACATGACTTTTGGAATGAAGGCTCAGGAAGAAATGACTATTGCCGAAAAACTGAATCCCAACAATCCGAGAGTAACATTGATCAAAGCAGAAGATACCTACTTCACACCCGAACAATATGGAGGAAGCAAAACAAAAGGAATGGAACAATTCAAAAAGGCTTTGGAACAGTTCAATTCTTTTCAACCAAAAACCGCTTTAGATCCTAATTGGGGCAAATCTGAAGCTGAATATTTTATAGGAATGTCTGCTCCCACAAAATAGTTTTAACGAATAACCTCAACCTTCCACCAGATCCGGAAGGTTTTTTTTAATGCCCTTCAGATAGCAAAAAATACCATTCGGCAGGAAATAATTTTTGTTGCCTAGAAAATCGACTAATTTTGAATCAGAAAATAGATCATGAAACGAAAAAATAACATCATCTTACTTTGGGTTTCTCTGGCAACAGCGTTATTCTTCTTTATATTTTTCACAGATGAGAAAACCATCAGTAATTTTTTATTGAGTCTTCTTATTTCATTGATGTATTCTTTTTTGATCGGTGCGGGAAATGGGCTGATCAACGATTTTCTCAACAAACGCCTTCCTTGGTCTGAAGCTACGCAAAAGAGAGCAGTTTTAAGTATTATTTCGATTCTTATTGCCAATTTTATCCTGGTTTACTTTTGCAATTACATCAATTTTGTTGTATTTCAAAAAAGCGCAACAACAGAGGAGTTTTTTAGAGGAAAATATAATTTCATCAATTGGTTTATGGTGAATATCGCATTGCTGATCTCGGCTTTTCTGCATGCAAAAGGCTTTATGGAAGAGCTGAAAAAAACGTCAAGAAAAGAAGTTGTAGAGCAGAAACTGATTGCAAAATCTGCGAACGCCCAGTTTGAAAGTTTAAAAAACCAGTTAGATCCACATTTCCTTTTTAATTCTTTAAATGTTTTGAGCTCATTAATTGATGAAGATCCACATAAGGCTCAGGATTTTACTGCCTCAATGTCAAAGATTTACAGGTATGTTTTGGAGCAGAAAGATAAAGAGCTTGTAACTGTAGAAGATGAAATGGAATTTGCGAAAACCTACTGCGATCTACTAAAAACCCGTTTTGAAAATAGTGTAGATTTTGTATTTGAAGTGAAAGATCAGGATTTAAAAAGATTTGTTGTTCCTCTCTCGCTGCAGCTGCTGTTAGAAAATTGCATCAAGCATAATTTAGCCACATCATCAAAACCATTACTAATCAGAATCTTCACAGAAGGCGATACTTTATGCGTCGAAAATAATTTGCAGATTAGGGAGCAGATTAAAGAAAGCGCCGGTATTGGTTTAGCCAATATTGTACAGCGTTACTCATTACTTACAGATAAAAATGTGTTCATAGAAAAATCGAAAGATTATTTTAAAGTTAAACTTCCGGTTCTCAATCATCAACCAAAAGTAATCACTGATTTGATTGCGGAGGATGATCAGGCTTACTTAAGAGCTAAAAAGCGGGTGCAGGAAATGAAGAGTTTCTATGGGAATTTGATTTCGTACTGCATTGTGATTCCGTTTTTGATTATCGTCAATTTAATTACCAATCCGAATAACTATTGGTTTTACTGGCCAATGCTGGGTTGGGGAATTGGTCTTGCTGCTCATGGGATGAGTACTTTTGCTGTTGGAACCAACTGGGAACAGAAAAAAATCAAGGAAATTTTAGAAAAAGAAAATAATCGTTATGGAAAATAATATAGAGCAGAGAATCCGTTATCGGGCAGCAGAAAAAAGAGTGAAAAAACTCAAAGGATTTTACATTCATTCTATTGTGTTTGTCTTTGTGAATGTACTCATTCTTGTATTAAAAATGACCAAGCTATACCCGGAAGAAAATTTTTGGAGCTGGGAATATCTTAAACTTCCTTTATTTTGGGGTATTGGTCTTGCAGCCCACGGAGTGAGCGTTTTCTTTCCCACATTGATCCTTGGCAAAAGCTGGGAAGAGAAAAAAATTAGAGAACTGATGGAAAAAGATAAGTAAATTTTAAAAAGTTTCATCTAAAAAAAAGTCCTGATTCCATTGAATCGGGATTTTTCCTGTTCAGGTGCAAAAAACAACCGTTCGGTGATATAAAGTTGAATCATCTATGGTTCTTATCCTACATTTGACTCAGGAAAAAATAAAAATATTAAAACTTAAAAAATAAAACATCATGGAAAATCTATCATTCAACAAAGAAAACAGAGCCTACGAAAAAGCCGCCAAAAGAGTAAAAGATCTGAAAGGATTTTATGGAAATCTTACATCATACTGCCTCGTCATTCCGTTTTTATTGATTCTGAATCTTTTAACATCTCCGGAACATCTTTGGTTTTACTGGCCTATGTTAGGTTGGGGATTAGGAATTATACTTCATGCAGTAGGAACTTTCGGAATCGGAAAAAACTGGGAAGAGAAGAAAATAAGAGAATTGATGGAAGAGGAAATGAAAAACACAAAATCACTTTAATTAGAATCATAAAACTAAAAAAATGGATTACAACATCGCGCAAAAAAAAGTAAAAGATTTAAAATCATTCTATAAAAACTGCATGTGTTTTGCCATTGTAGCATCAATTATTTTGATCAGAAATTTTGTGAAATATGCTGAGACAGATCATTCTTTTCGCGGATCAATTGTATTGGCTGTCTGGGGAATTATTTTGACGATAAAAGCGATAAAATTATTTTTTCTGAATGCAGATTGGGAAAATAAAATCCTGCAAGAAGAACTTAACAAGGAGAAAAGACCGATTAATTTTTAAAGCTGAAAAGATTTAATTATTTTTATTTCAGATTAAACTAAAACCAACCCAATGATTACAACGGTTATCATCGAAGACGAGAAACCCGCCGCAAGAAAACTGGAAAGAATGTTGAGCTTGTTTCCTGAATTACAGCTGGTTGCAAACCTAGAATCTGTGGAAGATGCTGTAAAATGGTTTTCAGAAAACGATCATCCGCAGCTGATTTTTTCTGATATTGTTTTGGGTGACGGCCTTTCGTTTGATATTTTCGAGAAAATTTCTACAAAAGCTTTTATCATTTATACGACTGCTTTTGATCAGTATACTTTAAAAGCTTTTAAGCTCAACAGCATCGATTATCTTTTGAAACCGATTATGAACGACGATCTTGCAGGAGCCATTGAAAAGTTCAAATCATTTCTACCATCGGATCAGTCTGTTAACTCAGAGAATATTAAGCAGTTAATTAAAAAAGAGAAATCTACACTTTCGAGAGTTTTGGTTAAAATAGGGTATAATCTGAAAATTATTCAGACAGATGAGATCAGCTGTTTTTTCAGCGAAAATAAAATTGTTTATCTCCAGACTCCGGACCGTCATTACCCATCAGATTTTACTTTGGATGAACTGGAAGATGTCTTGGATGAAAAGAAATTTTTCCGTGTCAACCGGCAGTTTATTATTAATTCTGAATATATCAAAAACATTCACACATCGCCAAACTATAAAGTGGAGCTCGACTTTCAGCCTGTGGGAGAAATTACGGTAAGCAGAGATCGTGTAAAAGATTTTAAAGACTGGTTGGTTGGTTAAAAAAGTCCGGAATATATTATCCCGAACTTTTTAGTTTAAAGTTTTATATGATGAAATTAATTTATTTCATCAGGCTGATATTCGTCAATCCGCCATCTGAAAGTATTTCCGTTCCTACTATAAAAGATGATTCATCCGAAGCCAGAAACACTGCTGCATTTCCCATATCCGATGGAAGTCCCTGTCTTCCGACAGGAGTAATATCTATCCACATTTGCTTTACCTGATCCAACTGTTCTTGTGGAACAAGTTTTCCAAAAACAGGCGTATCGATCGAACCTGGTGAAAGTGCGTTTACTCTTATTTTTCTAGGCAGTAAGTCAAGAGATAAGCCTTTGGCTAAGGAAATAACTGCAGCTTTTGCCGCTGAATAAATGGCCATTCCCGGTGCAGCACGGTGCGCTGCGCTTGATCCGATGAGGATGATTGATGCTCCATCATTTAGATACGGAAGTGATTTTTGTACTGTAAAATAGGCGCTTTTCAAATTGAGATCCATGTATTTATCATAGCTTTCTTCGTTCACATTGTCTACAGTACCCATTGCAATACCATCAACAACTCCTCCCGCATTCACGACCAATGCATCAATTTTGCCAAATTTTTCTGCTGTTTTCTTGAAAATATTTTCTAAATCGTCAAGATTGGTCACATCTCCCGGAATAGCAATAAATTCTTTGCCTAAAATTTCTAAAGAATTGTTTAGCGTTTTTTCATTTCTCCCGGTAATGGTTCCTACAGCTCCTTCATTTTTAAAAGCTTCTGCAATACCCAAACCGATACCGCTGTTTCCGCCTGTAATGACGGATACCTTATTTTTAAGTCTGTTCATCTTTAAATTTTAATAATTAAAAACCATAAATTCCACCGGAAACGGCAATCTGTTCACCAGTAATCCATCCTGCATCGTCAGAGGCAATAAACACGGCAACCTTTGCGATATCTTCCGGTTGTCCCGTACGTCC
Organism: Chryseobacterium sp. LJ668; assembly: GCF_019613955.1. NCBI lineage: Bacteria > Pseudomonadati > Bacteroidota > Flavobacteriia > Flavobacteriales > Weeksellaceae > Chryseobacterium > Chryseobacterium chendengshani. The sequence continues at coordinate 1,333,907 of NZ_CP080443.1, read as the reverse complement.
AAGTGGTGTGTTAGAAACAAATTTAGTTTCGGCTTCGCTACCGATAAATCCGGCACTATGAGAACCTTCTGTTTCTACAATTCCAGGCAATATAGAATTAATTCGAATGTTTCTGCCAGAAAATTCTTTTGACAGAGCACTAGTAAAAGCGTCTAATGCTGTTTTTGTTGCAGAATAAACAGCACCTGTCGGCAAGGGTGACCTGCTTGCTCCGGAACTGATATTGATGATGTTTCCCCCTTTTTCTCCAAATAATTTTAAAGCAGACTGGATGGCAAAAATTGATCCTAAAACATTGATGTTGAATTGCTGATGAAATGTTTCTGCAGATACTTGCTCGATGGGTTCGTAGTTGTAAATTCCGGCGTTGTTTACCAGAACATCTAGTGTTCCGAAAGCATTTTTAGTTTCATCAAACATTCTGATGACTTCATTTTCTTTTGAAACATCGGCCTGTACTGCAATTGCAATTCCACCGATTCTGGTAATTTCATTTACTACTTTATCGGCATCTTCTTTACTTGATGCGTAGTTCACTACCACTTTTGCTCCTTCTGCCGCAAAATATTTTGCAATTGATGCTCCAATTCCTTTTGAAGCACCTGTAACTATAGCTACCTTGTCTTTTAACTTGTCCATTGATTTGTTTGTTATAAAATTGAAGGACAAAATTATGACTCTTAAATTTATTTTGGTAACTTTGTAACGAAAAGTAACAGTAACAACCGAGTTACGTTGTAACATAAAAGTAACCACCTTATGAGTTGTCAACCCCTAAAAACAGAAGAGCACAAAAAAGAAATGATGGCTGTTCAGGATTCAATGGATGTATTGAGCGGCAAATGGAAAATAGCTATTATTTCGTCTATTTGTTATTACAACAAAAGAAGATTTTCGGATATCTTGAATGATGTTGTCGGTATTTCGAATAAAATGCTGAGTAAAGAGCTGAAGGAATTGGAAATCAATAAATTAATTAAACGGACGGTTTTAAATACTCAGCCGATAACTGTTCAGTATGAACTTACACAACACGGTAAATCTCTTCAAACGATTATCAATAACCTGACAGATTGGGGAATTAAGCATAGAAAAGAGATTATTGGGAATATTTCTGAAGAACAAAGTAATTTCGAATTACAAAAAACGGTAACCGCAGATATAATGTAATGAGGTTCTAAAAGAAAAAAAGACCTTCTCTGAAGGTCTTTTATATTTACGAAATGACTCCGCTTCCAATCAATTCATCATCAATGTACCAAGCTGCAAACTGTCCTTCTGCGATGGCTGATTGCGGTTCAACAAATTCCACAAAGAAAACATTTTCAAACTGATAAATTTTTGCTTTCTGCAAATCTTGTCTATAACGGAATCTTGCTAAAACATCCATCGATTCTCCGTTTTTTAGTCTTAAATCTTCACGCACCCAATGTAATTCGGTATTATCAACTTTTAAGGCTTTTTTGTGTAAACCCGGGAAACTATGACCTTCTCCGACAAAAATGATATTGTTTTCCATATCTCTGGAAACAATAAAACATGATTCTTTATGGCCGCCGATTCCTAAGCCTTTGCTTTGTCCGATCGTGAAAAACTGAGCGCCCTGATGTTTTCCTATAATTTTACCGTCAGATTTTTTATAATTAATTTTTCGGCTTAGAAATTCAAGCTCTTCTTCTTTAGATGAAAATGTTGGAATTTCTTCAGAAAACAAAGGCGAATCTTTAAAAATCTCTACGATTTCACCTTCTTTCGGAACCAACTGTTGCTGTAAAAACTGAGGCAAACTTACTTTTCCGATAAAACATAATCCTTGTGAATCTTTTTTGTCGGCAGTTACCAAGCCAATTTCTTTGGCAATTTCTCTTACCTGTGGCTTTGTCAGCTCACCAATGGGAAACAATGCTTTTGACAATTGATCCTGATTCAGCTGACATAAAAAATAGGACTGATCTTTATTATTGTCTTTTCCGGCTAATAAATGAAAGATTTCTTTTCCGTTTTCATCAATTGTGGAATCTACTCGTGCATAATGCCCTGTTGCCACCTTTTCTGCACCAAGCGACATTGCAGTCTTCATGAAAACATCGAATTTCACCTCTCTGTTGCACAAAACATCGGGATTTGGAGTTCTTCCTCTTTGATATTCATCAAACATATAATCGACGATTCTTTCTTTGTAAAGCTCGCTCATATCGATCACCTGAAACGGAATTCCTAATTTTTGAGCTACCATTAAAGCATCATTGCTATCCTCAATCCATGGACATTCATCTTCCAAAGTTACGGAAGCATCGTTCCAGTTTCTCATAAATAAAGCCACGACTTCATGACCTTGCTGCTGCAGCAAATACGCTGTAACGCTCGAATCTACGCCTCCGGAGAGGCCTACTACTACTTTCATGTATTCAATTTTACGAAACTCTTAACGGGAGTTCTTAGTTGAGCGGCAAAATTACGATAATCCTATTCACAAAAAAAATGATAATTTTATGCATTGATAAAAACGATAGTATCAAAAGTCGCAACTTTAATTTCACCAAAAACATTAGATATGAAAAAATTATTTATTTTCTCATTCATCTTTATCTCGGGATTATCATTTTCTCAGGTTTCTTTAGGAACACCAGCAGCTGAAACCAATAAATGGACTTTCGGTGGAGGTTTGGGTGTTGGCTTTGGAAGCAATTCTTATTTCAATCTTCAGGTTTCACCGAGGGTAGGTTATCGACTGACTAATGATTTGGAAGCTGGTTTGATGGGAAGTGTTTCGTGGCAGACTTCTGATTTCTATAAGTCAAAGCTGTTTGGTTTCGGACCCTTTGTCAATTATTATTTCGCAAGATCTTTCTATGTAAGTGGAAATCTGCAGCACTTTTTCGTCAATTATGAAGATAAGCTTTATGATTTTAAAAGTAATCAACAGGAAACTGCACTGTATTTAGGAGGGGGTTATATGCAACAGATAGGGAATAATTCTTTTATGCAAATTGGCTTGATGTACAATGTTCTGTATAAAGAAAACAGCAGTGTTTTTTCTGGTGGATTGATTCCTAGTGTTGGCTTTGTGGTTGGACTTTAATAACTGCAACAATTCTGTAAAACAAAAAGCATCGAGAATTTCCCGATGCTTTCATTATATTATTTAAAATTGATTTTAAGAAGATTTCTCTGCAGACTTTTTAGTCTTGTGAGTTTTTCCTTCCAGTCCGTCTTTAGCTTCATTGACATCTAAAGTGACCGTTTCGCCTTCAGTTAATTGCTTGTTGACCAGCATTTCAGCCAATAAATCTTCAATGTATTTCTGAATGGCTCGCTTCAATGGTCTTGCACCAAAATCTTTATCCCAACCTTTTTCTGAAATGAAATCTTTGGCTTCAGTGGTTAAATCAACTTTATACCCTAATTTTTCAAGTCTTGAATACAGTTTACCTAATTCGATATCGATAATTTTAGAAATATCTGTTCTCTCAAGAGAGTTGAAAATCACGATATCATCAATTCTATTTAAGAATTCCGGAGCAAATGCTTTTTTAAGGGCATTTTCTATCGTACTTCTAGTCCTTGAATCTGAGTTCGATTTTTTAGCATTTGTTCCAAATCCTACGCCATCACCGAAGTCTTTGATATCTCTGGTTCCGATGTTTGAAGTAAGGATGATAATTGTATTTCTAAAGTCAATTTTTCTTCCTAAACTATCCGTAACGTGACCTTCATCTAAGATTTGTAACAAGATGTTGAATACATCAGGATGTGCCTTTTCTATCTCATCCAAAAGAACTACTGCATAAGGTTTTCTTCTTACCGCTTCAGTTAACTGTCCACCTTCTTCGTATCCGACGTATCCCGGAGGCGCACCAACTAATCTTGAAACTGCGAATTTCTCCATATACTCACTCATGTCAATTCTAATCAGAGCTTCGTCAGAATCGAAGAGTTCTCTCGCCATGACTTTTGCAAGCTCAGTCTTACCAACACCCGTTGTTCCTAAGAAAATAAATGTTCCAATAGGACGATTTGGATCTTTCAATCCCGCTCTGTTTCTTTGGATTGCTTTCACTACCTTTTTCACAGCGTCTTCCTGACCGACCACTTTTCCGTTAAGATTACTGTCCATTCCGGCCAATTTATCCAACTCATTTTTACCTACTTTCGTTACCGGAACTCCGCTCATCATTGATACTACTTCTGCAACACTTTCTTCAGAAACGGTTTCTTTTTTCTCTTTGACATCTTTATCCCACTGATCCTGAGCAGAATTCAACTCCATCTGCAAACGCTCTTCTTCATCTTTCAGCTTTCTTGCTTCCAGATAATCCTGAGCTTTTACGGCTTTTTGTTTCAGTTCTTTGATATCTTCGATTTTCTTTTCAAAATCAATAATTTCGGTAGGAACTTTCATGTTTTTAATATAAACACGAGATCCTGCTTCGTCCATCGCATCAATCGCTTTGTCCGGTAAGAATCGGTCGGTAATGTATCTTGATGTCAAATTGACACAAGCCAGAATTGCTTCATCTGTGTATACTACATTGTGATGCTCTTCATACTTATCTTTAATCTGATTCAAAATCTGAATCGTTTCCTCAATATTGGTAGGCTCTACCATTACTTTTTGGAATCTTCTTTCCAAAGCACCATCTTTCTCAATATACTGACGGTACTCATCAAGAGTTGTAGCACCAATACATTGAATTTCACCTCTTGCCAAAGCCGGTTTAAACATATTGGATGCATCTAAACTTCCGGTAGAACTTCCTGCTCCTACAATTGTGTGCAACTCATCGATGAATAAGATTACGTCACGGTTCTTTTCAAGTTCCGTCATAATCGCTTTCATTCTTTCCTCAAACTGACCACGGTACTTTGTTCCGGCAACTAGACTTGCCAAATCCAAAGTGATAACTCTTTTACCAAAAAGAACTCTTGAAACTTTCTTCTGTTGAATTCTTAAAGCCAAACCTTCAGCTATGGCAGATTTACCAACTCCAGGCTCACCAATCAACAACGGATTATTTTTCTTTCTTCTTGATAAGATTTGAGAAACTCTCTCGATCTCTTTCTCACGACCGATAACCGGGTCTAATTTTCCGTCTCTAGCCAATGAAGTCAAGTCTCTACCAAAGTTATCCAGAGTCGGAGTTTTACTTTTTGCAGAACCTAAATTTCCTGTAGGTTTTCTCATTTGCTCAAATTCTTCTCTGTCATCGTCATCGTCATACGCAGAGTTTTGAGGTGCAGATTGACCGGAATTTTTTAGCATGGTTTGATATTCTCTTGAAACTCCTTCATAATCAATATCATAAGCTCCTAAAATACTTGAAGTTGGATCCTCATATTTGTATAAAATGCCCAAAAGCAAGTGAACGGTATTGATCTCGTTGCTCTTATATTGTCTGCATTCTAATTCCGCACGTTTAATGGAATGATCTGCCATTTTGGTGAAAGAAATATTGGTAACCTCTTCAGAAATAGGATTAAGACTTGCTGTATTTAAAGTTTCAATTTTTCTTCTGATCTGTGTTAAATCGGCATTCAGCCCCTGAAGGATTTCTTTTGCAGAGTTTTCTGTTTTTATAATACCTAAAAGTAGATGTTCTGTATTAAGAAATTCACTCTTCAGCCGCTTAGCTTCATTTTTGCTTTGTTTGAACACTTGGCTCAAACCTTGTGAAAACTTATAATCCATAATATTGTATCTCAAATTTGGAATAACGATAACATTTATCGTTTACTCTTAATCTAAATTACAAATATTTTACCAAAAAGCAATTAATGACTTTATGGCAGAGAAAAGTTTTTTATCTTATTGAAAATGATTAAGTTTGTTACTCTCAAATTATTCTCATGACTCCCGAGATTGCTATCTACATTGGCTATGCCGCATCACTTTTTACCATATTGAGTTTTATACTTAAAGATTTAAGAAAAATCAGAATTGTCAATTTGATTGGATGTATCTGTTTTGTCGTTTATGGAATTTTCAGCGGGATGCTCTGGCCGGTTATTATTCCAAACGCAATTATTTGCTTTGTACAGATTTATCATTTATTGACAGCTAAGAAAAAGTAATGGTAAGAAAAAAAATTTTGACTTCCGCTTTCAGTAACCTTTACACGGACCAGAGAATTGAAAAAGTTTGCCAAACCCTGCATGAAAATGGCTATGAGGTTGAATTAATCGGCAATAATTGGGGAGGTGAAGAGCAAATGCAACGTCCTTATCAATTTGTAAGAATAAGAATGGTCTCCAAAACTTTAAAAACGGCTTACTTTGAATTTAATTGGAAGTTATACCAAGAACTGAAGAAAAAAGCTGACAAAAACACCATACTTCATGCGAATGACCTGGATGCGTTGCTGCCAAATTATCTTTTATCTAAAAAATTAAATATTCCTTTGGTATTCGACAGTCACGAAATTTTCTCAGAAATGCCCGCAGTTCAAGGGAAAATGTCTCAGAAATTATGGCGTTATCTGCAAAATAAAATTGTTCCGCATCTGAAATTTATGATTACCGCAAGCGGAAGCTATGCAAAATGGTTTCAGAATAAATATGGAGTCAAACCTGTTGTCGTTCAAAATGCTCCTAGAAAGATTAATTTTTCATTTGAAATTCCGAACAACAATCCGAAAATACTTTTATATCAAGGTGCAATCAACCCTTTTAGAGGAATTGATAAGGCCGTTTTGGCAATGCATCACGTTGAAAATGTTATTTTTAAAATTGCAGGAGACGGACCAAAGAAGAAGGAATATCAAGATTTGGTTTTAAAAGAAAGCCTTCAGAATAAAGTGGTGTTTTTAGGAAAATTGCTTCCGGAAGATTTAAGAAAAATCACTTTAACCGCTGATGTTGGAATGAGCATCGAGGAAAATGGCGGTGAAAGTTATGAATTTTCACTTCCAAATAAGGTTTTAGATTGTATTCAGGCACGAGTTCCATTAATTTTATCACCGCTTCCTGAAATGATTAATATCAAAAAACAATTTAATGTAGGCGAGATTATCGAAAATCATCAACCTGAAAACATTGCCTCCTCAATTAATTTAATTCTGAATAAAGGAAGAAAAAATTATCAGCCTGAATTGCAGAAAGCTTCAAATATTCTTTGCTGGGAAAACGAAGAAGTAAAATTGTTGGGGGTTTTTGAAAAAGCATCAACTCGATTTTAACCATTAAGAGAATTAATGGAAAAAAAAATTAATAAGATTAGCTTTGCTTAAGATTTAAAATTGTATTTCGAAAATAAGCGAAGTGGCCTTATTTATCTTAAATATTTCCAAAACTCTCAAAAAACATAAGTCTAACCTTGCGTTTCAAGTACAAGTAATATTTTTTTCCAGCTTAAATCTGCCATAATTTATCTTTTTAAAATTGGTTATCTTTGCAGAAAGAATGTAAAAATGACCATTAAAGAAAATCAGCAGGAGCTTATTGATGAATTTGCGTTTCTTGAAGACTGGGAGCAGAAATATGAGTATATCATAGATTTGGGTAAAGAATTGAAAGGCCTTCCTGAAGAGCGTAAGATAGATGACAATCTCATCAAAGGTTGTCAGAGTAAGGTATGGATTGATGCTGAATTTAAAGATGGAAAACTTTTTTTCAACGCAGATTCTGACGGAATTCTTCCAAAAGGGATCGTTTCTTTGTTGGTAAGCATCTACAGTGGCCATTCTACGCAGGAAATTCTCGATTCGGATTTTGATTTTATTTCTAAAATCGGGTTGCAGGAATTTTTATCTCCATCCCGCGCCAACGGTCTTATGGCAATGACTAAACAAATTAAATTCTATGCGGTCGCATACCAACTGAAATCTTAGTTTTGATCAGAATTTTAGCATATCGTTTTTCCGCTTTCGGTGATGTCGCCATGACGGCACCTGTATTCCGTGAGTTTTTGGAACAAAATCCCAATGTTGAAATTGTAATGGTTTCCAGAAAGAATTTTGAGAGCTTATTTGCTGATATTCCGAATGTTATATTTAAAGGAATTGATTTTGATGATTATAAAGGTTTCTTAGGAATCCGCAGGTTGGCAAAAGAACTTCTGAAAGACCTTAAGCCTGATTATGTTGCTGATCTTCACGATGTTATCCGTTCAAAAATTTTGGATAAAATTTATGTACGAAAAGGATTAAAGGTTTTTAAAATCAACAAAGGCAAAGAGGAAAAAGAAGAGCTTACCGATGTCTGGAATTTAGATAAAAAAAAACTCAAGCTTACGGTCGAAAGGTATGCCGATGTTTTTCGTGAAATGGGTTTTAAAGTTGAACTTTCCCACCAATTAAGACCAATCTGCAATCAAAAATCCGGAGTTGGTTTTGCACCATTTGCCCAGCATAAGGGAAAAATGCTTCCTTTGGAAAAATCTTTCGAACTGGTAAAAATATTAGCCGAAAAACATACTATTTACTTTTTCGGAGGTGGAAAAAATGAAACTGAAACACTTGAAAATTGGGAAAAACAAATTCCAAATACCAAAAGTTTGGCAGGAAAACTCACTCTTTCAGAAGAATTAGACAAAATTTCTCAGCTTGAAGTAATGATTTCTATGGATTCTGCGAATATGCATCTGGCAAGCATTGTAGGCACACGTTGTGTTTCTATTTGGGGTTCCACTCATCCATACGCAGGATTTCTCGGTTTTGGTCAAAGTGAGAAAGACGTTGTACAAATTAATGATCTTACCTGCAGACCTTGTTCAGTTTTTGGAGATAAAGAATGTTATCGTGGTGACTGGGCTTGTTTGGGAGAAATCAGCGTGCAGCAAATCATTAATAAAATATAATCCGGTGAAGCTATCTGTATGTATTCCGGTTTATAATTTTGATGTTCGGCAACTTGTTTACAACCTGAACGACGAAATTAAAAGAAACAAAATCAATGCTGAAATCATTTTAATTGATGATGCTTCTGAAAGTCAGTTTAAATCGATCAACGAGACGCTTAAAAATCAAGTAAGAGACTTTATTTTCCTAGAAAAAAATATTGGCAGATCTAAAATCCGTAATCTTTTTTTAGAGTATGCAGTGGGAGAGTATTTTCTTTTTCTCGACTGTGACGGCAAAATAATTGATCCTGATTTTTTGAAAAAATACATACAATTTATAGAACAAAATCCTAATGCCTACGTAATTTATGGTGGCAGAACGGTTTGTAAAAACCTACCTGAAGATGATTATATTCTTCGATGGAAATTTGCCGTAAAACGTGAAAATCTTGCCGTGTCAGAGCGCGCTCGTAAGGCGTATCTGTCTTTTCAGACTAATAACTTTGTTATTCAAAAAGAGACACTCAGAAAGATCAATTTTAATTCTGAATTTGAAAAATACGGTTATGAAGATCTACTTTTCGCCATGGAACTGAAATCCAAAACCATTAAAATAAATCATATTGAAAATCCTGTTTTTAATAATGATATTGAGACAAGCAAGGTCTATATTAAAAAGGTAAATGAATCTATAGAAAGTCTGGCAAGAATGCTCAAAAATACTTTTATCAAAGATAAGTTATCGGAGATCAAATTGGTTCGTGCCTATCATTTTATAAAAAAAACACATTCTGAATTTTTATTTCTTGCAGTATTTAATTTAATAAATAGCAGAATAAAAAAAAATCTGCTATCTGGGAATCCTAATCTTCGGAATTTAGATATGTATAAACTAGGGTTGCTGCTTGGGAAAATGAAAAATTAATTTTAAAAGAAAGGACCTAAATTATAATGACCTTTTTAAAATAAAAAAACTCTCAAAATAATCCGAGAGTTTTTGTGGGCCCTGAGGGATTCGAACCCCCGACCCTCTGGGTGTAAACCAGATGCTCTGAACCAACTGAGCTAAGAGCCCTGAATTTTTTTGAAAGGTTTCAGTAAACCTTTGTGGGCCCTGAGGGATTCGAACCCCCGACCCTCTGGGTGTAAACCAGATGCTCTGAACCAACTGAGCTAAGAGCCCTAGACGATTTCTCGTTTTGAGTGGTGCAAATATACACACTTATTCTTTATGAATCAAATTTTTTTCTAAAAATTCTCCTACGACAAAATTGCTTCCTCCAATAAAAATCATTTCTTCTGGTGTAGCCTGTTGTTTTGCAGAAAGATAGGCTTCCTGTACAGAGTTAAAAATTTTGTAAATAATTTTAGCTTTAGCTAACAAATCAGCATAATCATTGGGATGACGCCCTCTGTTGATGGATGGCTTAGCAAAATAAAAAACAGAATTTTTAGGGAGTAAGGCCATTACTTCATCTATATTTTTATCATTTACGAATCCTAAAACTACATGTTTGTGCATCGGCATCGAATTAAGCTGTGAAAAAACCTGTTCTAAACCTGCCTGATTATGTGCCGTATCACAGATTGTCAGCGGATCTTGTGAAAACTCAAACCAGCGGCCGATAAAACCGGTATTTTGATGCACGTTTAGCAACCCGTTTTCTACATCTAATTCAGAAATTTTTGACCCTAATTTTTTAAGCTCGTCAACCAAGCCAAGAACTACCTTAATATTTTTTTCCTGGTAATTTCCTTTTAAATCTGATTGTAGATTTGTCTGTATTAAAGTGGCGTCAATTAAATTGGCATTCTCATTTTCGGCTTTAGCTTTAATAATATTTTGCACCACCTTATCATCGTCTCCAAAAACTATTGAAACACTGCGCTTAATAATTCCGGCTTTTTCAAAAGCAATTTCTTCAATGGTATTTCCTAAAATATTCTGATGGTCAAGCTGAACATTGGTAATCGCAGACACCAAAGGGGTAATAATATTCGTAGAATCCAACCTTCCGCCCAACCCGACTTCAATAATCGCAAAATCTACGTTTTTCTGATAAAAATATTCAAATGCCATAATCGTTGTGAACTCAAAGAAGGAAGGAAAAATATCCTCCGGAAGTGTTTTGAGCTTCTGAATAAACTGAAAAACAAACTCTTTATCACAGTTTACACCATTAATTTTGATTCTTTCTGTAAAATCAATTAAATGAGGAGAATTGTACAGACCAATTTTATAACCCGACTCCTGCAGTACCGAAGCGAGCATATTACTCGTAGAACCTTTCCCGTTGGTACCTCCAATATGAATGCATTTTATATTTTCCTGCGGATTGCCAAAGAATGCGCAAAGCCGGATGATATTTTCAAGTCCGGGTTTATAAGCCTTTTCACCATCGGTCTGATAATTCGGAGCCTGAACGAAAAGCCAATCAACAGCTTCCTTATATTCTTCGTTTGTCATAATGCAAAATTCTCAAAACTTTCATTAAAATGAAACAATAATTTTTCATAATTGTAACTTTTTTACATTCTTTACGTCTAATGGATAAAAAGCTGATACGAAATCGCATTCAATCTGTTTTGTAAATGAAAATACTTGGAAATGCGAAAGAATGTAACCTTAAAAATAAATATCTACAGATGAAAAAAGTTTTGGTGATTATTTTAGGATTATCTGGTCTGGGCCTAAGCGCTCAGAAGAAATGGTCTTTAAGAGAATGTGTAGATTATGCAGTTGAGCATAATCTTCAGGTGATCCAAAATCAATATTCAAAACAAATTCAGGATGCCAATCTTAAAATTGCTCAGAATAACTATCTTCCGTCAGTCTCTGCAAATTTAGGGAACAATGTAAGTTTCGGGCAAGCGTCTTTAGGAACAGGAAGTATCAGAAACGACAGATTCAGCAATAATATCAATATCGGAGCTGATGTTTTGATCTTTAACTATGGAAGATTAGAGAAGACCATCAGAAAAACACAGTTTGATGTAGAAGCAAGCCAATATGATATTGAAACAATTAAAAATGATATTTCCCTTCAGATTGCTCAGCAATACTTAACTACTTTATTGAATAAGGAGATTGTAAAAATTGCACAAAGCGCTACCGAAAACGCAAAAAAACAGTTTGATAGAGCAAAAATTACAACAGAAGTAGGAACGACTGCTCAAACCATTGTGGCGGAAGCCGAAGCGGCATGGGCAAGAGAAAAACAAAACCTGAAAACCGCCGAAATTAATGTAGGAAGAAGCTTATTTGCTTTAGCTCAGTTGTTACAACTGCAGGATTATAAAGATTTTGATGTTGAAAATGTTGAAATCGGTGAGCAGCTAAGTCCGCAGCTAATCTCTGTTGATGAGGTTTTAAATACAGCATACGAAAATCAGCCACAGGTAAAAGCAGCAGAAAGCAGAATAAAATCTGCCATTGCACAGACAGAAGTGACCAGAACAGCATTTTGGCCAACAGTAACTGCAAGCATCGGTATAGGAAGTTTTTACAATAATATTTTACCGCGAACTGATCAATTTGGTAATTCAATTATTGATCCTACATTTTTCAGTCAGTACAAAGATAATTTTGGTCAGCAGGGGGGAGTTTCTGTGAATATTCCTATTTTTAACAAAGGAATTACCAAGCTGCAGGTAGAACAGTCAAAAATTAACGAAAGCATTGCCAAAAATTCTTTAGACCAACAAAAACAAGCTGTAAAACAAAATGTACAAAAGGCCCAGTTTGATGTGGATGCTAATTACGAAGTCTACCTTGCTGCTGTAGAAGCCGAAAAAAGTACAAAACTGGCAATGGATTTTGCAGACAAAAGCTACGTTGCAGGAAGAGGAACGATTTATGATTTAAATATTGCCAGAAATAATTATGCAAATGCACAGGGGTCGGTAGAGCAGGCAAAATATAATTATCTTTTCAGCCTGAAATTATTGAATTTCTATGCAGAAATTCCATTAAGTTTGTAAAATGTCTATTCATTCATTAGAAAAATTTTTACCACAGAATACACTTCCGTATTTAAAGAATTGGTTTTCAGATCATTCAGTTCATATTAAAATTACAAGAAATCGCAATTCTAAACTTGGAGATTACAGAAAGCTCCGGGATCTCTCACATGAGATAACAATCAATTCAACATTGGCGCCACAGCTTTTTTTCTTTGTTTTGACCCACGAACTGGCGCATCTTATCGCTTTTGAAAAATTCGGCAGAAGAATTTCTTCCCATGGACAGGAATGGAAAAATACGTTCAGGATCATGCTGCTGGAAAGCTTAGATGTATATGAAGATGATTTTAAACCAATCATCATTAAATTTTCAAAATCTCCGAAAGCCAATTTTATGGCAAGTCCGGATCTGGTAAAATATTTTCATATTAAAAATCATCAGGATGATGAAATTTACGTTGAGCAGCTTTCGAAAGGTGATTACTTTATCTATCGTTCAGAAAAGTATTTATTGGAGGGTCTGATTAAAAAAAACTATCTTTGTCTCAATCTGGCAACAGGAAGGAAGTATGCTTTCAAACCTTTGGCTAGAGTGAAAAAATGTAGTTAAATATGTCAAAATCAGATACATACTGTGTGATTATGGCGGGAGGAATCGGCAGCAGATTCTGGCCTCTGAGCACACAAAAATTCCCAAAACAGTTTCAGGATATATTAGGAACAGGCAGAACGATGATTCAGCAGACTTATGACAGAATAAGTAAAATGATTCCTGACGAAAATATATTTGTCATCACCAATAAAGAATATGTGAGTCTGTCTCACCAGCAACTGCCGGAAATTCCGGAAGATAATATTGTCGGTGAGCCCTTGATGAAAAACACTGCGGCGTGCAATCTTTACATGGCAAATAAAATTGCAGCAATCAATCCTGATGCTACGATGGTGGTGTTGCCCGCTGATCATTTAATCCTAAAGGAAGATATTTTTATAGAAAAATTAAAATTGGCGTTTCAACAGGCCGCTGCCAACGATTATCTGGTGACTTTAGGAATTACCCCGACCCGTCCCGACACCGGATACGGATATATTCAGTTTGTTGATAAAAAAGATTCAGACTACTTTAAAGTTAAGACATTTACCGAAAAACCAATCCTTGAATTGGCAAAAAGCTTTTTAGAGAGCGGTGATTTTCTATGGAATGCAGGAATTTTCATCTGGAATGTAAAATCCATACAAAAAGCTTTTGAAATATATCTTCCGGAGATGACCCAGCATTTTACAGCTTGTGAATATAATTCAGAAGCAGAAAAAAACTGTATTGAGCTCATTTATCCTAAAGTGCAGAAAATTTCAATCGACAACGGAATTTTAGAAAAAGCAAAAAATGTGTATGTAATTCCTGCAGATTTGGGCTGGAGCGATCTGGGAACGTGGACTTCAGTTTTTGAAAACAGTGAAAAAGATGAATTTCAAAACTCGATCAACACAAAAAATTCGATGACTTACGAGGCTGAAGGAAATATTATTCATATAAAAAATAACAGTAAAGCAATCGTTATTGACGGGTTGAAGGATTACATTGTAGTAGATACTGAGAAAGTTCTTTTAATTTGTCCCAGAGATCATGATCAGCTGATTAAAGAATATGTTTTAGACTTAAAAAGCATAAAAAAAGGAGATAAATTCATGTAAAAATATTGGCATAATATCTGCCGCATTCTGAATTATGATACATACACCTCGACTTAGCATGATCTTTTTTTTAGCTATAGGAACTTTTATATTTTCTCAGGAGAAAAAGAAAAATTTCAGCACTCAGAATGTTTTGGCGAGAATTATACCCAACGATAAAATTGATTTTTGGACTTTAGTTCAGAATAACTACGGAAAAAATGAAGAAATCAAGACTTCCGGTGCCAAAAAAGATTACGCACCTCAGTCTTCTGGTTTTAATATCACGCCTACTGAAGATAGTTTTTATTACATAGTCTATTCAGAAGCAGGAAAATTAAATTATATCACCGAAATCGCTGGTCTAAAAGATTTTATCGGCAAGGTTGATAATGTAGAAGAAGCTGCTCTTGCACAGGTTTTGGAAGGTTATGTTATTGATGAGCAGTTCGCTCACGTTGCCGGAAACTACTATGAAGATAAGGCCAATTATTATCTGGATCTGGGAAAAGTTACGTCAAAGGAGTGTCCTTATGAGAAAAAGCATTTTACAGTGACCGTAAATAAAGCAACATCACAGATTTCTGAAGTGAAAGAAAACGGAACTTATATTGAATTGTATACCAAAAAGTGCCCGAACAATCCACGTCTTTTAAAAATCGAAAAGAAAGAAGAACCGAAAGATGAGCCAAAGAAAAAACCTGTCAGAAAAAGAAAATAATAACTACGAAACCGAAAGGCTGATCATTCGTCCGATGTCTACGGATGATGCAGATCTTATTCTGGAGCTTTATAATATGCCGAATTTTATCAAATTTATTGGCAACCGAAACATCAAGACTCTTTCTGATGCTGAAAATTATATTAAAGAAAAATTTCTCCCTCAGTTTGAAAAATCAGGTTTTGGAAATTATCTTATTGTTCTAAAAGAAGGAAACCAAAAAATAGGCGGAGTCGGAATATTTGAAAGGGAAGGTTTAGATATTACAGACATTGGCTTCTCAGTTCTGGAAAGATTTGAAGGAAAAGGATATATGTATGAGGCAGCTCAGAAAATCAAATCAATCGGCATGGATGACTTCGGTCTGACTAAAATTTCAGCAATCACTACAAAAGACAATTTTTCTTCTCAGAAATTAATCGAAAAATTAGGTTTGAAATTTCAGAAATACGTCACGCTTCCTAATGAAGATGAAGAATTGATGTATTATGAAACGGATTAGTTAACTGCGAATTACTCAAATGTTTTAAACGGATTGACACTGTAATATTCGTGTTATTTTTGAAAACATTGGTGAGTTGGTCCTTCAAAAACTATCCTTCTAAAATTTGTTCGGCGGCCGTTTTTGAAGTTACTTTCTCAATCACCCGGGTGCAGGTTCCTTTTTCATCAAAAAGGAAAGTCGTTCTTACGATGCCCATATAGGTTTTTCCGAACGTTTTCTTTTCCTGCCAAACCCCAAATTTCTCGATGATGTCAAGGTCTTCATCCGCAATCAGATCATAAGGAAAAGCAAATTTGTTATGAAAGTTCTTTTGCTTTTTTACCGAATCTCCACTGATTCCCAACAATTGAAAACCCGCTTTTTCTAACCGAGAATAATTGTCGCTGAGGTTACAGGCTTCCACCGTACAAGTGGGTGTGTTTGCTTGTGGGTAAAAGAAAATAATCAGTTTCTTCCCAAGTAATTTTTCTGAATTTACGGTTTCTCCATCTTGATTGGTTCCTTCAAAACTCGGTAATTTATCTCCTACTTTCAGCATAATGATTTATTTTTGCTCAAATTTAAGGGTTACATGACAAAAAAGCAAAGAGCAGAGCTTATTCAGATAGAATTAGAGAAATTATATCCTACCGTTCCCATCCCTTTGGAGCACACAGATCCGTTTACTTTGATGGTTGCGGTTGCGCTTTCTGCACAAACTACAGATAAAAAGGTGAATCAGGTGACACCAAATCTTTTCGCTGTGGCGGGAACTCCGCAAAGAATGGCAAAACTTGAAGAATTTCAAATCAAAGAACTCATTAAAGAAATCGGACTTTCAAATACAAAAGCCAAGAATCTAAAAAGGATGGCAGAACTTCTTTTGGAAAAACATAATGGAATCGTCCCTCAAACTTATGAAGAATTGGAAGCTTTGCCCGGAGTTGGTCATAAAACTGCTTCTGTAGTCATGAGTCAGGGCTTTGGATTTCCAGCTTTTCCCGTCGATACGCACATTCACAGATTAATGACGCAATGGAAGCTGACATCAGGAAAAAACGTCGTAGAAACGGAAAGAGACGCAAAAAATATTTGGAAAGAAGAAGTCTGGAATAAACTTCACCTTCAGATTATTTTTTACGGAAGAGAATATTCTCCCGCAAGAGGAAAGGGAGAGAAAGATTTTCTGACTAAAATGTTGTTTGAGAAATAAAAAAAGTCGCAAAATTCCCCTCCTTTGGAGGGGTGGCGAAAATTCAAAGAATTTTTGACGGGGTGGTTTCAGAATAAATAATTTAAATTAATTCACATCCAACAACCTTCTATGGTAATTAATCTGTCCCAAATGATAACTCAAATGCCCAAACAAATGAATCAGAAAATACTCTGTCGTCATTTTGTAACCTAATGGCTCAATAGGATATTCTTTTGCCAAATCTTCTTTAGAAAGTTGATCAAGTGTCGAAATAACAACATTTAAAGTTTCTTCAACTTGTTGAATCAATTCAGATTTTGGAATGTTTTTTAATGAAAATTCTTCTTCACGATTTCTTACATATCCTGAATTTCCAAGGATTGCTCCAAAGAAATGTTTAAGATTTCCCACCAAATGAAGGCAAAGATTTCCTCCGGAATTTAAAATGTCTTTATCAATTTTCCACAGTGCTTCTTCGTTTTGATAAGATTCAATTTCTGTTTTTAATTTATTTAAATCTCTGGTGTATAGTGATTTTAAAGATTGTGTCATAATTTTAGATTGTACCTTCTGTATATAAAAATTAATATTTTAGATAAGTCTTATTTAATAACTGCTTTAAAATATCCTCTGAAATCTTTTGTAAACGATTCTACTTTTGTATTGTAATGTATAAAACCATAAATGGAGTCGTTTTTCTGAAAATTATTTTTATTTAAAATTAATTTTTGATAAACAAGGCTGGTTTTTATAAATTTTCTTTCTCTATGTAATGTTTTTGGATCAATATCCTTAATGAAAAACTCACCGTCAAAAACCTTAATTAAAATACCATTTCCAAAATACTCGTTACTATTATTTAGCAAAATATTAAGTGTGTCATTTTTATAGAAAGTCTCACACTTATAATTATCGATCTTAAAAAGATTAGTTGTTTCTATAATATAAGCTGTTCTTGTTTTACTTTCGAATATTTCGTCTTCAAATAATTTTAATTCGGGATATTTTGAAAGGAGTTTAATCGTATCATTATTAATTATATTTTGATCAACAATAAATTTATCGTAAGACTTCTTTTCATCAGTTTTACAGCTGATTATCATTGTTAAAACAAATAAGATTAAATAATTTTTTATCAATTTACTTCTGCTTTTTCGCCCAAAGCTCCATTTTTCTATTCAAAACGTCCAATGGAAGGCATCCCTGATTCAAAAGCTCATCATGAAATTTCGCCAGACTGAATTTCTTACCCAATTGTTTCTGATACTGGTCCCTCAGTTCCCGGATTCTTAATGAGCCGATTTTGTACCCCAAAGCTTGTCCGGGCATTGCCATATATCTTTCTACTTCGGCCGTTGCTCCGGCTTCGTCGTAAGCGATGTTGTTTAGGAAATAAGTAATAGCTTCTTCTCTCGTCATTTTTCCGCTGTGAATTCCGGTATCAACAACCAAACGAACAGCTCTCAACATTTGATCGCTTAAATATCCCATTTTTTGATAAGGATCGGTGTACAATCCGAATTCCGGTCCTAAAGTTTCACAATAATGTGCCCAGCCTTCACCATAAGCACCAAACCAGCCAAACCGCATAAATTTTGGAAGTTTTGTGTTTTCCTGCTGCAGAGAAACCTGATAATGATGTCCCGGAATGGCTTCATGCAAAAACAATGATTCCATACCGGAAGTGACGTTAAATTTTGAAGGGTCAGGAATCGGCATATAGAAAATTCCCGGTCTTTTTCCGTCCGGAGTTCCCTGTATATATTCTGCACTTGCACTTGCTTCTCTGAATTTTTCGGTCTGTCTGATCTCAAATTTAGTTTTTGGTGTTACGCTGAACATTGTTTTTAACTTCGGAGTAATTTTAGCCAGAATTCCGTTAAAACCAGTTAAAACTTCTTTCGAGGTTGTGTAAGGCATTGCTTTTTGATCTGTTGTTACTGAAGTAATAAATTCTTCAAGTGTTCCGGTAAAACCAACCTGCTCTTTTACTTTTTCCATTTCGGCACGAAGCATTGCAACCTGCTGCTGCCCGATTTTATTGATTTCTTCAGGAGATTTATTGGTGGTCGTCCAGCTTTTTACGTAATATTTATAAATGTTGTCTCCTTTTGGAAGGCTGTTGTAACCGTCTGTTTCTCTGGATTTAGGCAAATATTCTTTCTCTAAGAATTCTCCCATTTTGGTGTAGGCAGGAATGATATTTTGTGAAACCGCATCTTGGTAGAGCTTAGTAAATTTTTCTCTCTGTGCAGCAGTAAAGTTTTTAGGGAAATTTTTTACCGGACCCGAAAAAATATTTTTATCAAAATCTGATGTGATCAATTCTTCGGCTTTCATCTGCGGAATCATTTTCAGAACCAATTTTCTTGGTAGTACCACTTTATTAGTCATTCCTTCACGGAAGTTGTCTGTTGCAGCGTTCATCCATTCCGGAAATTTTTCCATTCTTTTCAGCCAGTCTTCATAATCTTTTTCAGTGTTAAAAGGCTGGCTTCCCTGTCCGCTCCCGTATAAAGGAAAATTCAGCGGTAAACCGTTAAACTGGTTAAACGGAATATATTCCGGATGATAAGCGTATGCTTCAATTTTATCTTTCAAAGTATAATCCAAAACATCATAGACTACCTTGTCGTCGTCTGAAAGGTCTTTGTAATCAACGTTTTCCAGCTGCGTCTGTACAGAATGGTAGAAAGCAATTTCGCCGGAAATAAAATCTTTATCAATGTTAATAGGTAATTGATCATTATATCTCAAATCTCCTTGAGAGGTAGCTTCCAAGGGATACAGTTTTAAATATTGTTCATAATAATTTGCAGCAATAGAATCCAGATTGGTAGGTGTAATTTTAGTTAACGGAGAATCTGTCTTTCTGCATGAAGCCAGACTTAGGATTAAACCTAATCCCAGTACAGCATTTGATATACTATTTTTCATTTTAAAATCTTTAACACAAAAATAGAGAATATTAGAATAAGGTACATTTGTAGAATTGCTATTTATAAAAAAATAATTTTGAAAATATTTTAAACATTCATACAATTTTTTATCTTTGCCTAAAGCGTTTAACAATCATAGTATTACAGTTCTTTTTTAAGATATAATGAAAGGGATTTTAAAAATTTACCATCCGGACGAAACATTGAAGTACGACATAAAAAGCACTTACTGTAAGGCTGTTTATAGCAATCAAAAGCATTTTCTGGAAGTCGAGATCATTACAGATGACAGTTTGGATCATGTGGATGATGATTCTCTGCAGTATAATTTTCCTCAGCTTTTGCTGCAGGTCAATGATTTTCCAATTGATTCACCTGAAATTGAGGGCAAATCTCTTATGATTAATGATACTGAAGACGAAATTTATACTGAAGTTGATTTGTTTGATGATGAAGATGCTTTCATTTACGACAACGAGCTTTTGTTTGATAAAAATGAAGAAGGTGAACTTCAGGTAGTCTGGAAAGGGAATATTGACGATTTCTACACAGGATCTGATAATCCGCTTCCATTCAGGCTTAAATGTGAGTTTACACCCGATGAAATTATCGTAGACGAAGACTAACTTTTTAACAAAAAAACACGTCTAAATTTCTTTTCAAATATATTTTTGGAAAGAAATTTGCTGTTTTTAGGCGGAATATTATTGTAGACCTATATTTTAAGCTTATTTTAAGATAAGTATTAATAATAATCCTTTATTTTTGTCGTTCAAACCATTATAAATAAACTAATTGATGCTGTTAACGGAACTTACTCAGATTTTAATCGCACAGGCTGCTGCTCCCGCTGTGGTAGCCAATAAACTTGAATTTTCATTTTGGGATATCCTATTTCATGGGGGTGCTTTTGCTAAAATAGTAATGGCGATTGTTTTGGCCTTAGGAGTATTCTCGGTCTATCTTTTTTTTGAAAGATTTTTCTACATCAAAAGAATGACTACAAAGACTGATTCAAACTTCATGAATAATATTGAAGATTTTATAAGAGACGGAAAAATAGAGGCAGCGGCAGATTACTGCAAAACCCAGAATTCTCCGGAATCAAGGATTTTAGAAAAAGGAATTTCAAGATTAGGAAGACCGGTTTCAGACATTGTAAGCGCCATGGAATCTCAAGCGCAGATAGAAGTTGCCAATATGGAAAAAAACCTGAATCTTTTGGCAGTTGTACCAAGTATTGCGCCGATGTTGGGGCTTTTAGGAACTGTTATCGGGATGATTATTGCTTTTTTTGATTTGTCTCATGCTGAAGGAGCTTTCTCACCAAAAACTTTGTCTGAAGGTATTTATACGGCATTAGGACAGACAGCTGTTGGTTTGGCGGTGGCAATTCCTGCGAATTTTTTCTATAATATTTTGCTGACTAGAATCGATAAGTTTGTTTTGAGAACACAGAATGTCTCCGGCGAATTTTTAGATCTTATTAATAAACCTTTGTAATATTCGAGTATGAAAATTCAGAGAAGAAATAAAGCACATCCGGAATTCAGCTTAGCGGCGATGACAGACGTTATTTTGCTGATGCTGATCTTTTTTATGATCACTTCTTCGGCAGCTAATCAGAGTGCTATTGACGTTAAACTTCCTCAAACAGGAAGTGTGGAAGATAATATCCCGAATCCGATGACCGTGAGCGTAAAGCCAGACGGTTCATATTATGTGAATGATAAACCGGTTGCAAGAGAATTGGTAGAACAAACCATTGTGAATGATCTTAATAGTAAATCTTCAAAATCATTTACCATACGAGCAGATGAAAGCACTATGCATAAAGATGTAGTTTTTTTAATGGAAATTGCAGAAAAGCATAAATTAAATATTGCCATTGCCACGGTAAAAGAATAAAGCAAATGAGAGGTTACACGATAAACAGAGCCGAAGAAAATAAAGACAAAGCAAAAAGTGCAATACTTTCTGTGATGATCTGGTCTGCTATTTTGTTGTTCGTTTTCATCTATAAAATGAAACCCACAGAGCGTCCTAAGGAAACAGAAGTTGTTACCACAATGCTTGTCAATTTTGGAGATAACAGGAATGGAGCAGGAATTGACGAACCGGCCAATCAGGAAGGAAGTCTGGCTGCAAAAGCTGAAGAGAACGAACCAGAACCGGTAAATACTATTTCTGAACCTAAAACAGTAATCACTCCCGAGCCAAAACCTGAAACAAAAAAGACGGAAGTAAAAGATAAAATTATTAACGGAAACAATTCTAAAGTTACAGCTCCGAAAAAAGAAGATTCAAAAACCAATAAAAAATCAACAGCCAGTTCTACCACAAAAAACAAAGCTAAAAGTTCTGCAACAACAGCCAATTCAAAAACAGGAAATGGTGATGGAAAAGGAACTGCCGCAATTGGAAATTTAATCAAAGGCCGTGGAACAAAAGCAGGGAGCCAGGGAACAGGAGACGGAATCGGAAATAATGGTGATCCTTTAGGAGGTGATGGAAACGGTGACAGCAAAATAGGGATCGACAGAAGATTGGTAGGCTACATTCCCGGAACGATGGGAAGAGGAGGCGCACAACCGAGTCACAGCTGTTCTGCAGGAGGATCCATCACAATTTCTTATACTGTAGACAAGGCTGGAAACGTAGTTTCTGCAAGACGATCAGGCGGAGTTTCAGATCCTTGTGTAGTTTCTACCTCAGTTTCTTGGGTTAAAAAATATGTGAAAGCTGAGAAAGCCAGTGTTTCTTCCACCGGAAGTTATAAAATTTCATTCTAAAAATACAAAAGCACTTTATTCAAGTGCTTTTTTTATTTTATATGTAAATATGTATTCTTTTTAATTGTCATATATAATCGCCTAATCTTTATTGGTTTTTGTTGGAACGTTAGTTTTTGGCGATTTCGTTAATCCTATTGATTATAGGAAGAGAAAAAATTCCGCTGGTCTGGAGATATAATTGGTAAAAAACGATGGCTTTTTCTGAAAAATCTTTAATGTCAGTTTCTTTTGCTTTCGCATAAAAAAGATGACCTAAAAGTTCAAAATACGGAATATGGTGATTGCTTTCTTTTTCATGAATCGATTGTGTAATTTCTTCAGCAGATTTTGAAGAAAGTTCATCAAAGCTCATTTTAAAGGTGTCGTTCATATTGGTGTCGAAAATCCTTTGCTGATCAGAAATACTTTCTTCATTTTCACCTAAAATTCTTTTTGTAAGAAATTCAGAAAACTGTCTTACAATGCGAAGAATGTAATCTTTATCGTGTATCATTTTTTATATTATTAAATTTAAGCAAAAAACAAATATGCCAATCCAATCGCAGTAATCACACCCACCAAATCAGCCAAAAGCATAGCAATAACCGTATATCTTGTATTCTTTACAGCAACTGCTCCAAAATAAACTGCAATCACATAAAATGTGGTATCTGAGCTTCCCTGAAGAACCGCCGCCAATTTCCCTTGAAAACTATCTGCTCCAAAAGTTCTCATTGTATCAACCATCATTCCTCGCGCTCCGGAACCGGATAAAGGTTTGATTAAAGCAGTAGGCAGTCCGTCAACAAATCTAGCATCCAAGCCGGAAAAATTAGCAAGCCATTTCATACCGTCGATAATCACTTCAAAAACTCCTGAAGTTCTTAAAAGCGAAATTGCAATCAGCATACCTACCAAATATGGAATAATTTTTACACAGGTTGTAAAACCTTCTTTTGCCCCGTCAACGAATGCATCAAAAACATTAATTTTTTTATAAACAGCTCCAAGAACAATTGCTAAGAAGATAAAAAGGATCAATCCATTACTTAAAACCTGACTGAATATGTCTAAATTATCTTTGCTAAGTCCTGTAAGATAATAAACAAGAAGTCCAACCAATATAGAAATCCCTCCAACGTAGGCTAAAAGTACAGGCTGTAAAAGATTTATTTTTTGGTAAATAGAAACGATAATCATTGCCGCTAATGTTGCCGCAAAAGTTGCAATCATGCAGTAGAGAAAAATATCAGTAGGACTTTTTGATCCATTTGTTGCTCTTAATGCGATGATAGAAACAGGAATCAGCGTCATTCCACCTGCGTGAAGGCAAAGAAACATAATCTGAGAATTGCTTGCAGTATCTTTATTGGGATTTAAAGTCTGTAAACTTTCCATCGCTTTTAATCCAAACGGAGTGGCAGCATTATCCAATCCTAAAAGATTAGCACTGAAATTCATCAGCATGTGCCCGAAAGCAGGATGATTTTTTGGAATTTCAGGAAATAATTTTGAAAAAAATGGTTGAATTAATCGGCTTAATAAATTGATTCCGCCTGCTTTTTCAGCAATACTCATAAATCCCATGAACAATGCCATAATTCCTATCAAACCCAGACAGATTTTTACGGCTGTTTCTGAAGTTCCTATGACGCCATCTGCCTCCTGAACTCGATAAACTTTTACATTTTGTTTTAAAGAATCGGTTTTATAGTGAATTCTGCTGTCTGCAAAATCATTTTTTTTTATCAAACTGTCTCTTACAATAGGAGAAAGTGTAGTGATTTTTTTTGTGGCAATCTGCACCGTATCACCACCTTTTCCAACAACCATATCATTAAAAATGGTTTTGTAGTGACTTGACGAAATGTATTTTATACTGGCAATGGCAATGGCGATGATAATGAAAGCCGACCAAATTCTGCTGAGAACCATTTGATTAAATTAATTGATTAAACTTAGTTAAAATTACTATAAACTGCAATAATTAAAAAGGAAGAGTAAATAAGCACATTGTTCGTCATTCCGTAGAAATCTAAACTATTATCTTAAAGGAAAAATGTCTGAGATTCCTACGGAACAACAAACTTAAAATATAAATTAAATATTTCTACTTTTCGTCTAAATAAACCAACTCTCCTTTAAAATCATCATCTAAATTTTTCAAAACTTTTGCAGCAGCTGTTTTCTTCTTCAATTCTTCAATAAAGAAATTTTTCTCAAAAAACTGGCGGTGAATTCCGGGTAAAAGTTCCATGAAATAATCCATACCTACTTTATTGTTATGCAGATCCATTTTTGTTTCCAGAGGCTCATTGGGGAATAAATCTTCGTGCAGATCTGTAATTTTCTTACAAAAAACCAATGCCTTTTCCGGAGAAGAAATTTTACTGCAGTACATCATAATCAGGCAGCACCAAAATGCATGACGAAATGCATTGCCTTCACCGTTCTTAGATGCAGTTTCCGGATATAATTTCTGCGCAATCGAAAAAGCCTTTACCGTGGCGTAAAAACTTAACATAGAAAACAGAGGATGAGGCACAACAGCCAATAAGAGTTTAAGAATTTTCTTAAAACTCATGCTTTTGACTGTATTGAAAATTACTTTAAAAGTTCGCATAAAATAAAAATCTCTCCCGAAAAAGAGAGAGACTGATAAATTTTAGTTTAATCTTAAGCCTTTACGGTTAATAAATTCACTGTTTTAGAAACGGTTTCTTTAATTTCAGTTCTTTTCACAATAAAGTCTACAAAACCTTTTTCCTGAAGGAATTCTGAAGTTTGGAAACCTTCCGGTAAATCTCTGCCTATTGTTTCACGAATTACTCTTGGTCCGGCAAATCCGATCAATGCTTTCGGTTCAGCCATAATGATGTCTGCCGTCATGGCGAAGGAGGCGGTAATTCCACCAAAAGTGGGATCACAGAGGTAAGCAATATATAAAAGTCCGGCTTCGGAAAGCTGAGCCAGTTTCGCCTGAACTTTTGCAAGCTGCATCAAAGAATACGTTGCTTCCTGCATTCTTGCACCTCCGGACTGACAAATAATCATATAAGGAAGTTTTTTTGCAATACAGTAATCAACCGCTCTTCTGATCTTTTCACCCATCACAGAGCCTAAAGACCCGCCGATAAAAGCAAAATCCATACAGGAAACCACCATTTCGGTTCCGTTGACAGTTCCAACTCCGTTTCTGATAGAATCAGTAAGTTTTGTTTTGGCTTTCACCTCTTTCAGACGGTCGGTATAAGATTTTGTATCTTTAAACTGAAGCATGTCTATACTTTCAACATTCGCATCCAGTTCTGTAAATTTACCTTCGTCAAAAAGAATGCTGAAAAACTCTGCACTTCCAATTCTTACATGAAACCCGTCTTCAGGGGAAACGTAGTTGTTTTTTTTCAGTTCCTCATGTTCCACAACTTTACCTGAGGGAGTCTGATGCCAAAGTCCTTTCGGAACATCTTTTTTCTCGTCGGTAGAAGTGGTAATATTTTGTGCTTTTCTTTTAAACCAGTCAAATGCCATTTATGAAATTTTAGATTTTAGATTTTGAATGATAGATTAAACAATTTAAAATCTATCATTCAAAATTTATAATTTATTTAAGCGTATTTACGTTATTTAAATCTTCAAATGCTCTAACTAATCTTTTAGAGAAAGTTTCTTCTCCTTTTCTGATCCATCCTCTTGGGTCATAGAATTTTTTGTTAGGCTTTTCTTCTCCTTCAGGATTTCCGATCTGAGTTCTTAAATATTCTACGTTTTCTAACATATAATCTCTGATTCCTTCTGTGTAAGCGAATTGAAGATCAGTGTCGATATTCATCTTAATAACTCCGTAATCAATTGCTTCTCTGATCTCTTCTAAAGTAGAACCTGAACCACCGTGGAAAACGAAATTAATCGGTTTGTCTGCCGTTCCGAATTTCTCCTGAACAAATTTCTGAGAGTTATCCAGGATTTTTGGTGTCAACACCACATTTCCTGGCTTGTAAACTCCGTGTACATTTCCGAAAGCTGCTGCAATTGTGAAGTTGTCTGAAATTGCCTTTAATTTTTCGTAAGTATAAGCTACATCTTCAGGCTGAGTATATAATTTAGAATTGTCAACATCAGAATTGTCAACACCGTCTTCTTCACCCCCTGTTACTCCGATTTCAACTTCAAGAGTCATCTGCATTTTTGCCATTCTTTCGAAATACTCAGCAGAAACCTCAAGGTTTTCTTCTAAAGATTCTTCAGAAAGATCCAGCATGTGAGAAGAGTACAGCGATTTTCCGGTCTGCTTGAAGAATTCTTCATTAGCATCCATCAAACCATCGATCCAAGGCAATAATTTTTTTGCAGCATGATCGGTATGTAAAATTACTGTTGCTCCATAAGCTTCAGCAAGGGTGTGGATGTGTCTTGCTCCTGCGATACCACCTAAAATAGCTGATTTCTGAGCGTCGTTGCTCAAACCTTTTCCGGCGTTGAAAGATGCTCCACCGTTAGAAAACTGAATGATTACAGGTGAGTTTAATTTTGCTGCAGTTTCCATTACTGCGTTTACGTTGCTTGATCCGATTACATTTACTGCTGGTAATGCAAATTTGTTTTCTTTAGCATACTGAAAAATATCTGTAACTAACTGACCTGTGGCAACTCCTGCCGGGAAAATTCTGCTCATGTTTTACTTTTTATAAAATATTAGGGTAATTTTTGAAAATTCTTGTAAAGATAATCAATTTTGAGAAATTACTAATTTCTTTTATCTCGTCCCCAAAGTAGCTTTTGACGAATGGTTTCGTAGAAACTTAAATTATTGGGCTGTACCAATAACAACTGGAAGCTCGCCTTTCTGATCACAATTTCTTTATCGGTTTCGATATGAATTAATCTTGAATCCAATGAAAGGGAATATTGAGGAACTCTGCTTTCTACTTTAAATTTAATTTCTACTTTATCATTCACAACCAAAGGTCTTACATTTAAATTATGTGGAGCAATCGGAGTAATCACAAAGTTTTCGTTGTTTGGAGAAATGATGGGTCCGCCACAACTTAAAGAGTAAGCTGTAGATCCTGTAGGAGTAGAAACAATCACGCCGTCGCCCCAGAAAACATTTAGAAATTCATTATTGATATAAGAATCTACCGTCACCATTGATGTAGTTTCTTTTCTGGAAATCGTTACATCATTTAAGGCATATGGAAAAAATTCGCCAGATTTTGGTGAAACGACTTCAATCACTGATCTTCGGCTGGTTTTCACATCACCTTTTAATATAGAATCCAGTTCTTTAAAGGCTTCTTCTTTAGTAAAGCTTGCCAGAAACCCAAGTCTTCCGGTGTTGACACCTACAACAGGAATTTCCAGGTCTTCAATGAAAGTCAGTGAATTTACAATCGTTCCGTCACCACCAAAAGTGAAGAAAAGATCGACCTCTTTATCAATAAGATCTTGCTTTTTGGAAAAAGTTTCAAAAATTTTAGAAAACTGTAACGCTTCAGCCATTTCGTCAAACAAAACAGATTTTACGCCTCTGCTTTCCAATTCAGAAATAAATTTGCTTAAATATAAAAAAGTATCAAGATCTTTTTTCTGAGAATATATGGCTGCCTTCATATTATATTTCGATAAATTTTTGTAAAAAACCTAAACGGTCTTTGAAAAGATCTGATTTTTCATCAGAATAATATTTTTCAACAATTCTGTAATCATAACGATCAAAAGTAGCGTCGATTGATGCTAAATTTTCATTGCTTATTTTGATGGTAATATGAATGACATCATCAGACATGAACGTAATAAACCCGCCGTAGAATTTAGAATTGTTGCTTTCTACGATATTCGCAATTTCCGTCATAGAGTATTTTCTTGCCGGCGTTTCAACGGTAAGAATAGCTCCGGTTTCTGAAAACAGAGGGTATTTTGAAAAGGTCTGAAAAACATCATCACAACAGATGTATCCCAGATATTTTTCACTTTTATTGATCACGGGAATCACGTTGGCGTTGAATGTGTAAAACAAACGGATGCTGTCCATAATATTGTTATCCTCCAAGATCGCAAATCGCTCAATCTGATGTTCGAGATTTTTTAGCGTGCCTTCGTCTTCGTATAAAAAATCTTTGGCGATGGCCCCGTAAAAGTGATGTGATTTTTTGATGAAAATATGTGTATATCCGAAAGCTTCTAGAGTTTCTCTAGCCGATTCGATAGAGTCAGTCAGATGAAAACACGGAAAATCTTTTGAGATATAGTCCTTGATAAACATTGTGCTAATTTATAAAATTTTAAACGAAACCTTCCTGCTTTATTGCAGTTTTTTTTCATAAAAATAAAAAAAACGAAAAAATATTTTGTTGGTAAATGATAATAAATTATCTTTGTCGCCTTTCATTTTTACTTTTTATTAGATTTATTTCAAACTGCACTGTCTTTTTAGACAGCCGCAGTTTTTTATTTTAGAGCTTTTGCAACTCATTAACTTTGAAAAAAAATTACTGAATTCCTAAAACTTTTGCAAACTCCCACATTACAATTCCACCACAGACACTTACATTTAAAGAATGCTTTGTACCGAGTTGTGGAATTTCAATAAATGAATCTATATTCTGTAAAGCTTCGTCGCTGATGCCTTCCACTTCATTACCCAGAATCATAGCATATTTTTTTGTATTGTCAATCATAAAATCGGTAATCATTTGGCTATTGGTTGTCTGTTCAATACCTACAACTTCAAACCCCTGACTCTTTAAATCATTTATGGTGACATTGATATCTTTTTCATGCGACCAATCTACACTTTCGGTGGCTCCCAGTGCTGCTTTGTGAATTTCACGGTGTGGCGGCTGTGGTGTGATGCCACATAAAATAATTTTCTGAACCAAAAAAGCATCTGCCGTTCTGAAAGTCGCGCCCACATTGTGCATACTTCTTATATTATCTAAAACAACCACCAACGGAATTTTTTTTGCTTTTTTAAAAGCTTCTACATCAATTCTGTTGAGTTCTTCAAGTTTTAATTTGTTTATCAAAATTTATTTATTTCTATTTATAACTTACGATTTCTTCTTTCATAACGGATTTAAAAATTCCGTTTTGTTTCTATCTTTTTACACTCATAATCTGGTGCACATTTTTCTCAATATTCTGTGCAATTGCTTCCATTGGGATATCATTTTCATCATTGTTAAAAGGATCTTCTATTTCTTCTGCGATCAATTCCAGACTCATCAAAACATAATAGACAAAAACCGTCAGCGGAATCATGAAGAGACCCAGATTGATAACGTAGGCAACCGGTAGAGCCAATACATATAAAATGATGAATTTCTTTATAAATGAAGAGTAAGAATAGGGAATAGGCGTATTTTTTATTCTCTCACAGCCACCGCAGACATCCAGAAAACCTGTTAATTGGGTATCCAAATAAAGCATTTCGACATCAGAAATCTTGCTTTCTTTTTTTAGCTTATACAGTTTATGGGTAAGAAGGGTGATTAGTTCTGTTGGTCCGTGATGTTTCAGTGATTGTTCAATCTCAGAATAATCTTCGTCCAAAGCCAGTCTCGTCGATTCCTGAGAAAGATGTTTTGCCAAAAAATGAGGAAAATATTTCAGGTATCTCGAAATCTGATCAGCAGATTTTCGGTCGTCTGTAAGAATAATATTAATTTTTACTGCAAAATTTCTTGTGTCATTCACGAGTTTTCCCCAAAGTTTTCTGCCTTCCCACCATCTGTCGTACGCGGTATTCGTTCTGAAAACCAAAAGCAAAGACAACACAAATCCCAATAACGAGTGAATCAGTCCGACATTACTGATTTTAGATTTTACTGTCAAATGCAGATACTCAACTTCCAGATACTGAATTCCATAGGAGTAAATTGCCATTAAAACCATTGTTGGAAAAAGAATTTTCAAAGTGTCGCTTTTGTGTAAGCTGACCAATATTTTCAGGAAATTTTTGGTATTGTAAACTCTCATATTGAATGTCTGTATTGCAAAGATAAATTTTTATAAACTTCAAAAAAACACTATTTTTATTTCGCATTAAATTACAATCCCATGATTCTCGAAAACGTAGATGTTGTCACTGATATCAGTAAAGAAGATTTTCAGGAAAACTATTTCAAAAAACAGAAACCCCTTCTGATCAAAAACTATGCGAGCCGCTGGGAAGCTTTCGATAAATGGAATTTTGATTTTATTAAAGAAAAAGCGGGTGAACAAGAAGTTCCTTTATATGACAACAAACCGGCAAGTGCTTCTAAAAGCTCAGATGCTCCTGTGACAACGATGAAAATGAAAGATTATATAGACACGATAAAATCTAGACCTTCGGATCTGAGAATTTTCTTCTATATCATCACCGACCGTCTTCCAGAATTGCTTAAAAATTTTACTTATCCCGATTTGGGAATTAAGTTTTTCAAAAGATTACCGACTCTATTTTTTGGCGGAAGTGATGCGCATGTTTTAATGCATTATGATGTTGACTTAGGAGATTTTATGCATTTTCATTTTGAAGGCAAGAAGAGAATTTTGTTGTTTGACCAAAAACAGTCGAAGTTTTTATATAAAGTTCCGCTTTCGGTTCACACGGTTTACGATATAGATTACGAAAACCCGGATTACGAGAAATTTCCTGCATTGAAATATGCAAAAGGCATTGAGATTTTTATGGAACATGGTGACGCACTTTTCATTCCCGGAGCTTTTTGGCATTTCAACAGATATTTAGAACCGGGCTTTTCAATGTCATTAAGAGCCTTACCCGGTAAACCCAAAGTTTTTGCCAATATGTTGTACCATGTTTTCATCATGAGATACACAGATAAGATTTTGCGAAAGTTATTTAAAGCTCAATGGGTTGATTATAAGCAGAAATGGGCGTATGAGAAAGCAACGGAAGCGTTGGATAAATATTCGAGTAAGAATCAGATTTAATTCTCTCAGATTTTCACAGATAAAATATTATAATGTTGTTTAAACAATTTTCAAATCTACATGTTCGAAAAATATTTTAAAGATGATGAAATCAAAAATGAATATAAAAAAAAGTTCATTTCACTTTGGCCAGGCTGGCTCGGTAAAGAAAACGATCATTTATTGGACGAAGTGACTGAAGCTGATTGGTCTAAATTTAATTCTTTAATAAAAATTATTTTTAAGCATTATAGACTGCAAGTCGTTGATTTTAAAAAAAGAAGATTGATTAACGTCAAAAATATTGAAGACTTGCTTTGCGATTACGAGGATTCGGGGAATAAAAACTCCAATGAATTTTCAATTTATATTATTCCTGAACTAGACTGTGTTTTATCTGAAGATTGGGATTATACATTCATACTATGGTACAAAGGCGAAAATGCTATCAAAAGTCTCAGACCATTTATTGAAAAATCTGGACTATTTGATTTTAATTGATGACAGAACTTTTGGATGAAACTAAAATCTGCACTTTAATCCTTCTTTTTTATTTCATACTTTTACATCCCAATTTTAAGACAATTTTTAATGGCAAAGGCGACGAAGAAAGAAACCCCGTTAATGACGCAGTACAATACCATCAAGGCGAAATATCCTGATGCGCTTTTGCTTTTCAGGGTGGGAGATTTCTATGAAACCTTCGGGCAGGACGCTGTGAGAACTTCCCAGATTTTAGGAATTGTTCTAACTAAAAGAGCCAACGGTGACGGCCATATTGAGTTAGCTGGTTTTCCGCATCATTCGGTGGATTCTTATTTGCCTAAATTGGTCAGAGCCGGAATTCGTGTGGCCATTTGTGACCAATTGGAAGATCCGAAAACCGTCAAAGGAATTGTAAAACGAGGGGTTACAGAATTGGTTACGCCGGGAGTGACGTTCAATGATCAGGTTTTGACTTCTAAAAAAAATAATTTCCTTCTTTCGCTTCACAAAGAAAAAGAAAAATACGGCATCGCTAT
Organism: Chryseobacterium sp. LJ668; assembly: GCF_019613955.1. Classification (NCBI taxonomy): domain Bacteria; kingdom Pseudomonadati; phylum Bacteroidota; class Flavobacteriia; order Flavobacteriales; family Weeksellaceae; genus Chryseobacterium; species Chryseobacterium chendengshani. Next base: position 1,301,437 of record NZ_CP080443.1, on the reverse strand, counting down.
GGTTGACGTTTCTACCGGAGAATTTTTGGTAAGTGAAGGAAATTTAGATAAAATTTTACACATCATCAATACTTTTGATCCAAGTGAAATTATCTACCAAAGAAGTGTTCAGATCCCGGATCAGCTAAAAAATAGGAATGCTTTTAAACTTGAAGACTGGGCCTATCAATATAATTTTGCTTACGAAAAACTGACAAATCAATTCAGAACTAATTCTTTAAAAGGCTTTGGGGTCGAAGATTTGCCTTTAGCAATTACTGCTGCAGGAGCTATTTTCGCTTATTTAGTGGAAGATACCCATCACAAATTACTGGCACACATCACCAAAATTCAGATCATTCCGCAGGAAGATTACCTGATGATGGATCATTTTACGCTGAGAAATCTCGAAATTGTTTACCCAAGCAATACGAAGGGAAAATCTTTACTGGATATTATTGATAAAACTTCTACACCAATGGGCGGAAGATTATTGAGAAGAAGAATCATCCTACCATTAAAGTCTGTTGAAGAAATTGGAAGACGCCTCTCGTTAATCGATTTTTTAAACGAAAACGATCAGCTGAAATATGAAATTTCACAGTTATTGAGAGCTATTTCAGATTTAGAACGGTTAATGGGAAAACTGGCGTCAGAAAAAATCTGCCCGAAAGAATTAGGCTATTTACGTCAAAGCCTTATTAATATACAGAAAATTAAAGGTCTGCTTCATCCTCACGCCGATGTTTTGGCATGGTTGGAGCCGTTAAATTCTTTAGATGAATTAATTCAGTTGCTTGAAAATCATTTAAATGAAGAACTTCCTGTGAATCTTGCTAAAGGAAATGTCATCAAACAAAACATCTCAGAAGAACTCGATTATTTGAGAGGTTTACAAAACAAAGGAAGAGGTTTTCTGGATGAGATGTGCCAAAGAGAAGTGACAAGAACAGGAATTACCAGTCTGAAAATTGATTTTAATAATGTTTTCGGATATTTTATTGAAGTAAGAAATACCCATAAAGATAAAGTTCCTGGTGATTGGATCAGAAAGCAGACTTTGGTAAACGCTGAACGCTATATTACAGAAGAATTAAAGGAATATGAAAGCCAGATTTTAGGTGCTGAAGAAAAAATAAGTGTTCTGGAAAATCAACTGTACCGAAAAGTATGTTCGGATACGATGATTTACATGGACCGAATTCAGGAGAATTCAAATATCATAGCACAGCTTGATGTTGCAGTCGGTTTATCGGAACTGGCGGTTTCTGAAAGCTATACAAAACCTGTCTTAAATGAGGGTTTTTCAATTGATTTAAAGGAAGCAAGACATCCGATTATTGAAAATGCTCTTCCTTTAGGTGAAAAATACATTCCGAATGACATCTTTTTAGACAGAGATTCTCAGCAGATCATTATGGTAACCGGTCCCAACATGGCGGGTAAATCGGCAATTCTTCGTCAGACTGCGATTGTTTGTCTGATGGCTCAAATCGGAAGTTTTGTTCCTGCTAAACACGCTGAAATAGGAGTTTTAGATAAGATTTTTACAAGAGTCGGAGCTTCAGATAATATTTCTGCTGGCGAATCAACTTTTATGGTGGAAATGAACGAAGCGGCTTATATTTTAAATAATATTTCAGACCGGAGTTTGATTTTACTAGACGAAATTGGTCGCGGAACCTCCACTTATGACGGGGTTTCTATTGCATGGGCGATTGCAGAATATCTTCACCAGCATCCTACGCAGGCAAAAACTCTATTTGCAACGCATTATCATGAGTTGAATGAGATGACCGTCAATTTTGAGAGAATAAAAAATTTCCATGTTTCGATTCAGGAGAATAAAGGAAATATCATCTTTTTAAGAAAACTAATTCCAGGAGGTAGTGAGCATAGTTTCGGTATTCACGTGGCAAAATTAGCTGGAATGCCTTCAAAAGTAGTCAACAGAGCCAATGATATTCTGAAAACTCTGGAAGCAGGTCGTTCGCAAAGTAGTTCATCTGAAAGCATCAAAAGAGTGACCGAAGAAAATATGCAGCTGTCTTTCTTTCAGCTTGACGACCCTGTTCTGGAAAACATCAGAGAAGAACTGACGAAGATTGACATCAATACTTTGACACCAATTGAAGCTTTAATGAAGCTGAATTTTATTAAAAAAATGATTGGGAAATAGAGATTAAAATTCTTTACTCGTCAAAGGAAAATACATCAGGTAACGTACAGGTTCGCCTTTTATTGTTGCCGGTTTCCATCGGGCAAAAATTCTTCTTAAGCCCAATTCAGCGGCTTCTGTATGTTTTTTATTACTGCCAATGGCTGTTACGTTTCGCACATACCCGCTTTTTTCTATAATAAAATAAAGACGGGTATCTACCTTTTCTTTGATCTTGACATCTAAAGTTTCAATGCTTTCAAAATATTTTCTTTTAAAAACTTTAAGTCCACCTGGAAATTCCGGAGCAGTATCTGCGTTGGTGACAACATCCTTCAGGCTCATTTTTGTCTGTAAAATCGCATAGTCAGGAATTGCAGGTCCGTTTTTCTGAACTACAGTTTTTGATCCTGAAGTTTGTGCAGAAAATAATGTAGTGAAAAACAAGAGGAAAAAAACCGTTTTTTTCATTAAATTTTATTTTAATAAATATTGACTATAAAAATTCCTATTAAACTTGTAGATAATTTTAAAAATTCAGCAAATAAGATACCATTGAATTGATTCATTGTAAAATCACGTAATATTTTATTCACGGAATTAAATTTATTAACAAAGTTTAACAAACTGTTTTTCATTAAGTTACGAATGGTTTTGCTAAATTTGAGAATGAAGAAATTTTTTGGCTTAATTGCATTCCTTTTCTGTGTTTCATTTTATTATTCACAGCAGAAAAATATTGTGAATGATCTTTCTGTAGTCAAATATGAGCAGCTAGAGCAAGAAATTCAGACAAACAAAAATGTTTTATTGGTGGTCAATTTCTGGTCTACAACCTGTGCACCTTGTGTCAAAGAGCTTCCGGATTTTATGAAAGTAAATGAAAAGTTTAAAGACAATCCAAAATTTAAAATGCTTTTGGTTTCTCTGGACCGCGTAAAAGATCAGGAAAAAGTAATTCAGTTTATTAAAAATAAAAAACTTACTGCAGAAGTGCTTTTATTGGACGATATTAAGAGAATGAATACTTGGATTCCGAAATTTGAGAAAAGCTGGGAAGGAAATATACCGGTGACGATTTTCTACAAAAATAATGAGAAAATACATTTCAACGACGGCGAAATGAGCCGGGAAGATTTAGAAAACATCATCGTGAAAAATTTAAATTAAACAAAATCGAAATACTATGAAAAGCCTTAAAATTATAATGACAGCATTTGTTATCGCTCTCGGATTATTGAGTTTTACGAAAACCAACCGCGATAAAAATGAAAATCCCAAGCGGGAAAGTTCTTCTGCAAAAGGATATGAAGTTGGAGATGAAGCAGCAGATTTTAAACTAAAAAACATCGATGGAAAGATGGTTTCACTGAGCGATTTTAAAAAAGCCAAAGGATTCATTATTGTTTTTACCTGCAATCATTGTCCATACGCAAAAAAATATGAAGACAGAATTGTAGCACTCGATAAAAGATACGAATCTCAGGGATATCCAGTGATTGCCATCAACCCAAATGACCCAAATGTACAGCCTGAAGATGGTTATCAGCAAATGATTACCAGAGCCAAAGAAAAAGGTTTTACATTTCCGTATTTGTTGGATGAAGGCCAGAAAATTTACCCTCAATACGGTGCGACAAAAACACCGCATGTTTTTGTTCTTCAGAAAGAAAATGGTAAAAATATTGTGAAATATATTGGAGCGGTCGACAACAATTATGAAGATCCAAACGATGTTTCAGAACGTTATGTAGAAGATGCTGTGGATGCATTAGTCAAAAATCAACCGATAAAAATGAATAAGACCGTTGCTATCGGATGTACCATAAAAGTGAAAAAATAATTTTGGATATCTGAATAAAATACAGATATTGTGGCGGGCTTTTGTCCGCTCTTTTTATAAACACAAATCAAGTCTTTTAACAAAAATTAATCATGATGAAATTTAAAATTAACCTGAAATATTTCCTTCTAACCACCCTCATTTTCCTTGTTGAAGTTTTAATTGCAACAGTTTTGAAAGACCAATTCTTTATTAGAGCTTATTTGGGAGATGTCATCGTTGTGATACTATTGTATACTCTTGTAAAAAGTTTTTTCGTAACCAACGACACAAAGTTAATTTTAGGAATTTTTGCTTTTTCCTGCTTGATAGAGTTTGCCCAGTTTTTCAATATTGCAGAAAAATTAGACTTCCAACCTGGAAGCCTAATGTATATTATCGTAGGAAATTCTTTCTCGTGGATTGATATTGTATGCTACGGAGTGGGATGTTTGATCATTTATCTTCTGACTAAAATTAAATCGAATCATAAAAAATCTAAAAAACCCGTTTAACCCCCATAAAAACTATCTTCCGAAAGAATCATATTTATCCTCGGCATATTTGATGAAACGGTTCAGCAAAGCCACATTATCTTTTTCCAAAGGAGTAAGCTCACTTTCGACATTGTTAGAAACCGGAATGTACCAATCGGTCTGCTCAAAAAAGTTTCTGTACGTTTGTTTTTTAAATGAATAACCATGTCTTGCGAAAACTGCATTTTTAATAATTTCCATATCGAGCTTTCTAAGATTTTTAAGATCTTTTTCGCTCAGTTTTTGTTTGGATGCGTTAATTTTAAAAACGGCATCAGAAGCAATTCTGTTTTTTGATGCAGTATAAGTTTCCGTTTTTCCTGTTTCTTCGTCAGTGTATTTTTCTTTAAAATCTTTAGGATTTTCCCAATCAATCAAATCCGAGTTTTCATCCATCATAAAATTTGGATTGTAGACGAAATCTTTTTTTATCAGTTTTAAATTTTTTAAAGGAGCTTTTACCGCAGATTTATTGAAAGCAGTCCATTTTCCAATGACGCTGTCGTTTTTAAGCTTAATTTCAAATCTTCCGTCGGTTTTATCATTTCCTGGCTCGTCTAAAATAAAAGATTGAGTACCTTCATTGAAAACGCCTCTAAAAGGCCTTTGAGTTCCGTTTACAATACTTTGTCCATACACAGAATCTTGGGTGATTCTGTTGATTTTTAATGACAGTTTTTTGATATTGACACCTTCATAATCTTCGTCTACTTCATTATCATGCATCATCTCTTTTCCCGAAAATTCTCCGGTATAAATTCCGTAAAATTCCTGATGAACTTCCGGCACAACCACTGAATCTTTTTTTGTTATCAAAGAATCTTTTGAGTTTTCGGTAACTGTTCCGTCTTTTTTGCAACCTGAAAGAAAAGCAATCAATAGTGAGGCAAAAGTTAATTTTAAAATTTTCATATCTGTTTACAAGTGTTTTTTCATTATTAAATATTCTATTAAAATAATGTTGGGAACCCAACCCAGCCAGGCAATGATTTGGTAAACATCCATCGGATTTGGCTGGAATAAATATACAATAATTACCTTCCACATTCTTAAAGTGATGGCTGAAATTGTAAGTGCAAAACTTCTCCACATCCAATGTTTATGCTTCTTAAAATTTTTCTGTCGTGCTAATAGATACGCTTTAAATGTTGAAAACCACCATAAACAGCCCAAAATCACAAAAGAAAGTTTAGATAAAAATCCGCCATTGGCAAAAATTCCCATATAAATTCCTGATGGTGCCGCGAGAAGTAGAATCAGAAAAATATAAATTTTACCTGCATTTTTATGAAAGTTTCTTATACCGAAATTTCTTCTTAAAATCGCTAAAAAACCAGCCAACAAAACAAATATGCTTGTATAAACGTGAGTATAGAAAAACCAAATATATTCTGATTTATTATGAACTTCCGTTTGTTTGATCATTAAAAAGCTGGCGTTGGGATCAAAAGGAATGTATTCTAAAGTAATGGTGAGCATTAACCAAAAAAAATATCCAAATCCTATGATTAAAAGGATTTTTATAAAAGTTGAGATATTTCTTTTGGCTGAAAGCAATTAGTTTTCGATATTAATTGTAATAGGAAGTTTAAACCTGAATTTTACAGGTTCCCCATCAATTTTTGCGGGAACCCATTTTGTTTTAGACATTGCTTTTATTGTACGTTCCATTTCTTTATTCATTGATTTATTATCGCCAATGGTAATGATATCAGTGATCATACCTTGCTGATCAACTACAAATCTTATTTCAGACTTTATTTTACCTCGCCCAGAAACTTTTCCTGCTTTAAACGTCTTTGAGAAATTATTTCGAAATGCATTAATTCCTCCCGGATATTCTGCTTTATCTGGAATATCCTCATAAATGGAAGAATCTGCGATTGCATTTTCTTGATTTGCTGAAGATTTTTCTTGGGAGAAAATTTGTACTGAAACAATTAATAAAACAAAAACAAATAGTTTTTTCATAATATATTAGTTTAAATTATTCAAATCCTGCGCAATCAGCCAAGCCTCACTCCAGCATGCCTGAAAATTAAATCCGCCAGTCACCGCATCAATATTTAATACTTCACCTGCGATATAAAAATTTGGAAGAAGTTTTGAAGACATGTTTTTAAAGTTAATTTCTTTCAAATCTACGCCACCTGCCGTGACAAATTCATCCTTAAAAGTCGATTTTCCGCTGACCTGAAACTTCTTTTTACATAAATTTTCCAAAATCGTCTGCATTTCTTTTCCGGAAATATTGGCAATCTGTTTATTTAGATCAACTTTTGAAACCTCCAGAATTCTCTGCCAAAAACGATTCGTCACCTCAAATATTTTCGACGATCCAATTACCTTTTTGGGATTTGAAATTTTAAAATTCTGAAATAATTCCTCAGCATCATCAATATTTTTAGAAATAAAATTGACCTGAATTTCAAAATTGTATTTTACTTTTGCCAGATTAATAGCTTCCCAAGCTGAAATTTTTAAAATTGCCGGACCCGAAAGTCCCCAATGTGTAATTAATAATGGTCCGCTTTCTTCGGTTTTTAATTTCGGGATTGACGTTTCTGCCATTTCAAAACTCGTTCCCAAAAGATCTTTCAGCAAATCATCTTTGATATTAAATGTAAAAAGAGAAGGAACCAAATCTATGATTTTATGACCCAAATTTTCAATCATCTTTAAAGATTTCGGCGAACTTCCAGTAGTGTAAATGACATAATCTGCCAGAAAATCTCCCAAACTTGTCAAAACTAAGTATTGATCATCCTTTTTAGTGATTTCTCTTACTGAGCATTTTGTTTTCACTTCAACATTTTTTTGCTGAATTTCCTGCTGAAAAGCATTGATAATGGTTTGTGAAGAATTACTTTCGGGAAAAATTCTATTATCATTTTCTATCTTCAACGAAATTTTTCGTTTTTCAAACCAATCCATCGTGTCACCAGGTTGAAATTTAGTAAAAACACTCAACAATTCCTTGTTTCCGCGAGGATAATACTGAACCAGATCTTTTGGGTCAAAACAAGCGTGAGAAACATTGCATCTTCCGCCTCCCGAGATTTTTACTTTTTGCAGAACGTCAGAATTTTGTTCTAAAATCTTAATTTTATATTTCTTTTCGTCAAGATTTGCTGCACAGAAAAAACCCGCTGCTCCGCCTCCGATAATAATAATTTGCTTCATAACTATGTAATCTTATGCTGAAGATTATTTTTGCAAAACTACAATTTTTATAAACCATCTTATTTGAGTAATTTTGAGGATTATAATTTTTGAACTTTAAACTCAAAATATAACCACCAAAAAACAACTTACTTTTTTTAACCCTTGAGCATCAATATTCAATTAGTTAATCTAAGTTAAGTTTTGAATTGACTGTTTAGATTCCCACGAATGATAAACACGAGATTCAATTTTATTTTGTTTTTTAAAAAAAAGATGTTCATATAAAAACTATTATTAAATGACTTTCTACCATACATTTGAAGTTCGCTGGAGCGACCTTGACGCTAATAAACATCTTGCCAACTCATCTTACGTAGCCTATTGCGCGCAAACCCGAATGGCTTTTATGAAAAAAGAAAAAATGGGCGTTACCCAAATGAGCCGTTGGGGAATCGGACCGGTAATTATGCATGAAAGATTTTCTTTCTTTAAAGAAATTTTTGCAGACCAAAAAGTCATTGTGAGTCTTGAAATTGACGGATGCGCGGAAGATGCTGCAATCTATCGTTTTGTGCATAAGTTTTATCTTCCTGATGGTTCACACTGTGCGACTTCAGAAGCAACAGGTGTTTGGATTGATACAATGCTGAGAAAAATGACTTCGCCGCCGGATGATGTTGTTGAAGCAATGAATAAATACAAAACGGCTGAAACCATATTGATGACGCGAGAAGATTTTAAAAAACTTCCTTTCCGTCCGGAAAATATAGACCCGGCAATTTTTAGTATTTAAAGTTTTGAATTCAAAGTTTAATATTATTCATTGCCAATTACCCATTACTTATAAAAATAAATATGTTTGAAGATAAAGAACCAGAATTGACGCCCATTTCTAAATTAGGAGAGTTTGGACTGATAAAACACTTAACGGAATTTTTTCCTTTATCCAACAAATCTTCGGAACTTGGAGTAGGGGATGATGCCGCGGTTATCAACCCTGGAAATAAAAAAGTGGTTTTAACGACTGATGTTTTGGCTGAAGGAGTGCATTTCAATTTAGGATATGTGCCGTTGAAACATTTAGGCTACAAAGCCGTTGTGGTGAATCTCAGCGATATCGCAGCAATGAATGCAACACCTACACAGATTTTGGTTTCTTTGGCGGTTTCGAACCGTTTTCCGGTAGAAGCTTTGGAAGAACTGTATTCAGGAATTCAGGCGGCTTGTGGAAGATATAATGTCGATTTAATCGGTGGTGATACGACGAGTTCTAACGCAGGTTTGGTGATGAGCATCACTGCAGTCGGAATTGAAGATGAAGAAAATATTGTGAAAAGGAGCGGCGCAAAACCAAACGATTTGCTTGTTGTAAGCGGAGATCTAGGTGGTGCTTACATGGGACTTCAGATTTTGGAAAGAGAACATGCTATTTTCTTAGCAGACCCAAATATGCAGCCTGAAATGGAAGGTTTTGATTATATTTTGGAAAGACAGTTGAAGCCGGAAGCAAGAACCGACGTCAAAGGAATTTTAGAGCAATTGGATATTAAACCAACATCTATGATTGATATTTCAGACGGTCTGGCTTCGGAAATCCTGCATCTTTCAGACCAGTCGAAAGTTGGTTTCAGATTGTATGAAGAGAAAATTCCGATGGATAATCTGACGATTACAACAGCGGATGATTTGAATTTAAATCCTGTCATGACAGCGTTAAGCGGCGGTGAAGATTATGAATTGTTATTTACGATTTCGCCAAACGATTTTGAAAAGATGAGAAATCATCCGGATTTTACGATTATCGGTCATGCGGTTGAAAAAGAAGAAGGCAATTTTATGGTGGCAAGAGGTTCTAACCAATTGGTTGCGTTGACGGCGCAAGGTTGGGATGCTTTTTTAGGCAATCAGATTTCATAATGAAATTTCTTTGTTTTTTTATCTTCATTAGTCAGGCTTTCTTTTCACAATATTCGGAGAGGAAAATTAAAACCGATTCTTCTGAAATTCAAATTATTAAAAATTCAAAATATAAAATTTGGGAAGAAAAACTTAACGATAAAGATTATATCATTCATAAATCTTGGTTTATAAATGATACAACTAAAGTTAGTTCTGAAGGAATAATGGATAAATATCATCGAACAATCTCTTGGAAGGAATATAATGAAAATGGTGATTGGCTTTATTCTCGTGATTATAAGAATGGAAAGTGCATAATCAACAAATCTCTTTATCCTTATCATCAGCTGTTTGAAACTATGAAGCGAAAGGCTGATGAATTGATTGAAAAGGCTTATGGCACTGAATTTTTGGCTAATTATGTCAGGTTTGAATGTGATGGGAATGCATATAAAAAACAACTGATTGAATGGAATGATGGAACAAAATTCTACTCATCAAAATATGTGGGTTCTTGGACGGAACCCTTAAAAGCTAAACCAGACCAATTTAATTTTAAGTATGCCGTTAAAGTTTCTGATTCAGATTGGAAAAGTGATATGATTGGAATTGAATTGGATTCTTTGGGGAATTACGTAGTTAATAATGATTTAGTAGGTATTTATGGCTTTGAAGATGTTAAATTAAAAGATAAAAAATTCAAAATAAACAATTCAGAATCTTATAATATTGCTATAACAAAAGGTCTTAATAAGAGAAACAAATTAAATCATTTTTTAGATTGGGAGAAGATTAATTCAAAAGATTTTTACAGTGGTCGTTTTATATTTTCTATAACTGAACTTATTAAGATTGAAAATTATAAGAAATTTAATAGAACGGGAAAAGTTTATAAATTCAATGTTTACGTATTTAATCCTTGGACTGGAGAATTTATCGAAAAGAAAAAAATGAAGTCTGTTTCTGAGTCGGAAAGAAATAGTGGAATGTCAACAGGGTTAATTCCAGATAATGATTAAAAAATCCAACTCTTTTGAGTTGGATTTCAATTTATATAAAAAAAATTACTCCTTCACAATATTCACAATCACCTCAACAGCTTTCTTCATACTTTCAAGCGCGACATATTCATAAGGCCCGTGAAAATTCATTCCGCCGGCAAAAATATTCGGACAAGGTAATCCCATGTAAGATAATTGCGCTCCGTCCGTTCCGCCTCTGATGGCTTTGATTTTAGGCTCAATTCCTGCGTCCTTCATGGCTTTTGCAGCAAGATCTACGATGTGCATTTTGCCTTCGAATTGCTGCTTCATGTTTCTGTATTGCTCTTTAATCTCCACTTCAGCGGTTTTTTCACCGTGTTTTTGATTAAATTCGGCTACTTTTTCTTCCATGAATTTTTTTCTTGCCTCAAATTTTTCATCGTCATGATCACGGATGATGTATTGAAGTTTACATTCTGAAACATCAGAAGTTACATCCATCAAATGATAAAAACCATCAAAACCTTTTGTGGTAGAAGGAGTTTCGTTTGCGGGTAAAGACTGAATAAATTCTGCAGCCAAAAGACTTGCATTCACCATTTTTCCAAACGCATAACCTGGATGTACACTCAATCCGTGGATTTTCACCACAGCTCCGGCTGCGTTGAAGTTTTCATATTCCAATTCACCAACTTCGCTTCCATCCATTGTATAGGCGAATTCTGCCCCGAATTTTGCAACATCAAATTTATGTGCACCTCTTCCTATTTCTTCATCCGGAGTAAATCCGATTGCCATTCTTCCATGTTTAATCTCAGGATGCGCGATCAGATATTCCGCGGCGGTTACGATTTCTGCACAGCCGGCTTTGTCGTCTGCTCCGAGAAGCGTGTTTCCGTCAGTGGTAATAATCGTCTGTCCGATATATTGTTTTAAGCTTTCAAATTTTGAAGGCGATAAAGTAAAATTGCTTTCTTTATTTAAAATTAAATCTTCTCCCTGATAATTTTCCCAAACCTGTGGTTTTACATTTTCACCACTGAAATCTGGTGACGTGTCGTAATGGGAAATAAATCCGATCGTTGGCTGGCTGCCATTCTCCAGATTAGAAGGCACATACGCCATGATATACCCATGATCGTCAATAGTGACATCTTCCAGGCCAATTGTTTTTAGTTCTTCTACAATGTAATTGGCGATATCCCACTGTCGTTCCGTAGAAGGTGTCGATTCGCTTTCTGCGTCACTTGTTGAATATATTTTTACATAGCTGAGAAAACGGTTCAGTAATTTTTCTCTCCACATTTCGTTGAATTCAATTGTACTCATTAGATGTATAAAATTTTAACAAAGTTAGCAAATTTGATGCTGAGAACAGTTTTTTGTAATTGAATATGAGGTATCGAAATTATAAATCACATATAAATTATTGGTTATCAAAAGAATCTTAGCTTTGTTTTGTACAAAGAACTAATTGTTTTAGTTTTATTATATTTGAGAAAATCAAAAGTGAACATGTTTCTTACAGAATGTCCCAGAGATGCCATGCAAGGTTGGGGAGAATTTATCCCGACTGCCAAAAAGATAGATTATATCAACTCATTAATGGAGGTTGGCTTTGATGTCTTAGATTGCCTGAGCTTTGTTTCCCCAAAAGCAATTCCGCAAATGGCTGATTCTGCTGAGGTCGCCGAAAACATAGACAAATCTTTATCCAACACCAAAGTTTCTGCCATTATTGGAAATTATAGAGGTGCCGAAAAAGCTTTGGCGCATCCATCTGTGGATATTTTAGGTTTTCCGTTTTCTATTTCTGAAACTTTTCAGCACAGAAATACCAATAAAAATCAGGAAGAAGCTTTTGATGATGTTGTTAAAATGCTTGAATTGACGAAAAGTGAAAACAAAGACCTGAATCTTTATTTCTCGATGGCATTTGGAAATCCTTACGGCGAAATGTGGAAATGGGAAGATGTAGATTTCTGGACAAACCGTTTTTCTGAAATCGGAATTAAAAATATCTTATTGTCTGATACTACAGGAGTTGCAACGACGGAAACGATCTCTGTTTTATTCGAAAAGATTCCTTCAAAATATCCAAATATTGATTTTGGAGCGCATTTTCATAATCGTTACGAAGATTCTTATTCAAAACTGAAAGTGTCTTACGACAAAGGTTGCCGTAGATTTGATTCTGCCATCAAAGGAATTGGTGGTTGTCCGATGGCGAAAGATGATCTGGTAGGAAATATGCCGACCGAACAGGTAATCAATTTTATGAGCGTAGAAAAAGCGGAACACAAATTGAACTTATTGAATTTCGAAAGTTCTTATAACATAGCGAAAGATATTTTTCATTTCTAAGAGATCGTCTTTTTTATTCAAAGTATTATGACATCAAAAATAACATACATCGGAGGACTCAGATGTTCAGCAGAACATTTACAGTCAGGAACCTTCATCGAAAGTGATGCGCCAACCGATAACCATGGAAAAGGTGAGAAGTTTTCACCAACCGATCTTTGTGCGACTTCTTTAGCAGAATGTGTGCTTACAACAATAGCCATTTTAGGCAAAGAAAAAAATATTAATATCGACGGAGCGTACTGTACACTGCAGAAAATTATGAAAACGGAACCCAGAAGAATCGGGGAAATTGTATGTAATTTTGTTTTTGCAGATACCTATTCAGACAAAGAAAAAGCTTTCATTGAAGAAACCGCACACAATTGTCCGGTAGCTAGAAGCCTTCATCCGGAATTGATACAGACTATGATTTTTATCTACCAATGATAATAAAATAACCGCAGAAATTTCTGCGGTTATTTTTATTTTAAATTTGAATTTATCTTCAAAAATTTTAATAGGGTATTAAAGCATTCCCAGCTCAAATTTTGCCTCTTCACTCATCATATCTTTGTTCCAAGTTGGTTCGAAAGTAAGTTCCAGCTCTACTTCGTTCACATTTTCTACCTCTTTTACTTTGTCCTTAACCTCTTGCGGAAGACTTTCCGCAACTGGACAGTTAGGGCTTGTTAAGGTCATGATGATTTTAACATCGGCTTCTTCCGAAATCTGAACGTCGTAAATCAATCCCAATTCGTAAATATCTACCGGAATTTCCGGATCATAAACGGTTTTCAGTACTCTTATAATTTCTTCACCGATGTCGGCAATTTGATCGTCTGTAAAGTTCATTTGTAAATCTAATTGATATTTCTCTGCAATAAGTCTTCCTGACGCATACGTCGGAAAATGTTTGCCAAAGTTAAGACATCTTTTTCACAATAGTCAACTATTCGCTGCAAGTCTTTTTCTATGTAGTAAATTGATGAAACCATTGAGCCGTCGATGTCGTCTTTCGGGGTCGGAATACCAAAAACATGAGCCAAAAGCTCCAGAGAAATAAAGCTTTTGTAGTCACCGAATTTCCAAAGTTCCATTGTATCAAGATGCGGAATTTCCCACGGCTTTTTCCCGAACATCTGAAACGGAGTAGGGGGCTGCATCCCGTTGATCAGAAAACGTCTTGCAATCCACGGAAAGTCGAATTCTTTTCCGTTATGAGCACATAATATCACGTCGCGAAGTCTAGGGCTGTTAAAGAGTTCTCCAAATTCCAACAGCAATTTTCTCTCATCATCATTAGCAAAGCTCTTTATTTTTAAAGTTTCATTTTTCTCAAGCATTCCAATGGTAAGGCAGATGATTTTGCCAAATTCAGCCATAATTCCTGCTCTTTCATAAAAATCTTCTGCTGAAATTTCATCTTTTCGCTGATATTTTGTTTTCTTATCCCAAAGGATTTGTTCGGTTTCAGATAGTGCTTCCCACGAACCTGAATTCGGAACCGTTTCTATATCTAGAAATAAGACTTTTTCTAATGGAATGTTCTGTATCATCTTTGTGCTTCAACTTTGTTTAAATTTATTATCCAACCTGCAACCCATTTTTTGTAGTTAAAGAGGGTGTGAGAATGGTCACGTCTTTTACATCTTCACCGTAAATTCCTAAAACCAGACATTCACTGAAAAAATTGGCAATCTGTTTTTTCGGAAAATTAACTACTGCGACAATTTGTTTACCGACTAAATCTTCTTTTTTGTATAAAGTAGTAATCTGAGCCGCAGATTTTTTAATGCCTAAATCTCCAAAATCAATTTCCAGCTGATAAGAAGGATTTCTGGCTTTTTCAAATTCATTTATAGAAATAATAGTGCCACATCGGATGTCAATCTTTTCGAAATCTTTCCAAGATATTTCAGGTTTTAAGCTCATCGTCAATTTGATTTTTAAATATAATTTGATCTGCTTCAAGCAAAAGTATTAAAAAATATATTTAAAAAAGTTGAAGATTTTCTTTAAAAAAAGAAAAAAAGCTTATTTTTACTTAAAACACACATATAATGTTGATTAAAATCTACGGCAGTGCCATCTTTGGTGTTTCTGCACAAACCATAACCATTGAAGTTAATGTTGATACGGGAGGTGTTGGCTATCATCTCGTAGGTCTGCCGGATAATGCTATTAAGGAAAGCAGTTATAGAATTTCCGCTGCTTTAAAAAATGTAGGCTTCAAAATTCCAGGTAAAAAAATTACGATTAATATGGCTCCCGCAGATCTCAGAAAAGAAGGGGCTGCATATGATTTAAGTATTGCGATTGGTATCCTGGTTGCTTCAGACCAGATTTTCGCAGAAAACGTAAAAGACTATATCATCATGGGTGAGCTTTCTCTTGATGGAAGTCTGCAGCCGATCCGCGGGGTGTTGCCGATTGCTATTCAGGCTCGTGAAGAAGGTTTTAAAGGAATAATTTTGCCGAAACAAAACACAAGAGAAGCAGCCATTGTTAATAATCTTGATGTTTACGGTGTAGAAAATATTAAAGAAGTTATCGATTTTTTTAATGAAGGAAAACCTCTGGAAAAAGTAGTTCTAGATACCCGGAAAGAGTTTCAGGATAAAATAAACAGTTTCCCTTTTGATTTTTCTGAAGTGAAAGGTCAGGAAACCGCAAAAAGAGCAATGGAAGTTGCTGCTGCAGGCGGCCATAATATTATCCTCATTGGACCTCCCGGAAGTGGGAAAACAATGCTGGCAAAAAGAGTTCCTAGTATTTTGCCGCCGCTTACGCTGAAGGAAGCTTTAGAAACCACAAAAATACATTCTGTTGCGGGAAAAATGGGAACGGAAACTTCTCTAATGACAGTTCGTCCTTTTAGATCACCTCATCATACTATTTCCGATGTCGCACTCGTTGGTGGAGGGAGTTATCCTCAACCCGGAGAAATTTCTCTTGCGCATAATGGCGTTTTATTTTTAGATGAAATGCCCGAATTTAAAAGAACCGTCTTGGAAGTCATGCGACAACCTTTGGAAGATCGTGAAGTGACGATTTCCAGGGCAAGATTCACGGTTAATTATCCTTCGAGCTTTATGCTAGTGGCTTCGATGAATCCAAGTCCCAGCGGATATTTTCCGGATGATCCGAATAACACTTCGTCAGTTTTTGAGATGCAGCGGTACATGAATAAACTTTCGGGACCGCTTTTAGATCGTATTGATATTCATGTGGAAGTTCAGAAAGTTGAGTTTGAGCAATTGGCTGAAAAAAGAAAAGGCGAAAAAAGTGAAGATATAAGAAAACGTGTTTTGATTGCGCGTGAGATTCAGAATGAACGATATAAGGATTTGTCTATCAGTTATAATGCTCAAATTGGTTCTCGTGAGTTGGAACGGTTTTGTGAATTAGATGATGCATCTTTTAACCTCATCAAAATGGCCATGGAAAAACTGAATCTTTCAGCCAGAGCATATGACAGAATTTTGAAAGTTGCCAGAACAATTGCTGATCTTAAAGAATCTGAAAATATTTTGTCACATCATATTTCTGAGGCAATACAGTACAGAAGTTTGGATCGTGAGTTTTGGAATGTTTAAATCTAAAAAAGCTCTGAATTCAAGTTTTCAGAGCTTTTATTAACTATTTAAATTCCTTTTTTACCGTCCAAAATCATTTGAATCATTTTTGTTTTTCTGTTCTCTCTTGTTTCAGGTTTTTTGGCTTCTTGAATCCAACGAATGTATTCTTTTCTGTGGGTATAACTCATTTTGTCAAACAAGACTTTAGCGTCAAGATTTTCACTAAAAACTTCAAGAATATCTTCTGAAATTTCAACGGTTCTTTCTTCTTTATCTTCTATGAGCAAAACAGAAACCTCATCACCGAAAGTTTTTCCAAGCTTGTTTCGGATTTCCTGTGTTAAACCTAAAATATGGCAGTCAGATTCATTTTAGCCAAACTTCCACGATATTCAACTGTTTCATCAAATAAAGCTTTGATTTTTACCTGACCTTTCTTCCCGAAAAGTTCTTCCACAGAAAACGGAAATTCTACAAAGGCAGCATTCATCGTTCCATTTTGTTGGATGATTGCTTTAAAATTGATCTTTTGTGTTTTCATTTTAATTAAAATTGAATCATCAAAAATAAAAAAACCGTGAAAAAAATTCCACGGTTTTTAAAATATTTTTTAGAAAAAATTATTTCTTTTTCTTTTTTGCAGGAACTGCAGTTTTGATTTTAGATGCGCCTGTATCAGCAGGAGTATTTTCGTCTCTTACTAATTTCAACTCATCTACCAATCTTCTTGCACCAGCGTATTTATCGATCGTCCAAAGAACAAAACGGATGTCTACACTGATGGTTTTCTGCCATTTGTCTTCAAAAACGATGTCACCACTAAGTGCTTCGCTGTTTCCGTCGAATGCGATACCGATCAGGTTTCCGTCCCCATCGATTACCGGAGATCCAGAGTTTCCTCCTGTGATATCGTTATCTGAAAGGAAGTTTACCGGAAGATAACCTGCTTTATCTGCATACTGACCATAGTCTTTTGCTCCCTGAAGCGCCAACACTCTTTGTGGAAGATCAAATTCTTCGTCACCGGCTTTGTATTTACCTACCAAACCTTCCATTGTTGTGTAATAATTATCTGTAACACCAAAATAGTTTCTGTCTGTTCTTACCGGTAAAGTAGCAATCTGGCCGTACGTTAATCTCATGGTAGAGTTTGCATCCGGATAGAATTTTTTCTCTGGCATTGCTTTCATTAATCCGGCTAAGAAAAGACGGTTGTTTTTAGCAAAATTGTCATCGATTTTTACAAATCTTTCACCAGAAACTCTCTGATCTTCTGCAATACCTTTTGCAATTTTCAACAATGGATCTGCATCTAATTTCAAACGGTCTGGGTTTAAAATATAGTTGGTTACAGAGGTTTTGTTTGCAAATAATGAAGAAAACGCAACGGTTGACAAATTGTTAGCATCCAAAGCCATAATCGTTGGTGAAGCAACATCTTCTTTTACTCTAGTTTTGTAAAGGTTAACTAAAGAATTAAGCATTTCGCCTTCCAATTCAGGATTGATGTTGTCGTAAGCATCTTTGATCGCTGCTTCTACTTTAGGCTTCATAGCCAGTCTTCCTGCCATATCCTGTTTTGCGTAAGCATCAAGAGTTGGAGCCAATTGATAAGCTAAAGCAATATATTTTGCGTTTCTTGTCAAAAGAGAAGCATAATTTCTTTCAACATTTCTGTCTGTAACCTGCTTGTAATAAGTAGCGATTTGTTCAAGAACACCGTCATACATTTCGTTACCCGGCTGTGCAGCCCATGTTCTGAAAGTACTTTCTATATTTTGTTTATCGGCAATTGTTCCATTTTTCTCAACAGCGTCAATTGTTCCCTGTCTGTTTTTCCAATAATTGGCTACGGAAGCATATTGAGAAGCATAACTTAACTGAGTTGTTTTGTCTTTATCCATATACTTCTTCATGACGTCCATTGCCAGTTTAGAAGTTTCTACCCACGCCGGATAGTCTTTTGATACCATTTGGTTGATACCGTAAGAAGTCAGGTAACGGTTTGTTCTTCCCGGGTACCCTAGAATCATTGAGAAATCACCAGGCTTTATTCCTTTAAGAGAAACCGGTAAGAAATGCTTAGGCTTCAAAGGAACGTTGGTTGGCTTAAATTCTGCAGGATTTCCCGCTGCATCTGCATATACTCTGAAAACCGTGAAGTCTGCAGTATGTCTTGGCCATTCCCAGTTATCTGTATCTCCACCGTATTTTCCTAATGCTGATGGTGGTGCACCTACTAATCTGATATCTTTATAATCCTGATAAACAAAGAAATAAAATTCATTTCCGTTAAAGAAATCTCTAACTACAACAGTATATTTTCCGTTTTCAGAATTTTCTGTCTGTATTGCTTTTGTTTCAGCATCGATCACAGCTTTTCTTTCAGCTGCAGTCATGTTATTGTTTAATTTTGAATTGATTCTCTGCGATGCATCATCCATTCTTACCAAAAATCTTACATAAAGATCTTTTGCATTAAACTCATCTTTTTCTTTCGCCGCCCAAAAACCATTTTTCAAATAATCTTTTGACGGTGTAGAAGCCGCTGCAACTGCACCATAACCACAGTGGTGATTGGTGAAAATCAAACCTTTGTCTGATACAATTTCTCCTGTACAAAACCCGCCAAAGCTTACGATGGCATCTTTTAAACTCGAATTGTTTACAGAATAAATTTCTTCCGGAGTAAGGTGCAGACCTTCTTTCTGCATATCAACGCCGTTCAGTCTTTTAATAAGCATCAGAAGCCACATCCCTTCGTCTGCCCTCATTTGGGCAAAACCTAACAAGAAAGTGAATAGTAAAAATATTCTTTTCATTTTATTAAATAATTTTTGTGGGGCTAATTTAGTAATTTTTACGATAATCTATTGGTAATTGGTACAAAAATGGCAGCCTGGGTGGTATGAAAAACATTTTATCTGGTCCTTTTATATTTTTTATCTTCCTATCTGTTTTGAATTGTTCGGCTTCACAGATGAATAATCAGCACTACCAGAGAGAATGGATGATGGTTTCGTTTGATCAATTTACAAAGCAGCAGATGATCGAAAATAAAGCAGAAATTAATTTAACCGGTGAAAAATCACGAAATAAAGTAAAAGGAACTGCAACAATGGGTTGCAACAGCATATTTTTCTTAGCTGAATTAAAAAATAATGGCAAAATAAGTATTTCAGAAGTAGGGAGTACCATGACAGCGTGTAAAAACATGGAACTTGAAAATGCTTTTACGAAAAAATTTGAAAGTATGACCAATTATAAAATTGAAGGCCATCAATTAATACTTTCCGATCATGATGGAAATGAGATGCAATTTATCGCTGCAGATTGGGATTAGATTTCTTACATAAAAAGCAGGAAGTCCGCAAATATAATTTGCGGACTTCTTTAGTAAAAAAGGTTAGTTAGTTTTTTGGAATCGTTTTTTTAATTTCCTCAAGAGTCGCTGTATTAGGCAAACCTTGTACGATAGCACTTTTTGAGCTCATCGTTTTTCCTGCTACCTTTCTGTTGGGAATGGTTGCCAAAACCTCTTCAAAGCTTGCGGTATTCGGTAATAATTTTCCCGGATTATTTTCATTTTGCATTTGTTGAGTTTCCTGCTTCGCTTCGAGCCCTTGTTCAGAAGCTAAAACGGTTTGTTTTTCTTTTTTTGTAGAATTGGCTTCGTTTTGCTTCTGCATTTTTTGTTTGAATGCTTTTGCATCTTTCAAAACCTGTTCCTGATCCTGAAGTTCGGCTGCTTTTTTTTCTTGAGCATAAAAAGTAACACTTAGAAGTAAAAAGGGGATGATATATAATGATTTCATAATAGTTTTATTTAATGTTAACGAATACTTTTATTTTTCCGATTGAGTTTTGGTCATAATCCTGAAGAGCTTTTCCGAGCACTTGTCCTATTTTTACTTTCTTAGGATTAGCTTTCATGGCGACTCCAGGTTTTGATGAGGTTACCAGAAGATCGCCTCTTTTTATTTTTCCTCCTTCAAGGCAAACTTTAGTAGGGATCACACCAATCACTCCCATCGGAACTTTACCCGAAAGATCTGCATCTACATTTTCTTCAGTTAAAAGAACTCCAGGTTTTGTAGCGTAAACTCCTGAAACTAAAGTAGAGTAAGGTTTTGATGATTTTTCTACCGCTCTGTCACTTGAAGTGGAGATGACCAAAACATCACCCATTTCGTATTCGGAAATATTTCCTTCAACATCAAATGCCTCGGCTAAATCGGCACCGCTATTTTGGGTACCGCCGTTGAAAAATCCTGTTCCTGTTTTATTGATTCTGGCGACATTGGCTGATCCACTTTGAAAAACTGCAAGGTTTCCTGAAGCTCCGGTATGATTTACAAAAATCCCTGTTCCTGTTCCTACGTTGGTTACAGATACTACTGCCTGAGAATTTGCGGTATTAAAGTTTCTGAAATAAGCAGCTTTACCAGTTCCAAAATTAGGAACCCAACCGTAAATTGCACTTCCGGTTCCGTCTACCGTTGCTTCTATACCATCACCGGAATTTTTTGCATTGGCGGTGATCCCGTTTCCGTTTCCGTTGGCAAGAGCAATTAATGCAGGTCCGTTACCTGAAGCATTACTTGCGTAAAATAAACCTCCGAAACCTCCTGTTCCTGCGGATTCGCCATAAACACCGGCGGTTCCGAAGTTAGCAAACTGAGAATTTACTTTTCCTTTAACCGCCGGAGAAGTGCCATTGGTATTGTCTACGAAGAAATCTCCTGCGATACCGTTTCCTAATGTTGTGGAAGACAGTGCTGTAGATGTATTTGAAGTATTGAAATTTTTAAATTCCGCGGCTTTTCCTGTACTGAATGTAGGAACCCAACCGTAAATTGCTCGTCCTGTTCCGTCAACATTGGCCTCGATTGCATCACCATCTTTCCCTACGTTGGCAACGATTGCGTCACCATTACCGTCATTTAATGCAACTAAAGCACGTCCGTTTCCGGTGACATTTGAAGAATAAAATAATCCGCCAAAACCTCCCGTTCCGGAAGAGACTCCGAAAATCCCGGCTGCTCCAAAGTTTCCGAAGATTGTTTTTACTTCACCTCGCACTGCTGCACTTACACTGTTTGTGTTACTGGCAAGAAAAGAAGAAACATTACCCTGAGTATTGTCTGGGATATTTCCCGTACTGTTAGATTCTACTTCGAAAGTGTTTCTGTCATTGGTTGCCAAGAAGTTTTGAAACCTTCCTGCCCGTCCTTTGCTGTTATTGAGTCCCACTCGCCCATAAACCCCAATTCCTGTACCTGAAGTGTTTGTAGATACAAAACCATGTAATCCATAACCTCCGCCATCATTTCTCCCCACTACGGCTCCTGCAATGTCACTAGTGGTTCTTCCTACTACTGCTTCTCCGGCTCCATTATTATCAGCGATAACTCCGGCTGAGCTCTGCGCGGTCGTAATCCCATGAACAGCAAATCCGTTTCCTGTATTACTCAGAACACCTGTACCTGATCCAGTAGTCGAAACATTAATTACAGTTCCGTTTCCTAGGGTATTTGCGGTAAGAACAGCGCTATTATTTGCGTTATTTGAAATTGAAATATTAGCTGCAGGACCATTTGTACTTGTTGCGTTAAGTCCGGTTCCTGTATTGCTGTTGGCATACACTCCGTACCCTGCGCCTGAAGAATTTCCATAAACTCCCAATCCTGAAGGTGTAACTCCGTAAACTCCCCATCCGCTTCCGTTCTGGCTTCCCCAAACACCTACACCTAAACCGCCGGTACCATTGTTAATTCCTCTTACACCTGAAGAAAAACCTCCTGGAGCAACATTGGTAACAGTTCCTCTTACGGCTGCAATGCTTGATGTTGTAGTATTGTTGTTTCCTTCTAAAGAAGTTCCGTCGCCATCATTTGTTATTGAGAAAAGATTGTTGGCATTATTAACTGTTGCTGTATAAGGCAAAGTAAAACCACCACCTCCGGAACTACCGGAAGTTTTTGCATACATGGCATAAGGAACGCTTAATAATTGACTTGTTCCTGCAATTGTATAACTCGTTCCGCCTGTAGGGTCAGTTTCAGTTTTTAAATAATAATTGCCAGATGGCCAGTTGATGGTTGCAAAAGTTCCGGAAAGTACGGTTCCCGTTCCGATTTCCAGACTGATAAGTCCGTTTACATTCGTTGTTCCTGTCAGTCTTTCAGAATATACAACGGTTCCTGCGGGTGAGCCCTGAAGAACACTTACTTTAACTCCTATGTTCTGATTGGTAAGCAATTGTCCGGATGTATTTCTCATTACAGCCTGATAACTCATTTTTTCAGGTGCCTGTGCTGAAACTAAATGGCAGCCAAGCATCATTCCTACGGTGAGTAAAATTTTTTTCATGTTGATTATTTTTTAATGATTTTAAATGTTTTAATGTTTTTTCCATTCTGATTGATCCGGATGATGTACATCGCAGAAGGAAGCGCTGAAAAATTAAATTCTGATTTTGATTCTTTTATTTTATCTTCTTTTAAAAGTTTTCCGGAAGAATCGAATAGTTGGAATTCAGAATTTCGATGGTCGTTTGTAGTAAAATCCACAAACAAAAAATCTTTGAATGGATTCGGATACAATAAAATGTCTTTCTTGTCTGAGCCTGCTGTTTCTGTTGTAGAAAGAGTAGTGATTTCGTAAGCTTGCTGCACACCTTCCATGATCTGATTTCCTTTGGTGGTAAAATCAATCTGTCCTACACTATAGGAAACAGAACCGTTGCCACCTGCAGCGTTTGATCCTGTCGCGAGAAGTGCTTTTTGTGCATTGATTTCAGATACCGAGCAAAAAATCAAAAAGAAGCTGTAGAAAAAAATTCTTTTCATATTAAGATAAATTTCTGGTTAATAAATGTTTTATGTTATGATCTGTTATTGAGATTTTTACGGTGTAAAGGTATATCGGGACGACAGTAGTAAACCAGAGGAAAAGAACTAGAATAAAAAAGGGGAAAACACCTGTTTCGTAGACCGGTTTGTATTTATTAATTAAAAATGTTATCTTGTAATCTTAATAAATTGCAGACTTAATGTTAGAAAAGAAACAACATAATTATGAAAGAGCGGTTTTGGTAGGGGTTGTCACTCAAAACCAAGATGCTGATAAGTTACAGGAATATATGGACGAGCTGGAGTTTTTAGCTCTCACAGCGGGCGCCACAATTGATAGACGTTTTACACAGAATTTAACCCAGCCAGATTCCAAAACTTTTGTAGGAAGCGGAAAAGCTCAGGAAATAAAAGAATATGTAAAAGAAAACGAGATAGGAACCATTATTTTTGATGATGAACTCTCTCCATCACAGCTCAAAAACCTTGAAAAAGAAATTGAAGTAAAAATTCTTGATAGAACCAACCTCATCCTCGATATCTTCGCACAGAGAGCACAGACTTCTTATGCAAGAACGCAGGTAGAATTGGCGCAATACCAATATTTGCTGCCAAGATTAAGCAAAATGTGGTCTCACTTAGATAAGCAAAAAGGGGGAATCGGAATGCGAGGTCCCGGTGAAACGGAGATTGAAACCGATAGAAGGATCATCCGTGACAGAATATCATTACTAAAAGACAAACTCAAAATCATCGATAAGCAGATGGCTACCCAACGTAACAACCGTGGAAAAGTAGTGCGTGCTGCTTTGGTAGGTTATACCAACGTTGGAAAATCAACATTGATGAATGCGATTTCTAAATCTGATGTCTTTGCTGAAAATAAACTCTTTGCAACACTGGATACCACAGTAAGGAAAGTAGTAATTGGAAATTTACCTTTCCTTTTGACGGATACGGTAGGATTTATCAGAAAATTGCCGACTCAGCTGGTAGAATCTTTCAAATCTACATTGGATGAAGTGCGAGAGGCTGATCTGCTGATTCATGTAGTCGATATTTCGCACGAAAGTTTTGAAGATCATATCGAATCTGTGAATCAGATTTTAATGGAAATCAATGCGCATCAGAAACCGATGATTATGGTTTTTAATAAAATTGATGATTTCAGCTACGAGAAAAAAGACGAAGACGATCTTACCCCGGGTTCAAACAAAAATGTTTCTCTTGAAGAATGGAAAAAAACATGGATGAACAAATCTAAACATCCCGCAGTTTTTATTTCTGCATTGACGAAAGAAAATTTCCCTGAAATGAAAAGGCTGATCTACGATGAAGTGATGAAAATTCATATCTCAAGATTTCCTTATAACGATTTTCTTTTTGAATATTTTGATAATGACGAAGAAGAGTCTGAAAAAGAAGATTAATGAATTACAGAATACTCGTTCTTCTGCTTTTTCTTCCGTTTTTTGGATATAGCCAAAAGGCAAAGCTTGATTTGAAAAGTATAGAGAAAAATCTCAGCAATCCCAATTCACTTTACAATCATGAAAAGCTTATTTTCAAATTCAAAGGTCTTCCAAAATCTCTTGACAGTGTAGAAGCACAGCATCTGTACTACGGAAGAAATTTCATAAAAGATAAAGTTTCCCAGACCGGCGATGAGTTCAAAAGTCTGGCAGAAGCTTTCAAAAACAATAATTTTGCAGATTGCATCAGACTCGGGAAAATTCTTTACAGTAAAGATCCTAGCAATCTTGATATTATTCTTATTCTGCTTCGTGCCTACGATCAGACCAAAGATGTAAGCAATTTTACCCACCATCTTTCTCAATTGAGACTGCTTACCGACGCAATCAAAAATTCAGGTGACGGGAAATCTGAAAAGACAGCGTACAAAGTAAATAATGTCGGCGACGAATACATTTTCCTGAATGTGATGAATATCGGGCAGGATTATAATAGAGATTCCAAAACTCTTAGAGATGGAATGCTCGACGTTTGGGAGAAAGAAGAAAGCAGAATTTATATTAAAGTACTTTATTTGGACTTAATTTTTTAAAAAACAATTCATTGGAATTATATTATTCATTTTCGGCTCTTATCGTTTTAGCATCCATATTCGCATATATCAACTACAGATTTTTGAAGCTTCCGAACACCATCGGAATAATGGTCATTGCCATTGTGGTATCGATCATCCTGGTCTTCTTTGGTGAAAATTTTCTTCCTAAAACATTCGGGCATCTGAATGATCTCATGAACAGTATTGATTTCACTGAAGTTCTGATGGGAGCCATGTTGAATTTCCTTCTTTTTGCAGGCGGAATCCACATTAATATCAATGATTTAAAGGAACAGTTCCGTCCCGTTTTGATATTTTCGACGGCCGGAGTGATTATTTCAACTTTTATCGTGGGTTTTGGAATGTTCTATTTCTTACCTCTTGTTGGGTTGCAAATACCGTTTATCTATTGTCTGGTGTTTGGAGCATTGATCTCACCCACCGATCCGGTAGCTGTTTTAAGCGTTTTGAAACAAGCCAACATTTCAAAATCTCTCGAAACAAAAATCGCCGGAGAGTCTTTGTTTAACGACGGTATGGCAGTTGTAGTTTTCACCGTTGTATTGCAGCTTGCAATCGGTAGCGAAGTAGATTTGGGCATAGAAAATATCACGATCTTATTGATTAAAGAAGCTGGTGGAGGATTGCTTTTGGGTATTCTTTTGGGTTGGGTCACTTCAAGATTAATGAGGGAAGTTGATGATTATATTATCTCAGTTTTAGTTACATTGGCAGTTGTAATGGGCGGTTATCTAATAGCAAGACAAATGCACGTTTCCGGACCTTTGACGATGGTTGCGGCAGGTCTTTTTATGGGTAATTTCAATGTGAAATTTAAAATGAAATCAATTACGCAGGATTATTTAATTAAATTCTGGGAGCTTATTGATGAAATCCTCAATGCGGTTTTATTTCTCTTCATCGGTTTCGAATTGTTGATGATCAAAGATCTGAATCACTATATCATTCCGGGTCTTTTGGCAATTGCAGTAGTATTGATTGCAAGATTTATATCAATTTGGGGACCTACAAAATTTATGTCATTCAGAACAAGATTTAGTCCGCAAACCATAAAAGTTTTATTTTGGGGTGGAATTCGGGGTGGTGTTTCTATCGCTTTGGCAATGTCTATCCCGAAAAATGAATACAGCAATGCTATTTTAAGCATTACTTACTGTGTGGTTGTTTTTTCAATTATTGTTCAGGGACTTACCATTGCAAAAGTAGCCAATCCGAAGAGGATTGAAGAGGAAGAGCAGAAGCTGGGAAGTGTCGCTTTAGATCATGCAAAATATACACCTGATAGACAATGAATTATATTTTAAAAGAAATAAAAGCAGCACTCAGCCTTCTTTCCATTCCTGAAAAGGCCGTTTTTTTGCCTAAATTTTTCAAAACCGGAAAAGGAGAATATGGCGAAGGTGATCAGTTTATTGGCGTGGTTGTTCCGGAACAGAGAAAAGTTGCCAAAGAATATTTTTCGAAAATCGATTTAGGGGAGTTAAGTGAACTTCTTTCTTCAGAAATTCATGAGCACAGACTGACTGCATTATTTATGCTGATCCTTAAATTTGAAAAATCCAAAGATCAAACGGTAAATGATGAGATTGTGGAATTTTATCTGAATCATATTCAATACGTCAATAATTGGGATTTGGTTGATACAAGCTGCTATAAGATTCTGGGACGATATGCTTTTGAAAATCAGAACGAAAACCTTCTGAGGAAGCTTACTGATTCAGAAAATATGTGGCACAAAAGAATTGCTGTTGTAGGAACGATGTATTACGTAAAAAATGGTTTTTTTGAATTAACTAAAGAATTTGTAACGCACAACTTGCATCATCCACACGATTTAATGCATAAAGCAAACGGCTGGCTTTTGAGAGAGATGGGAAATAAAAACGAAACAGAATTGATCAGTTTTCTCAATCAATATTACAAAGTGATGCCAAGAACGTGTCTCCGTTATGCAATTGAAAAATTAGACGAAAGTCTGAGACAGGACTATCTGAAAGGCAGAATTTAAAGTCATTTTGCTTACAACATGAATATTTACGGCTAAATTCAGTAAGTTTGTCATCTATAAAACAGAATCATGAAAATTACTCTAAAGCGGTTACTAATACTGCTTCCCTTATTATTTCTTACAAGTTGTTTTGATATTTTAGATAAAGTCAACGTTAAAGCTGACGGAAGCGGTGAGTACTCAATTATTCTCAACGCAAGCAAAAGCAAGACACGATTAGCCTCCATCTCAAAAATGGAAACCATCAACGGCAAGAAAGTTCCAAAAAAATCTGAAATTGAATCCAAAATCAACGAAGGGGCAAGAATTTTTAAAGGCGTTCCCGGAATTTCCAATGTGAAAACTTCGATGGATTTTGATAATTACATCATCAAACTGAGCTGCAATTTCAAAAAAATTGAAAATATCAATGCGGGATTAGAACAGTTGAAAGCCAAAAATATTCTCGGGAAGATGACACCTACTCATATTTATAGTCATAATCCTGTCAAAAAAACTTTTACCAGAAACAAAATCAATACCTTCAAAAGTGATTACGACAAACTGAGTGCCGCTGATAAAGAAGTTTTTAATAACGCAAAATATATTTCTGTACTCCAGTTCGAAAATAGGGTAAAATCTCAATCAAATACCTTTTACCAGCTTTCGCCTAACAAAAAAGCGATGAAGCTTGAAGGAAATATTTTAGACTTTATCTTTGAGAAAAAACAGGTTCAAAACAACATCATATTACAATAATTACCAGATTACATATGAAATCAATTTTACTAAAAATACAAAAGTTCGCTTTCCTGTTTTTTTGCTTTACACTTGCCTTTGCCCAAAACAGTATGAAAATTCCTCAGAATACATTATTCTATATGGAAATCAATGGCAAACAGCTGAATAAAAAAGTCAACTGGGAGAAATTCAATCCGTTTTTACAGGAGATCAGTAAAGATAAAGGCAAAGACAAGGATAAAAAACCGTCTTGGATGGATTATTCTAAAACAGGGATAAAGTATGATGCCACGCAATATCATTATGCTACTTTAAATGATTCTCTACAGACGTATAACGCTCATTTAATAATAGATAACAAAGAGAAGTTTCAGGAATTTATCAATTCGACTAAGAAAAAAGGGCTGGAAATTTCTAAGAAAAACAATTACTCATATGTTGACCTTGACGAAGATCTTTTCGTGGCATGGAATGATCAGCATGCGGTGATTACAATGATAAACTATCAAAAACCGTCTAAAAATATTTGGAATGATAGGGTGTATGCAGTCGACAGCACTGCAACTGCGGTTGTAGACAGTGTATATGTAGATGTTGATAGTGCCGCCACTGTTTACGATACAGAAAAGCCTTTTGATTATAAAGAGGAAATACAATACCTGAAGGATGAAATAAAATATCTGAAATCTAGCATCAAATCAAATAATGAAGATATTGCCAAACATCAGAAAGACATCAAATATCTTGAGAAGCATCACCAATATCCGGAAGAAAAAAAACAGCCGGAACCTATAACAGATTCTGTATATTCTGAAGAGACTGTAGAAGTGATGCCTCCGACTTCTGGTGACGATTACATAGAAACTGAAGTTTACCCAGTTGATTCCGAATATCAGAAAGAAATGGATTCTTTAAGGGCAATAAAATTCAAAATTATAAAAGGGATTGCAGAAAGTAATTTTGACAGATACTTCGATTCTAATCTTGAAATTGAGACTCCTGCAGAAATGCTGAGTTTCCGGGATTCAGATTCAGATGTTTTCGTATTTGCAGATTATGGTAAAATTATCAACGAAGGACCGTACAAAAATTTGTATAGTCGTTACGATTTCACAAAGTTTTTAGGTAAAATGTACAATTCAAATTCTTCGTATAATCTGTATTTTGATAAAGACAAAGTAAGGCTGATTAATAATTATCAGCACAAAAATTCTGATATGCAGAAGAATATTTCTAACATTTTTAAAGGGAAGAAAAACAAGAAGCTTAATTCGTTAATCAACGATAAAAGTATTGGGTATTATGCCATCAATATCGATGGTTATAAGACTTTTGACATGATGTACAGCTTCTTTCAGGATGCTGGTGAAGGAGAATATCAGAAAGAGCTTGAGCTGATGATCGAAACCATGAAAATTGTACTGGATGAAGAGGCCATTGCCAAAATAGCACCCGGAAACGGAATCTTAGTTTTAAACGAATTGAAATCTAAAAAAGTAGAGTACACTGATTATGATTACGATGATGACTACAACGAGAAAGAAATAAAAAAGACCAAAGATGTGATGGTTCCGGATTTCGTTTTTGCTTTTGCTACAGAAAATGAAGGATACTGGAAGCGTATTTTTGATGCGATGACTACCAATAAAGATTTAGCTAAAAAATTTACAAAAAACGGAGATTTTTATACTTTTAAAGAAGGTAAAAGCAACGGATATCTCGACCAGTTATTTTTCGCGGTAAAAGATAGAACTGTTTATCTGACGACTTCTAAAGAAAATTTGACAATCAAAAAACAATCATCAGTTTCAGAAAAGTGGATGAAAGATTCTGCGAAATATCCGTTATCAGGGAGATTGGATCTTCAAAAATTATTAGTGGGCCTTGAATCGGAATTTAAGAGCGTTTCTGAAAGAAAAACATTGAATTCATTAAGGGAAAATGTGGGTGATGTCTATTTTAAAACTGAAGTAAAAGGAGAAAGCATTCAGTCTGAAATGAATTACAATATTAAAAATTCTTCGGAAAACAGCCTGATGTATTTCTTTGATCTGTTTGACGAGATTTTTAAAAGTATGGAATCCGACAAAAAGCTGCAGACGCTTTAAAATGAAGGCATAATTCATAATAGTTTTTATTTAAATTCTTAATGAAGAAAAAATATATTATTCTCATTGCCATTTTTCTTTTTTCGGCGGCAGTCTGGTTTTTGATCTTCCGTAAAGATAAAAGCTTAAGATATATTCCTGAAAATGCCGATGTTATTGTATTGATTGATACCAAAAAGGTCACGAGAAAATATATTACAAGCTTACTTCAGCATCCGTCTGAATGGTTTAAAAAAGGAAAGTCAGACGCCCGTAGAATTAAATTCAGAGATTCCGGGATAAAAATTCCAGATTATGTACAGATTTCTCATCTGAAAAATACTAAAATTACCGAATGGTACACCATATTTGAAATAAATGATAAGCAGGAATTTTTGGCATTTCTAAAAGACAGCAAATTTATAAGTAACGGCAAAGACCTATTTAAAAAAGATCAGGTTTATATAAAAATTTTTGGCGAAAAATGTACTGTAGGTACATCGAATAAGGTTTTTATTGACATTAAAAATCTACTTTTGCAGAATGTCAGGAAACAAACTTTAAATGCAGATTCTTTTATGGATGGTGGTTTAGGAAGCATTTCACTGATAACGCAACCGCATAATCAAAATTTTTCTATTGATCTGAATGATGATGAGATAGAGATCAAAAGTAATTCGAATCTTGAAAATTTTGCCATATTGATTTCTGATTTAAAAAAAGAGACTCAATTTCTAGAAGCAGAATTGGACAGAGAAAATATCAAAAAATTCAGCCAGCTACTGAATATAAATTTGAATGATTCTGCAAATATCAATTACTTAAAAATGTCGGCAAATCTTACAGAGGAAAATGACACGATCATGAGTTATGGCTATGACGATAATTTTAATGAAATTGAAAAAGTAAGCTATCAGAAAATCATTCAGCCGGCTTACGAAATTGTGCTGCAAAGTTCTAATCCTGCAATAACCCGGCAACATTTCCAGAATAAAAAGTGGATCAATGCTCAGAATCAGTTTACAGCTATTCCGTTTCAGC
The DNA here is from genome assembly GCF_019613955.1 of Chryseobacterium sp. LJ668. Classification (NCBI taxonomy): domain Bacteria; kingdom Pseudomonadati; phylum Bacteroidota; class Flavobacteriia; order Flavobacteriales; family Weeksellaceae; genus Chryseobacterium; species Chryseobacterium chendengshani. The sequence continues at coordinate 1,270,172 of NZ_CP080443.1, read as the reverse complement.
CCAATTCAATCAGTCAGAATAAAAATAGAATTATAATAGAATCTAAAAGGAAAAGAATTAAAGAAAATGCAGTCTTAAAGAAGAATTATATCTTTGTGAAAAATCATCCATTATTATATTTATCTTTAAAACCTTTATTCGGTTCTAACATCAACTTTTTAAAAGACATCGAATATCTTTTTTATACCAGTAAAAATAAAGATTATTATGGTGAGATAAAATTTGTGAAACGAGATCTTCCGTTAATTTTAAGATAAATCCAGCCAAATACTGATGAATCCGTCTGATATTATTCTATTAAAATCGTTTATTCATTATTTTTTGCATCTGGTTTTCCCAGCGGCTTTTGCTTATGTGTTTTACAGAGAAAACTGGAAGAAAGTATATCTAATTCTTTTGGCTACAATGTTTGTGGATGTCGACCATCTGATTGCAGATCCTATTTTTAATCCCAACAGAATGAGTGTGGGTTTCCATTTCCTGCATTCTTATTATGCGATAGCGGTGTATTTTTTGCTCTTATTTTTTAAAGGTAATCTTAGAATCATTGGGATTGGCCTGCTCTTTCATATGCTCACTGATTTTCAGGATTTCGAGCTCTGGAATCATTAAAATAAGATTAATTTCATCTTTTTGTAATTAAAATTCCTTAGTTTTTTTGTATTTTACAGACTTATGAAGCTTAGAGAATTTTTAAATTATACATATATCTTCCCGATTGTTGCGGTAATTTATTACTTCAGTGGCTTGATGGGAACTACTACAGTTGTCTTTGATGTTATTGCCGGCGTTTTGTTGACAGGAAGTGTATTGTCTGCCGTACATCACGCAGAAGTAGTCGCACATAAAGTGGGCGAACCTTACGGAACGATTATATTAGCGCTTTGCATTACAATCATTGAAGTTGCATTGATTGTTTCACTGATGGTTGCAGGCGGTGAGCAGGCAATTACTCTAGCACGAGATACGGTATTTGCTGCTGTAATGATTATTCTCAACGGGATTATTGGTATCTGTATTCTGGTTGGCGGTGTAAAATATTTTGAGCAGTATTTTGCACGTACATCCGCAACGACTTATCTGGTAAGTATCGTTTCTATTCTGGTGATTACTTTAGTGCTTCCCAATTTTACATCAAGCGTCAACGGACCGTTTTATAACAATGCCCAACTGATATTTGTCTCAATTGCCTGTCTCGTGATTTACGGGGTTTTTCTGATGGTGCAGACCGTAAGACACAGAAGTTACTTTGTACCTGCAGAAGGTAACGCAGAAGAACATTTTATCCCAAACAAAATACAGGCACTTATAAGCTTTTTCTTTTTAGTTATATGTCTTGTCATTGTTGTTTTCATGGCTAAAGGTCTATCGGGGACGATTGAAGATATGGTACAAAGTATGGGTGCGCCAAAATCTTTGGTAGGCGTGATTATTGCAGCCGTTATACTGCTTCCGGAGGGTCTTGCAGCAATTCGTGCTGCGAGGAATAATCAGATTCAGTCGAGCTTAAATCTGGCTTTGGGATCGGCGTTGGCAAGCATTGGGCTAAGTATTCCCGCAATTTCTATTGTAAGTATTATATATGATATTCCCCTGGTGTTGGGTTTAGATAAAAAAGATATTATTCTTCTTTCGCTTTCGGTTTTTATTGTGATGTTATCCTTAAGCAGAGGAAAAACGAATGTTTTGTACGGAACTGTTCTTCTCGTGAATTTGGCGGCTTATATTTTTACCGTAATTGTACCTTAATTTTAGTGCTAATTTAAATCAAAACATCAATCCTTTATTTTTTTCTTGCCATTTCCATTTTATAAGACATGAGGTTGGCAATATTTTCGGATTTGGTAATTGCCATTGAAGCATTTTCACCGGTAAAATTTTCTTCAATAGTCAGTTTCCAAAGTGCAAGCCAGCGTTCAAAATGATGTTTCTCCAGTGGCTGAATTTCATTAATCGGAAAATGTTTCTGCATCGGATTTCCTTTATAGCTCATCTGCCCAAAAAGAATGGTTTCCCAGAAAGAATACATTTTAGGCAAGTGTTGTTCCCAATCTACCTTCATGATTTCTTTGAAGAAAAACCCTATTGTTTCATCTTTTACAACTTTTTCGTAAAAAGAATTGACGAGCAATTCAATATCTTCTCTTGATTCAAGCTTTTTCATATTTAATTCATTATTAACGAGCCAATTATCAAATCTAGGATAAAAACAGATTTATATCAAATTTCTGTACTTGATAAATTTCATAAAAACAATGTTTTATCTTTGCACTTTCTATTCATTTATTAAATTAAAATAGAAGCACAAATGATATAATTACAATATGGCAAGAGGTTTTAAAAAGAGAATTCAGCAGAAGAACACCGATAATAGCGGCTTCGGAGCCAGTGCTTCAGGAAGATTTATTAATAAAGACGGGCTTCCGAATGTGAAAAGAAAGGGTATTAACGTTCTCAACAGGCTGAGTTGGTATCATACAATGCTCAATTTATCTTCGTTCCGTTTTATCTCTTATCTGGTGCTAATGTATATTTTCATCAATATTATTTTTGCATTTATTTATTATTTAATCGGAGTTGAGCATCTTACCGGGATTGATAAAAGCGACCCGGTGAACGAGTTTATTGATGTCTTTTTCTTCAGCTCGCAGACATTTACAACAGTAGGTTACGGAAGGATTGCTCCGGTAGGTTTCACTGCAAGTCTGGTAGCTACGTTTGAAGCGTTTTTAGGATTGCTTACCTTTGCTATTGCAACCGGTTTGTTTTACGGAAGATTCTCCAGGCCGAGAGCTTATCTCAGATTTTCAGATATTGCTGTTATTGCTCCTTTTCAGGATGTTACAGCATTGATGTTTCGCTTGGCACCCTATAAAAATAATGCATTAACGGATGCAGATGTTACACTTTCAACAGCCATTGAAATCACAGAAAACGAGACTACAAAGATTAATTTTTACCGTTTAGAAACTCAATTAAGTAAAATAAATACCTTAGCTCTGAACTGGACAGTAGTACATAAAATTGATGAAAATTCCCCGTTTTACGGATTTTCTGCGGATGACTTTAAAAACACGAATATTGAAATGATCGTTCATGTACGTGCATTTGATGAAGTTTTTTCTAATACTGTGGTACAGAGATCATCGTATGTTTCTGATGAGATCATTCACGGTGCTCAGTTTATACCGATGTATTATCCTGACTTTGACGGTCAATCAACGATTTTAGATCTGGATAAGATCAATGAATATAAAAAGGTAAGTCTGCCGGTTGCAGATCCGGATAAGCAATGAAGAATTTAGAGTTTTACAAAAAGCAGGCTTTACAAAAGCAGAAAGAGCACAGAAAGTTTCTGGATGGTCTGAAAAAGAAGCCCCCTAAAAATCTTGACTATATCGTTGAAGAAACTCACGAAAAAGTATTTGAAAAGATAGATTGTCTGCAGTGCGCCAACTGCTGTAAAACTACAGGCCCGCTTTACACTGAAAAAGATATAGAACGGATCTCAAAGCATCTGCGGATGAAACAGGCAGATTTTGAAGCGAAATTTTTGCGTGTGGATGAAGATAACGATAAAGTTCTTCAAAATCTGCCATGCTTTTTTCTTAATGGTGATAATACCTGTTCGATTTATGACGTTCGCCCAAAAGCCTGCCGAGAATATCCTCATACTGACCGGAAAAAGATCTATCAGATCAATGATCTGATGATAAAGAATACCTTGATTTGTCCGGCTGCTTTTGAGTTTGTAGAAAAGATGATGCTCACAGTCAATAAATAAGTGATCTTAAATTATTAGAAAAAATCCTAAACTTTAGTTAAAAGCTAGATCCAATAAAATTTTATCACGCTATGAACGTTTAAACATTAAATCAACCCCCAATTGATTTGCTTTTTGAAGTAGTTTTAGTATATAAGTAGAATGAAATCCTGGAATCTTATGTTTCAGGATTTTTTCTGTTCAATTTCCATCATTCTTAACTGTACTACTTTTTCTATCAAATCTAAAGGCAAATCTTCATTTAAAGGAAACCGAACAGCACCTTTAGAAAACTTGTACTTTCTATTTTTAAATTCACTTTCAAAATGTCTGATGGCTTCGGGACCGGGATAAAAACCAATATGCTTTTTATAACCAGCAAAATAGGCCAGCGGTTTATCTTTATATTTAAATCCGGGCATTTGATAACCTATATACTCTTCGATTTCAGAATCTTGAGAGTGAAGTGTCTTTCTTAAAATTTCAAATTTTATCTGAATTTCCTCAGAAAATAAAAGAAAATATTCATCTATAGATTTGAATGTATTTTTCATTAGAATCTTTTCATAAAAATAAAAAAAGCGCTGAATAAATTCAACGCTTTCCTCTTTCACTATTACTTTTTTCCCATTATCCCGGGACAGGCTTAATGAAAAAGGCCGGGAAAACTTCCCGACCTTTATATTTTATACTACACCTTGAGCAAGCATTGCTTCTGCAACTTTTACGAATCCGGCAATGTTGGCGCCTTTTACGTAGTTGACATAGCCGTCTTCCTCTTTTCCATAATCTCTGCACGCTTTGTGAATTCCGATCATGATTTCCTTCAATCTTGCATCAACTTCTTCAGAAGTCCAGTTGAGTCTGATTGAGTTTTGAGTCATTTCTAAACCTGAAGTAGCAACGCCACCTGCGTTTGAAGCTTTCCCCGGAGAGAATAATACCTTGTTCTCAAGGAAATAATTAATAGCATCTAATGTAGAAGGCATATTCGCAGCTTCAGTAACACAGACACATCCGTTTTCTACCAATAATTTAGCATCTTCAACATCCAGTTCGTTTTGAGTTGCCGAAGGAATTGCCACGTCGCATTTAACTTCCCAAGGACGTTTTCCTGCGTGGAATACAGCTGATGGATATTTTTTAGCATAATCTTCAGCCCTGTTATTTCCAGAAGCTCTTAATTCTAATAAATATTCAATTTTTTCTCCTTCAATACCGTCTTTGTCATAAACATAACCGTCTGGTCCTGAAAGGGTAACTACTTTTCCTCCAAGTTCGTTTATTTTTTTAATAACACCCCAAGCTACGTTTCCGAAACCTGAAACAGTTACCGTTTTATCTTTAAAAGTCTGTCCGATTGTCTTCAGCATTTGTTCAGCGAAGTATACAACCCCGTAACCAGTCGCTTCAGGACGGATCAGTGATCCTCCATAAGCAAGACCTTTTCCTGTAAGAACTCCTGTAAATTCGTTTCTGATCTTTTTATACTGACCAAATAAATATCCTATTTCTCTTGCTCCAACACCAATGTCTCCTGCAGGAACGTCAGTTTCTGGACCGATATGTTTGCAAAGTTCTGTCATGAAAGCCTGGCAAAAACGCATTACTTCCATATCTGTTTTTCCTTGCGGATCAAAATCTGAACCTCCTTTTCCACCTCCCATCGGAAGTGTCGTTAGAGAGTTTTTGAAAACCTGCTCGAATGCTAAGAATTTAAGTACAGAAAGGTTTACTGTAGGATGAAAACGAATTCCCCCTTTGTAAGGTCCGATTGCAGAGTTCATCTGAATTCTGAACCCTCTGTTTACCTGAATTTCTCCTTTGTCGTCAACCCATGGAACTCTGAAAATAATAATCCTTTCAGCTTCGGCCATTCTCTCTAGAAGCTTCATGCCGGTATATTCTTTTCTGGTAAGGATAAACGGAATTACAGTAATGGCAACTTCTTTTACGGCCTGTAAGAATTCCGGTTCGTTTGGATTTTTTGCCTCAATTTTAGCAATAAATTCCTGAATTTTCTGGTCAATATTATATTGTTCCATATAAGTAAGGTTGAATATTATGTCAACAAATTTAATTTTTTTTTCAAGATTCACAATAGCTTATTTAATATTTGCTGATAATTCAATAATAATGCAACAGAATATTATTAAATTGACAATTATGAATTAAATTTTATTAAAAATTAAATGTTATATATGAAATAATGAAATATTAAGAAATCATTAATTTTCATATTGCTACAAATTGTCTCCCTGAAAACGATTTTACTTTCCCTAAAAGCTCTAATTCTAGAATCACAGGCAACAATTTGTGTGAGACAGTGGAAATTTGCTCAGCCAAATCATCTAAAGAAATGTGCGGGTTTGCCGCAATTTTATTATAAATTAATTCTTGATTTTCAGACAATTGAATTGTTGAGTGGCTATAAGAAAAAAGCTCTTCTATTTTTTCTTTTGGATCGTTGAATCCTACTAAATTTAGCAAATCTTTAAAGGTGGAAATTGCAGTCGCTTTATTCTGAAAAATAAGATGATTACAACCTTGGCTGTACTTATCCGTAATCTTTCCGGGCAATGAAAAAACATCTCTGTTGTAGTTGTTCGCAAAGGTTGCAGTACTGATCGATCCGCCCCCAAACGCAGTTTCAACAACAATAGTAGCGGGAGAAATACCGGCAACAATTCTGTTTCTTTGTATGAAATTTTCTCTGTCAGGTTTTCGGGAAGAATTGAATTCTGTAAGCAGGCCCCCATTTTCCTCAATGATTTTTTCTGAAAGTTTTCTGTTTTTTGAAGGATAAAACGTGTGAAAACCATGAGCCAACACTCCAATCGTAGGAATTTGATGTTTTAAGGATTCCTCATGAACTTCTTTATCAACTCCTAAAGCCAAACCACTGACGGAAATAAATTGATGTGTTTTTACTTCTTCGAAAAAGTCTTCTATGAATTTTTTGCCATAAGCTGTAATGTTTCGCGTACCAACTAAACTGATGGGTTTTAAATTTCTCTCAAAATTGCCCTTTTGATACAAAATCGAAGGTGCATCGTCACATTCCGCCAATAAAAAAGGCAGCTCATTCTGATGGCGCAGATTGATTTTTATGGAATTTTTTTCGCAAAATAAGAGTTCTTTTTCTGCAAATTTTAGATGTTCTGCATTTCCGATATCGGAAACAGTTTTTGTTCCGATTCCGTCGGTTTTACCGAGTTGTTTTTTTGCAGATTCCCAAACGTTTTTTGCGCTCCCAAAAGATCGTACCAGCTTAAAGAAATTAATGTCACCAATAAAATTACACTCACGAAGTGCGATAGAGTAGAGATGTTCTTCAGAATACATTTGTGTTATTTTATTCAAATGTAATAAATTAGGATTTATTTTCTTCTGATTTCTTCTAAATGATCCCAAAGATCTTCGTTTTTTTTGTATGGTAATTCTAAAAAATCATCAGGATGGTTTTCTTTGTATTCCTGCCAAAGCTTATCGTCTTTTTCACTATAATAGTTAGGGAATTCCCAGATGAATCTTTTCTTTTTTTCGCCTATATTTTTAAATACAAAAGCCAAAATACTTCCCACAACAGCACCAGATAAATGAGCCTGCCAGGAAATTTTACTGGGTTCCTGCATATTATAGAAAAGCTCTTCAGGAAGCATTCCCCAGATCAAACTTCCGTAATATAGAACGACCAAAAGTGAGATGGTAAGAAGTGTCATATTCCATTTAAAGACGCCACTGAAGAAAAGAAAAAAAGCAAGAACATACACAACACCGCTTGCTCCGATGGTACAGGTGTATATATATTCGCCTGTGAGAAAATCAATTGGTGGAAGAGTCCAAAGCAAAAGTCCGGTAGCAAGCCAGCCAATAATAAAAACTTTGTTGGCTACTAATGGGTAAAACTGATAAAGAAGTCCCATTAAAACAGCTATGGGAATTGAGTTTCCAACAATATGATCAACGCTCCCATGGAGGAGAGGGGACGTGATAATTCCAAGCAAACCTTCCGGCAACAAAGGAATAATTGCTCCAAAGCAACTTGCAAAAAAGCCCTGCATCTGTAGAAAATATCCGAACCACATAGCACTCAGCATCAGCAGAGGATAGATGATTGCATTTTTGTAAATTACATTTTTAAACATACCGGAAAAGTGTCAAATCAAAAGCCAAGTATAAATTTCGGAAAATTTGTCGATGATTTTAAATTTTATCACTTATTCAAGACAAAATGTAATGTTTTTAAAACTTTTTTGTTTGAAATGATGGCGTAAAACAATCCTTTTACAAAACCGTTAAACCCTGTAAACCTTCTATATAACATTATATCTTTATTTTTGCACTTGAAAAAATGAGATATATGAAAAAGATTTTCGTTTTGCTTTCTTTGTATCTGTGTGTATATTCATTTGCACAGGTAATCATCAGCGATTCTGCAGCAGCTGACACCATCAAAAAACCGAGACACTGGTCTGTCGTTGCAAAAAACAGCCTCATGTTTAATCAGGCAGCTTTCTCAAATTGGGTAGGAGGTGGAGCTAATAATGTAGGATGGCTCGCAAGTGCAAATTATAATCTTGTATACGAAAAAGGTCGTCATCTTTGGGAAAATATCATTATTCTAAATTACGGACAAAACACTACAAAAGGCGTGGGAACAAGAAAAACTCAGGATGTTCTGAATGTTTCTACCAACTACGGACGACAGTTTTCAAAAAGCTGGTACGTTTCTACGGGAGCGAGTGTACTTTCGCAATTTTCAGGCGGTTTTGAAGATGGTAATAATCCTGAAGCTAAGAAAATTTCAAACTTTATGGCTCCTGGATACGTGAATGCCGGTCTGGGTATCACTTACAGACCTGACGAGAATCTTACGGTTACTTTAAGACCTGCCAACGGAAGATTTACCTTTGTTTTAGATAAAGAATTGCAGTTAGGCGGAAACTATGGTTTGAAGGCTGATGGTGATTTTTTCCTGATGCAGATCGGTTTTCTCGGTTCTGCCATTTATAAAGTAAAACTCATGGAAAATATCGAAATGACAAATACAGGTTCTATTTTCTCTAATTATTTAGATAAACCTGATCATATGGTGTTGTCGTACAATATGCTTTTAAATATGAAAATCAACAGATTTGTATCATCCATTGTGACTTTAGATTTGATGTATGACCATGATCAAATCCAGAAAACACAGTTGAAGCAGACTTTAGGGATTGGTTTTGCCTACAACATTGATAACGGTGTGAAACGTTCTGACAGAAAAGACAGTCAGTGGTGGTTAAAGAAATAGATTTGAGATCAATATACACAAAGAAAGCACTTCGATTGAAGTGCTTTCTTTCTTATGTTTAAATGGAATTTTAGAATTCCATAGTAACTTCAAGTTTTTCTGCTAAAAGTTGCTCGATTTTTACTTTTAATGGCTCAATGTCGATATTCTGCATTGCGTCATTGGCAAAAGCGTAAAGCAATAATGCTTGTGCTTCTTTTTTAGAAATACCTCTCGCTCTCAAATAAAATAAAGCATCTTTATTCAACTGACCAACTGTACAACCGTGAGAACACTTCACATCGTCTGCGAAAATCTCCAATTGAGGCTTGGTGTCAATTGTTGCTCCTTCGCTTAATAAAACGTTGTTGTTTTGCTGATAAGCGTTGGTTTTCTGAGCGATCTTATTTACAAATACTTTTCCGTTAAAAACTCCGTGAGATTTATCTTTATAAATACCTTTGTAATTCTGATAACTCTGACAGTTTGGCGTGTTATGGTGAACCGCCGTGTGGTGATCGACCAACTGATCTTTCCCGATAATCGTGATTCCATTCATGAAAGAGTTGATATTTTCTCCGTTATGAATAAAATCCAGATTGTTTCTGATGATTTTTCCTCCGAATGTAAATGTATTTACCGTCGTTAAACTGTCTCTTTCCTGTTTAGCAAATGTGTGATCTACCAAATAAGAAGTATCACTGTCATTCTGAATTTTGTGCCAGTCTGCTTTTGCATTCTGATACGTGAAAATTTCAGTTACCGAATTGGTAAACACAAAAATTTCGTCAAAATTATGATGACTTTCGATGATTTCAACTTTCGCTCCTTCTTCTACAATCAATAAGTTTCTGGTGTTGTAGAAAGTGTTTTCTTCCTGATTTTGAGAAAGATAAAAAACGTGGATCGGTTTTTCGATAATCACATTTTTCGGAACTTTCAGGAAAAATCCGTATTTGCAGTAAGCCTGATTTAAATTGGTAAAAGCTAAATCTTTTGCCGCAATCGTATTAAAATATTGATCGAAAATATCTTTATGATTCTCATCATTCAAAGCATAATTGAAAGATAAAAATTCTGCATTTTCGATAGAAATGCTTGAAAGCTCTTTACGAAGCTGACCGTTTACAAAAACAATCCAGTCAAAATTTTCTTCTCCCAAGTGCAGCTCATCAAGCTGTTCTTTGGTGATGTTGTGACTTTCTTTCGGGAAAAAATTATAATCTTTCTCCGTGATTTCTTTGATGTTGGTATACTTGTATTCTTCGTCTTTCTTTGTCGGAAAACCTTTAATTGCAAACTTCTGCAGCGCCGTTTTTCTGTCGTCATCTAAAAATCTGTGACGCAGACTCTCCAAAAATTCACTGTGATTTTCTATTGTTTGATCGTATAAAGCCATTACTGATATTTCGGCCATCACACCTTTATTATAAATTTAATTTGTATCAATATCGCAGTTTTTCACTGCCTTTTCGACTAAGGATTGATAAAAAACTTAACCAAAAATATTTTCTTAGTTAAGCAACCAGTCGTAACCTTTGCTTTCCAATTCTAAAGCTAAAGATTTATCACCTGTTTTTATGATTTTTCCGTTCGCTAAAACGTGTACATAATCAGGCTCAATATAATTCAGCAATCTTTGATAATGCGTGATCAAAAGAACTGCATTTCCTTCGTTTTTAAACTGGTTTACACCATCTGCAACGATTCTCAAAGCATCGATATCCAATCCGGAATCCGTTTCGTCAAGAATAGCTAACTTAGGATTCAGCATCATCATCTGGAAAATCTCGTTTCTTTTCTTTTCACCACCCGAAAATCCTTCGTTCAATGATCTTGAAAGGAAATCTTTTTTAATTCCTAATTTCTCAGATTTTTCACGAATCATCGCCAGCATTTCTTTTGCAGGCATATCTTCAAATCCGTTTGCTTTTCTGTTTTCGTTTAGAGCAGCTTTAATGAAGTTCGTCACAGAAACTCCCGGAATCTCTACCGGATATTGAAAAGAAAGGAAAATTCCTTTGTGAGCTCTTTCCTCCGGAGCATCTTCAATAATGTTTTCACCTTGAAAAAGGATTTCCCCTTCCGTTACTTCGTAATCTTCTTTTCCTGCAATTACAGAAGAAAGGGTAGATTTTCCGGCTCCGTTTGGTCCCATGATCGCGTGAACTTCGCCCGGCTTGATTTCAAGATTGATACCTTTTAATATTTGTGCGCCATCTTCGATTCTGGCATGTAAGTTTTTAATGTTTAACATATATTTTTAATTTATCGCAAGGTTAGACAAAGATTTTTATTTGTCTCCTGTGTTATCTTTAAGATAAACAAAGGCGCTAACGCTTAGCGAGGAAATACTATTTTTATTTTAATATTTAAATTTGATCAAGATTGTTTGCTATTCTTCTTACTCCGTTTTTAAAAAGCTGAGAGTTAAAATTTAGAAGCATTCCTAACTTAAAGTTTCCGATTCTTAAATAATTTTTGAGCTGTAAAGCATGAAAATTATTTAAGCTTTCTACTGATTTGATTTCTAAAACGACTTTATTTTCAATCAACAAATCCATTTTAAAAGCTCTTTCCAAAATAAGTTCTTCATATTGGATATTCAGGAATTTTTGTTTTTCAACTATTAATCCTTCTTTCTTTAATTCATAAAATAAACAATCTTCATAAATGGTTTCAAATAAACCAACACCTAATTTTCTATGAATCTTTAATCCGCTTTCAAATACAACCTTTGAAATGTCATTTTCTGTCATTTGTTTGTTTTTCGCAAAGATACAAGTTGAAAATTAATTTCATTTGTATTTCTTTCCTAAGCGTTAGCGGCTTAGTTTATCTTAAAATAAGCTGGTTGCTTTTTTAAATCTTTGTTTTACTTTGCGATAAAATCAAACTATCCCACAGAACCTTCCAAAGAAATCTCCAGTAACTTCTGGGCTTCAATGGCAAATTCCATTGGTAATTTATTTAAAACTTCTTTACTGAAACCATTGACGATCAAAGCAATTGCTCTTTCCGTATCGATACCTCTCTGGTTACAGTAGAAGATCTGATCTTCACCGATTTTTGAAGTGGTAGCTTCATGTTCTAACTGAGCAGTCGGATCTTTAATTTCAATATAAGGGAAAGTATGCGCTCCACATTCGTTACCCATCAATAGTGAGTCACACTGTGAGAAGTTTCTGGCTCCTTTTGCAGAAGGCATTACTTTTACCAAACCTCTGTATGAGTTTTGAGATTTTCCTGCAGAAATTCCTTTAGAAATAATCGTTGATTTTGTATTCTTTCCGATGTGAATCATCTTTGTACCCGTATCGGCATATTGATGATTGTTGGTCACTGCGATAGAGTAGAACTCACCTATAGAACCGTCACCTTTTAAGATACAAGAAGGATATTTCCAAGTTACAGCAGAACCAGTTTCAACCTGAGTCCAAGAGATTTTTGCTTTAGTTTCGCATAATCCTCTTTTGGTTACAAAGTTGAAAACACCACCCTTACCTTCTTCATTCCCTGGATACCAGTTCTGAACCGTTGAATATTTAATTTCAGCATTATCTAAAGCAATTAATTCAACAACTGCGGCGTGAAGCTGGTTTTCGTCTCTTGACGGAGCGGTACAGCCTTCCAAGTAAGAAACATAACTTCCCTCATCAGCAATAACAAGCGTTCTTTCAAACTGACCTGTACCAGACTGATTGATACGGAAATAGGTTGATAATTCCATTGGGCATCTTACCCCTTTTGGAATATAGCAGAAACTTCCGTCAGAAAATACTGCGGAATTCAATGCGGCATAAAAGTTATCACCTCTCGGAACTACTTTTCCAAGATATTTTTTTACTAAATCCGGATGATTTTTAATCGCTTCGGAAATTGAACAGAAAATAATTCCTTTTTCTGCTAAAGTATCCTGAAAAGTCGTTTTTACAGAGATCGAATCTATTACGATATCTACAGCAACATTTGAAAGTCTTTTCTGCTCTTCAATGTTGATTCCTAACTTGGCGAAAGTTGCCAATAGTTCAGGATCCACTTCATCTAAGCTTGCCAATTCTGGTTTAGCTTTCGGTGCAGCGTAATATTTTATCGCCTGAAAATCCGGTTTTGTGTATTTGATGTTCGCCCATTCAGGCTCAGTCATTTTTAACCAGATCTTGAAAGATTCCAAACGCCATTCTGTCATCCATTCCGGTTCTTCTTTTTTAGCAGAAATAGCACGGACGATGTCTTCATTTAAACCAGTTGGGAAATCTTCGTAATCGAGTATCGTTTCCCAGCCGAATTCGTATTTTTGATTTTCTAAATCGACTCTTAAGTCGTCTTCAGTATATTTACTCATTTTAATAGATTTTAGAAATTAGATTTAAGATTTAGAGTATTCTAAATCAGTACTTCCAATGTCTAATTATAAGCTAAAACTCTCACCGCAACCACACGTTCTGGCTGCATTAGGATTGTTAAAAACAAATCCTTTTCCATTCAATCCACCTGAGTATTCGAGGATGGTACCTGCTAAATAAAGAATCGATTTTTTTTCTACAACAATTTTGATATTATTATCTTCAAAAACCTGATCGGTATCTGTTTTTTTGTTGTCGAAACCTAAAACATATTCCAAACCAGAACAACCTCCGCTCTTTACCCCAACTCTTATATAATCTTCTGCCGGATTAAAACCATCTTCTGTCATCAGTTGAATGGCTTTTTCCTTAGCATGATCTGAAACTTTTATCATTGTATTTATTTAGAATGATTTAATAGTGCAAAAATACGAACAATAATCAGTATATAAAAATCGACGATTTTATTTTATCAATTTTTATCATCGATGGTTTAACTTTGAAGAGTATTTAAAATCAAAACTATAAATCAAGAAAAATGAAAAGATTAGGCATTTTAACAATGGTATTATTCATTCAGACAACTTTTGCACAGACCAACAGATTTGTTTATCAGGTAACCATGAAGCCTGATGCTTCTAATAAAGCGGATATCAAGACAGAGAATGCTTATTTAGATATTTCAGCAGAAAAATCGATGTTCTATTCTGAAAACAGAATAAAAAGAGATTCTGTAATGCAAGCTAATCGTCAAAGTGGTGGCGCAAGGGGTTTTAACAGAGATCAAATGGAAAGCCTAAGATCAAGCATTAATTATTCCATCGAAAAAGATAAGAAAAATCAAAAAACAATTTACAAAGACAGACTGGGTAGAGACGCTTACTCTTACGAGGAAGACCGAGCTTTGGAATGGAAAATATTACCGGAAACTACAAAAATAGGCGAATATAAAGTGCAAAAAGCAGAAACTGATTTTGGTGGCAGAAAATGGACAGCTTGGTTCACAACAGATTTACCTTATCAGGATGGGCCATACAAATTCAGCGGACTTCCTGGATTAGTCGTAAAAGCCGAAGATGCTGATGGTGATTATTCTTTCGATTTAATGAAAAATTATAAAATCGCAGATTTTCCTGAGATGAATCAATTTGGTAATGTAGTTAAAGTGAAGAGAGCTGATTACGTAAAGCAGCAAGAGAAATTCAAAACAGATCCTATGTCATTTATGAATAATCAGCGTAGCGGCGGAATTTCTTCTCCAATGAGAACTGGAGGAGGGGGCGGAAATCAAAATCCGGCAGATATGAGAAAACGAATGGAAGAAAGAGCAAAAGAAGAAATAAAGAAAAACAGCAACCCGATAGAGCTGAAATAAAATAAAAAAGACCTGAAGAAAATCTTCAGGTCTTTTTTATTATCTTAAAAGTTGGTTGAAAGTATCTCCTTGTCTTATGTCTCCAGAGTTATAGCCCTTCATAAACCACTCTTTTCGCTGTGCGGATGAACCGTGTGTAAAGCTTTCCTGATTCACTTGCCCTTGTGTTCTTTGTTGAATATTGTCGTCACCTACCGCTTCGGCCGCTTCAACAGCAGATTCTAGATCACCAGGTTCCAGAAATTTTTCTCTTTCGTTAGAATATCTGGACCAGAGTCCGGCATAAAAATCTGCCTGAAGCTCGGTTGCTACAGATATTTTATTCATTTCTTCTTCAGAATATTTTCCGCTTCTTCTCAGCTGGTCTGTTTTGCCTAAAGTTCCTAAAAGATTCTGTACGTGATGTCCCATTTCGTGAGCCATTACATAAGCGATCGTAAATTCTGTTACTTTAGCTCCGAATTGTGACTGAAGCTCATTAAAGAAACTCATGTCCATATAAACGGTTTGATCTGCAGGGCAATAAAAAGGTCCCATTGCAGACTGTGCAGTTCCGCAGCCCGATTGTGTCTGAGATTCAAATAAAACTACAGTTGCAGGCTTATACTGCATGTTGTTTTCTGCGAAAATTTTGGTCCAGGTTTCTTCGTTTTCGGCAGTGATCATTTTAATAAATTCACCTACCTGAAGCTCATCCGGATTCAAGTTTCTCTGTTCGGTTTGAGTTGTAGAACCTCCTCCCGAAGAAAGTATTGCTGAAGGATCCCCGCCTAAGAAAAATACAATAGCAGCAATGATCAGTGTTCCTAATCCACCGCCAACGATTGCACCCCCGCCGCCGGATCCTCTTCTGTCATCTACGTTACCGCTTCTGTCGTCTGTCCATTTCATAATAAGTAATTTTACAAGTAAAGTTAAAAATATTCTCTATATGAAACCAATCAGACTTGAGAATTTCCAAAACCTATATTTCCTTTTTTATTAGAAAGATTTCTTTTGAAATTGATCATACTTAAAGCCGTTGCAGCTGCTTCCACACCTTTATTTCCAAGATCACCGCCACTTCTTGCGATGGATTGCTCTTTGGTGTCATCTGTTAAGACACAAAAAATAGTTGGGGTATCGGTTAAAATATTACAGTCTTTAATTCCTTGTGCGACAGCGTCACAAACAAAATCAAAATGCGGGGTTTCTCCTCTGATCACACATCCGATGGCGATTACTGCATCAAACTTTCGTTCTTTGCAAAGCTGCATGCTCGCATAATTCAATTCAAAAGCTCCGGGAACGGAAAATAATTTGATATTCTCAGACTTAATGCCTTCTTTCTCAAGAATTTCTAAGGCTGCATCACGAAGATTATATGTTACAAAGTCATTCCACTCAGAAAAAACAATGCCGATAGAAAAATCCTCGGCATTGTTTATATGAAGTGGCTTGTAATCTGAAAGATTAACTGTTGCCATGTGTTTAGTAATATTTAGTCATTTCAATATAAGAATCAGACATTCCGTTGTCGTAGTCCTGGTATTTTTCGTCAATTGCTGCGAAATATTTTTTAGCTTCTGCATTTTTTTTCATTCCTAAAGCTACAATACCTGCTTTTCTTGTAAAGAAATAAGTTGTATAAGGATCATCTGAAGCTGAAGCTGCTTTGTCTAATAATGATAACGCTTCGTCATTCTTATTAAGACCAGATTTCGCATCTGCCATTGCACCATACTTCATGGCCATTAATGTTTTGTTGTCGGATGAAAATTTATCTAAAAGATCATAAGCTTCCTGAAATTTTCCTTCTTTAAATTTCAATAAGCCTGCATTATAAGCAGAAAGTTTACCCACTTTGGTTGAGGGATACTCATTGTATGTTCCCAAATAACCGGGATTGGCAGCCGATTTCCCACCTAAAGCTTCTTTGTTTTTACCTTCAGTAAGGTTTTTTTGTGCAGCTAAATACGTTTTTACTGCTTCAGCATTTTTTGGAGCTACCACAAGCTGCTGGTACCCGAAAAAGCCTAAAACTCCCAAAACTAAAACTCCAAAAGCGATGCTTAGTGGTTTCTGATATTTTTCAAGGAATCTTTCTGTGTTTAAAGCCTCTCGATCAAGGTCTTTAAAAAATTCCACTGTTTCTTTACCTTCTTGCTCATTTGGAGCATTTTTACCCAATTTTGCCATAAATTCTTAAAAATTGAACTGCAAATTTAATTGTTTCTGAATGATTTACAAAATAGTTTGCAGGTATTATTAGATGAATTGTAAATTCTTTATTCTTAAATGTATTTTAAAGTAATTGAGATGCTTCGACAAGCTCAGAATGACACTTCTAATATTTCTGTTTATATATTATACTTAGTTATGTAACGAAGTAATCAGTATCCCAAAGTATGATAAATTTCCGCATTAAATTTCCTGAGTTTTTCTTCACCTTTCAGATCTTTTAAACCAATGAGAAAACTGAACTGTACTACTTTTGCACCTTGTTTCTCAACCAATTTGGCTGCAGCTTCTGTAGTTCCGCCGGTTGCTAAAAGATCATCATGAATTAAAATTTTTTGACCTTCTTTGATCTGACCTTTGCGGGTCTCAATTTCTGCGCTTCCGTATTCAAGATCATATTTTTCTGAAATGACAGGTGGCGGAAGTTTTCCAGTTTTTCTAATTAAAATAAAAGGAACTTCTAAAGCAACCGCAATGGCAATTCCAAAAAGATAACCTCGGCTTTCAATGCCGCAGATTGCATCTACTTTTCCTTTGCTGAATTTCACCAAGTCATCAATAACTTCCTGATACAATTTAGGATCTGCAAATATGGGCGAAATATCTTTGAACTGAATTCCCGGAATCGGAAAATCAGCGATGTTTTCAATCGTATTTTCCAATTTTTGTATCAGTTCCGGTGAAGCCATTGGTTATGGGTTGATCTTATAACTTGAGATTTTCCATTCTCCGTTGACGTTTTTTAGTCCGAAAGTAGCTCTCAAAGAAGTCGTTTTTCCGTTTTTATCGGTAACATCATAAGTAGCACTTACACTTGAAACATTTGGATTTGATGCGTTTGTGGTAATGTTTTTCACACTCACATTTTTGACCGAACCAAAACCTGAAGTAGGATTTGAGAAAGATTCATAGCTTCCCCAACTTGGGTTGCTGGAGGCGTCAAAAGCTGCTTTTAAATTCTGAGAACTCACATTGTTTAAAAATTTGCTTACTGTACTTTTCGGATCAGCTACCGGTTGTTTTGGTGGTGTGGGAGTGGTATTAGGATCTGTAACGGTTCCAGGGGTTATTCCTGTAGGATTATTAGGATCGATCACCGCATTCGGATCTTCTATAATCGTGGTAGAATCTGTTTTTGGAACTTCAGGTACTCGCAATGCGTTAGGATTAACGTCTAATCCTATTTTAGACATTTTGAAAGTTTTTGCTGTTGTTTTTACGGATACTGTGATGTCAATTTTATTATCTACTATTTTAGATGCCAGCAAAGAAGAAAATTTAAGGTTAAATCCTCGGAAATTGTTATCCAGCATCAGATTTTTAGCAGTTGAAAGTTTGATCCCATTACTGAAAACTTCTAAAGTTGTTTCTAATGCGGCTCCTGTAAAAGCGATTGGCTTTCCTGCATTATCAACCAATCTTGGGATTATTTGCAATGATGTCGCACCATTTCCTGTATCACCGGATAATCGTGTTGCGATATTTAAAGAGGTTGCTCTCACATCGTTTGGATCGCTCTCTTTTGCAGATTCATCACCGAAAATATTCATCTCTCCTAATGACGGCGGTGCTGTGCTTGCCCATTCGATGCCGTTTTTCTGCGCCACCTGATCTGCCATAGACAAAATTTCTGGAACTTTTTTTCCATTGATCAGCTGGCCTAAAGCTTTAAGCTCGTTCACATCACCTTCAGCTTCTACACCGAAAGTTTTTAGTATATACAAAGCTTCATTAAATTTGATCTGCTTGATCGTCGTAAGACTAGAAGCCATATCATTGATGCTCGACTGCAGAGTTTGAGTAGTGGTGGCATCAACATGATCTTTCTTACAAGCGGTAAAAAGAAGTAAACTAAAAATGAGTAGAAAACTTAGCTTTTTCATTTGTTTATGGTTTGATGCAAATTTAGTAAAACCTTTATGAATACAGATTTTTTATTTTTTGTTTTCTTTTTCCTTTAAATCTTCTTTGAAGAATGAGCTGAAAATAGTCTGCATATTTGGGAATGATGCATCTTGCCAATAGCTGGTTTTGTAATTACTGATGTCTTTGTCATATTTCACTTTTTCAACATCATTTTTATCGCTAAAGTCTAATTCTGTAGGGTGGAAATTTCTGTAAATAATTACTTGGTTGTAAGTTGGTTCACTTTTATGTTTAAGTTTAATGAAAGCAATTTCATTTGACTCAAGAAAATCCCTTAATGTTTTTTTTGAACCTTTATCATAAGAATGATTAAGGATTGTTTTAATGTCATACAATCTATAACCAAACAATGCTAATTCTTTTTCCTGAAGTGCACTTCCACTGATTTCTATTTCGTCTTTGGTGTTTCCTTTTAGTTCTTTTATCGTCGCTTTTTTATTTCTGAACTCTTCGATATTCCCAACATTTTTCAAACCCGGAAGGTCAAGAAATCCATTGTAATCCCAAGAGCCCATTTCTTTTTTCTCATTTTTAGCACCTTCTAATCTGAAAATCCTGTACTGTTCGATATTTGTGCTTTTCACTTTTTTAGTCTTATTATCGAAAACATAAGTAACGATCCCATCGACATAACAGTTTAGTTTATTGTTTAAAGTAACATAAGCATTAAAGTTGCCTTTTACTAAAACATATTTTGCGGGTTTGTTGTTTTTGATGACCACCGCTTCAATATCTTTCACTCTGTCATTTAATTTGACCACATCTTTATCCAAATCTGCATAAGAAAATGTTCCAAGCGATATATTATCATAGACCAGTTGAAATTTTTCCTGCGAAGAAATTAACATTTTTCTTTCAATTTTTCCATCAATGTCTGAATGGGCAACAATGCTTCCGTCTTTCCCGAATACTGAAACTTTTGGTAAAGGTTGGTTTGTTTTTTCTGAAAGAAAAGTAATGGTTTGCGCATTAACAAAGCTGAGTAATAATACAAATAGCAATGTAAGAAGTTGAGTTTTTTTCATGGTTATCGGTTAGGTTATTATAAGTAAGACAGTGAATTTTCGAAAAGGTTGTCTCAGATTACAAAAAAAGACTGATTAATAAATAATCAGTCTTTTAAAGTTTTATTTTGTTACAAATCCTTAGAAAGGATACTCATAAATTTCAGATTCGTGAAGGAATGGATTTCCTGTTGGAATTAATTTCAATTTAGCTAATGCGGACATTACTGTAAAGATGAATAATCCTACGACAAATAATACAGCACCTACTACCAATAAAAGTACTTCAGGAGTGTTCCAGTAAGGACCAACCGTTCCCGGCATTACCATATTGAAATAATCTAAAAGGTGACCTAAAATAACAACTACTGCCATAATTGTAACCACTTTGTAGTTTCTTTTGATGCTTGAACTTACTAATACCAATAGTGGTAGTAAGAAGTTGATGATCAGCATCGGTAAGAAAGTAACACCGTAGTGCTGGAATCTTCCGAAGAAGTAATTTACCTCTTCCGGTACGTTTGCATACCAGTAAAGCATGAACTGTGCAAACCATGTATAGGTCCAAAGCATACTTGTCGCAAAAAGGAAAACTCCTAAATCGTGCAAGTGATTGTCATTGAACTGTGGCAAGAATCCGTTTTTCTTAAGGTAAACACTTAGTAAAATAATTACAGCGATACCACTAGAAAGACAGCTCACCATAGAATACCAGATGTACATAGTAGAATACCAGTGAGGGTCAATAGACATCAACCAATCCCAAGCCCAGGCTGCTGAAGCAAACCCGAAAAATGCGATATATCCTACTGCCCATCTGTAAAGGAATTGATACTCAACCAAAGATTTTGTGTCATCTACTTTTTTAGACTGCGCTTTTAGTTTCCAAGCAAAGAATGAAGCTCCGATTACATAGATCAAAGTTCTGATAGCATAGAAAGGAATATTTAAAAATCTTTTCTTTTCAAATAAAATCACATCAAAATGTGCAGAGTTTGGATCTGTTAAATCCGGATCCATCCAGTGGAATAGGTGACCTTGATGAAAGATATTTAATAACATTAAGATTACTAAAATCGCTCCACCGTATGGAATATACGAAGCTATAGCTTCCATTACTCTTGTAATGATGATTGGCCATCCTGCATGGGCCGCATGCTGAATACAGTAGAAAAACAACACTGCACAACTTACTCCGAAGAAAAATACCGCTACGAAATGTATTGCTGCCAATGGCTGGTTATGAATCTGCATTGTTGCATGCTCAAGATGTGAAGCATGATCCTGTGGTCCTATCATTTCACTAGAGTGAGTAGGTGCATTGTGACCGGCGGAATGAACTGCTTCCATCATGTGCTCTATTCTTTCTGTACTGATCCCGTGATTAAGGAAAAAACCAATTCCAAATAGAACTAAACCTACAACAAGAAGTATGATAGAAGTTGATTTTAATTTTGGTGAAAAACTATACATTTCTTTTCTTATTTTTTAGTTGCGGTAGAATCTTTTTTTGCTGGTGTAGCTGAAGCTGCTGCTGCCGGTGCGCCTTTTTTGAAAGCGTTGATCACATACATTGCCACTCTCCATCTATCTCCGGCGTTCAATTGTCCTGCATAAGAACCCATTGCATTTCTACCGTTAGTTAATACATAGTGAACAGAACCTACAGTGATTTCTCTGTCTGCATAATTCGGCACGCCAGAATATGCTCCGCTTTGAACGATTGGTCCTTGTCCGTCACCACCAGTTCCGTGGCAAGCTGAACAGGTACGGTCAAATAACATTTTACCTCTTTCGATATCTTTCGCAGCATTAGCCGGATTCAAAGGAGAAGTAGTTAATGATTTTGAAGCATCATAACCAGCGTTGTACTCATCCGGGTTTTTAGGAAGTTTACTTTCTTCAAAAACACCGTCTTTATTTTGAGCAACAGAACCTTCTACGGGAGCAAGCCCTGTTCCACCGTTATTTCTAGCAAATGCAGGAATTTCATTTTCATGATCTGAATACGCAAGCTCAGCTTTCATCAATGGATCGTAAGCTACCGGAAAATACATATCCGGGAAATAGACCAATGGTGTATTTTCTTTCGGTCCGCAAGAATTAAGTAAAACTGACGCTAAACCTAAAACTGCTGTAATTTTTAATACCGTATTTTTCATTTTAAGCATCTTTAACAGTTATTTCTTCAACTCCCGTATCAACAAGCAGCTGCTTAATAGATTCTACATCTTCAGTAATAAATTCCATCATGAATTTATCATCAGTAGTTCTTGGATCCGGGTTCTGAGCCTGAGCACCAGGATACATTTTGTTTCTAACCAAGAAAGTTAAAGACATCATGTGTGCTGCGCAAAATACCATTAATTCAAACATTGGAACTACGAAGGCAGGCATGTTTCTAGACCATTCAAATGCCGGTTTTCCACCGATATTCTGAGGCCAGTCATGATTCATTACGTACCAAGTAACTGTTGCGCCAATACTCACACCATATAAAGCGTAGATAAACGCAGCATCAGAAATTCTTGTCTTTTTTAAACCTAAAGCTTTATCTAGCCCGTGAACCGGGAATGGAGTATAAACTTCGTTTATTGCGATTCCCTTATCGTTGAATGCCTTAACTCCGTTCATTAGATCGTCGTCATCAGCATAAAGTCCGTATACAATTTTAGTGGTGCTCATCTCCTTCTTTTGCTTTATAAGTTTCACCTGAGATTTTCAAAATCGATTTTAATTCGGCCTGTGCAATTACAGGGAATGTTCTTGCGTATAATAAGAATAGTACAGAGAAGAACCCGATTGTTCCTAAGTACACACCTACGTCGATAATGGTTGGTTTAAACATCGTCCAAGATCCCGGCAAGTAATCTCTTGAAAGGTTGATAACGATGATATCAAAACGCTCAAACCACATCCCGATGTTGATGATCAATGCGATTACAAATGTTGCAAGAATATTTGTTCTTACTCTTTTAAACCAGAATGCAGCCGGAATAATTAAATTACATGATATCAATGCCCAAAATGCCCACCAGTAAGGTCCTGTAGCAGCACCTGGAGAAAGATAGGTAAAGTCTTCATATCTAGAACCAGAATACCATCCGATGAAATATTCAGTTGCATATGCTACTGTTACCATACCACCTGTTAAGATGATTACGATGTTCATGATTTCGATATGATACATTGTGATGTAGTCTTCTAAGTGACAAACTTTTCTAGCGATCAACAATAGGGTCTGTACCATTGCAAATCCTGAGAAGATTGCTCCTGCAACGAAGTAAGGAGGATAGATTGTTGAGTGCCATCCTTTAATTACTGACGTAGCAAAGTCAAAAGATACCGTAGTGTGTACCGAAAATACTAGTGGAGTTGCTAAACCTGCCAATACCAAAGATAGCTCTTCGAATCTCTGCCAGTGTTTTGCTTTACCACCCCAACCGAAAGCTAGGAATGTATAAATTTTTCTTGTCCAAGGAGTTTTTGCTCTGTCTCTTATCATTGCAAAGTCAGGAATCAATCCCATAAACCAGAATACTGTCGATACTGAGAAATACGTAGAGATTGCAAATACGTCCCAAAGTAGAGGAGAGTTGAAGTTCCCCCAAAGAGAACCAAACTGGTTAGGAAGAGGGAACACCCAATATCCTACCCAAACTCTACCCATGTGGATAACCGGGAAGATAGCTGCCTGTACAACTGCGAAGATTGTCATCGCTTCTGCAGAACGGTTTACAGACATTCTCCAACGTTGTCTAAATAATAATAATACTGCTGAAATTAAGGTTCCGGCGTGACCAATACCTACCCACCATACGAAGTTGGTAATGTCCCAACCCCAGTTAATAGTTCTATTAAGCCCCCATGCTCCAATACCTGTCCCGATAGTGTAGGCAATACAGCCGAATCCGTAGATGAAAAGAACTAAGGCTGCATATAGTGATACCCACCATAATTTACCTGCTCTTTCTTCTATAGGTCGTGCAATATCTTCTGTGATATCGTGATAAGTTTTGTGACCAATAATCAGAGGTTCCCTTATCGGAGCTTCGTAATGTCCTGACATTTTTTACCTATTTATTATTTAAACTTTAATTTTCTGCTCTGTTTCTTACTTTAGTGTGATAGAACACGTTTGGTTTTGTTCCGATCTCTTCAAGTAAATAATATCTTCTGTTGTCCGAATATAATTTTCTTACATCAGATTCTTTGTCATTCATGTCTCCAAAAGTCAATGACCCTGTAGGACAAGCCGCAGCACAAGCAACTGAACCTTTAAATTCGTTATCTGTTACTTTTCTGTTTTCCTTCTTGGCATTTAAGATGGTTGCCTGCGTCTGTTGGATACACAATGAGCATTTTTCCATTACCCCTCTTGTTCTTACCACAACATCCGGATTCAATACCATTCTTCCTAAATCATTATTTTGATTGAAATCAAAACGGTCATTCAAGTTATAAGTAAACCAATTAAAACGTCTTACTTTGTACGGACAGTTGTTTGCACAATATCTTGTACCGATACATCTGTTGTAAGCCATATGGTTTTGACCTTGCTTACCGTGTGAAGTCGCCGCTACGGGACATACCGTTTCACAAGGAGCGTGGTTACAGTGCTGACACATTACCGGCTGGAAGATCACATCAGGACTTTCATTTGGTTCGATCAATATGTCGTACAACTGAGGAACATTTAAGCCTCTTTCAACACCTTCTTTGGTTTCGATTTTTTCTTTTGCAGAGTAGTAACGGTCGATTCTCAACCAGTACATATCTCTTGACATTCTGATCTCTTCTTTACCTACAACAGGAACGTTGTTTTCTGCCTGACAAGCAATGATACATGCTCCACAACCTGTACAAGAGTTCAAGTCAACTGATAAGTTAAAATGAGGGCCATCTGTGTCATCAAATGCATCCCAAAGGTCAATTTTACCTGCAGGAAGTGCACCACTGATTGTATGATATTCCAATGGCTTATTCCATCCATGGTGTTCGTCATCAAATGCTACATTTAAATATTCCTTTAACGGAACTTCTTTAGCAATGTCATAACGACCCATCAAGGTATTTTGAAGCTGAATACCTGCAAACTCGTGGTTTTCACCTGTTTTTTCTATTTTAACATTAGAAATTGCAAGGTTTGAACCATCAAATAATGGGTAAGCATTTACACCAGTATCTGCAGTGGCACCTGAATCTTTTTTACCGTAACCAAGCGCAAGACCAACTGATCCGTCTGCTTGTCCCGGCTGAATAAATACAGGTACGTTTTCTATAGTTACTCCGTTTACTGTAAGATTTACAATAGAACCGTCTAATTGCATTCTTGCATTCAGATCATTTTCTATTTCTAATCTTTGAGCATCTCTCGGAGAAATTGTCAAGTAATTATCCCAAGACATTCTTGTCAATGGATCCGGTAATTCCTGCAACCAAGGATTGTTTGCCTGAGTTCCGTCACCTATGGAAGTCTTCGTATATAAAACTAATTCTAAATCTGACGCTTTAAAGTTTCCTAATTCAGCAACTGCCTGTGCAGCGTTTCCACCTGCATAAGATAATGATGTTGCATTATTAGAAGCAATGATACCATTGTATAAAGCTTTGTTGAATGAAGTTCCGCCTAAAACAGAAGCAGAATTCGCTTTTAAATAATCGTAATAATTGTTTGCTGCGTTGTTCTTTCCGTTTTTCCAAACCAATAGAGATTCTTCAATCTGTCTTGATTTGTAAATTTTCTGGATGGTAGGCTGCATTAATGAATAAACTCCAGACTGAGGCTCGATATCACCCCAAGATTCTAGCCAGTTAGCTACAGGGATTACAGCTTTCGCTGCCTTATACATTTCGTTCTTCTTGTCTGCAACGGCAATAACGTAAGGAACTTTAGCTAGAGATTTTTTGAAATCCTGTCCTTTATGGTGAGAATAGATCGGGTCAACATTGTTTGTGATTAATACACCAACCTGTCCACCATTTACCCATCCTAGAAATTCCTGGAATCTCGCTTTGTCAAATTCTTTCAGGAAGTTTGCCTTACCTGTGAAAGCTACTGAACCTAATTTTTGATTGATTAAGTGAGCTAAAACCTGAGCACCTTTAGAACCATCGGCGAAAACCACTGCTTTGCTGCCTTTAGCTGCTAATTCTTTAGCAATTTCGTTAGCTATTTTATCTGAAGAGCCACCTCCTACAATTGCATTGTAAACTTCAACTAAAGTTTTGTTTACAGCACTTGGTTTTAATTTATATCTTGAATCGGCATTAGCACCAGTTAATGACATGTTTGATTCCACCTGGATGTGTCTCAACATGGTTGTTCCCGGTTTTCTTGCTGCAGCGTAAGAAGTTTCTAAACTTGCTGCGTTGTATTCTCCCAAGAAATCTGCCTGGAAAGCAACTACCAATTCAGAATCTTTAAGGTCATAAACAGGCAAAGCTCTCTGTCCGAACACCTCCTGTGCAGCATCTAAAGAAGCAGCGTAAGGAATTGCATCATAAGTTACCAATTCAGCAGTAGGATATTTAGCTTTAAATTCAGCAAATAACTTTTTGAATGTAGGCGAAGCAAAAGAGTGAGATAATAAAACGATTCTCTTACCTGAAGCCGCAGCTTCATTTAAGCCTTTGATAACGAAATCATCTACCTTATCGAAAGTTTCGTCTTTACCGTCAAGCTTAGGCTGTTTTACTTTATCGTTGTCATAAAGAGAAAGTACGCTTGCCTGAGCTCTTGCGTTCGTTTTACCTAAATCACCGGCTGCAGGATTCGGTTCAATTTTGATAGGTCTTCCTTCTCTGGTTTTTACCAAAACGCTTGCGAAATCGAAACCGTCAAAATATGTTGAAGCGTAATAATTAGGAACTCCCGGAATAATATCATGCGGCTTTACCACATAAGGAATTGTTTTGATTACCGGAGCCTCACAAGCTGCTAGAGTAACTGCCGCAGTAGAGAAACCCAATAACTTCAAGAAATCTCTTCTTGTTGTACTAGCGTCACTTTTCTCAGCATCTCCTAAGAAATCTTCTACCGGAATTTCTTCTTGGAACTCTTTAAGAGCCAACTTGCCGTTTAGGGCAGGGTCTTTAAGTTCGTGAATACTTCTAAATTGTATTTTGTTTGAAGCCATTTTTATACTTCTAATTTTTTAGTTATTAATAATGACATTTACCACACTCAAGACCTCCAATTGCATCTACAGTAATCTTACCGCCATCTTTAGGATATTGCTTTTTAAGCTTTTCGTGTAGATTTTTGAAGTATTCTTTATTATAACCGTTGTTCATATCAACTTCAGTCGTTCTGTGACATTCGATACACCATCCCATCGTAAAGTCATTGGCCATTTGTACCACATTCATTGTATCAATTTTTCCGTGACATGCTTTACATACAACATCAATCTTGTTGTCAGGATTTTTCTTGTTAAATGAATTGATGATCGCTTGTTCCCCTGCTACAACGTGTTGAGAGTGGTTGAAGTAAACGAAATCCGGCATATTGTGAATTCTCGTCCATTCTACTGGGGAAGTATTTTTACCGGTGTATTGCTGTTTCTCTGCATCCCAGCCGGTATGTTCGTAAATCTTTTTGATTTCCCCGTCATAGAATGCTTTGTCTTTTCCTGGCTCAAGATATTTACCGTTGTACTCAGAAATTGTTCTGTGACAGTTCATACAAACATTCATAGAAGGAATTTCGGAAACTTTACCGTATTTAGCACTTGAGTGACACAATTGACAGTCGATTTTATTTTCTCCAGCGTGAATTTTATGAGAGAAATATATGGGTTGATCAGGCTTATAACCTTTGTAAACACCAATCCACATGATCCAGTTCCACACTCCATAAGTCGCAAGAATAGCCAAAATAGCTATAAGACCTTTACCGATGTAGTGGTATTTTTCATAGATTTCACTGAAAGATCTTACCCTGCTTTCGTTAAGTCCTGCTAAATCTTCAGACTGGCCTAATTTTACCAGTTGTCTCAGTTTTACCAAGATCCAAACCAATAAAGCAGCAATTGCTAAAAGCGAAATGATTACGATGTTAGTTGTTGTTTTGTCTGCAGGATCAGCGGTTGTAGCATCAGTTGCCGGTTTGGCAGCGTCAGCAGCGGGTTCCGGTGCAGGTGGATTGGTTGTGAATGCCAAGATGTCGTCAATATCCTTATCTGCAAGATTAGGAAAGACCTGCATTTCAGTCTTGTTGTACTTTTCGAAAACTTCATTAGCATACTTGTCACCAGAAGCTCTGAGTTCTTTGTTGTTTTTAATCCACTTGTGAAGCCACTCTTTATCCAGTCCCTGCTCAGACTTCAGTCTTTCTACCACACCCTTCAGTGCCGGTCCTACAACTTGTTTGTCTAAAGCGTGACATGCTGTACAATTTGCCTTAAAAAGTTTTTCGCCATTTTTAGGATCGCCGTCTTGCCCGTAAATTGAAGCACTTGTTGACAACAATAAACCTATTGCAATCAGCCCTTTTTTATAATGCTTTCTCCAACTAATCATTTAAATTATCTTATGTTAGTAAATATTGAAACTGTAATCAATCCCGCAAAAATAATATTTTTAACAGGAATTTAACGGTATAAGCAAAGGGGAAAATGTCATTAACGTATAATTTGTAACTATTCTAAATAACTATGGTTGCTGTATTTTTAAATTATTCTAAATTTGCAGAAACAAGTTTAAATGAGAAATTTCATTAAAATATTTTCAATGCTTTCTTTCTTTGGTTTTTATACCGTTGATGCCCAACAGGTTGTAAAGAGAGATACTTTATCCGGAACAGAGCTGGTGATGACAATGGATTCGCGTGTGAATGATGCAATGAGCAGTTTGGAAGAGAAATGTTCAAGAGTTGCTGTTAACAATTCAGTGATAGATTATGAGGCTCCGGTAAGACCGACAAAGATTTTTGTTCCCAACAGAGAACTTACCAATGCAGAAGTATGCAGAAAAAATCCGAGAATTTTAGGATATAAGATCCAGATTACAACGGTTAAAACTAATGATGAGGCGAATGAGGTGAAGGCATATTTCAGGAAGAGATTTCCTAACCTGAAAGTAGAAACCGATGCATCATTAAGACCTAATTATAAAATTCTGGCGGGAAGCTATTTCACAAAACAAAGCGCTGCTTCAGATCTTTCAAGAGTGAGAGAGTATTTTAAATCTGCAATTGCGGTGCAGTATAGAATTTTCTGCGCTGAAGCAAAGTAACTTTTCATAAAATAAAATATAAAAGGAGCGCGGAGAAAATTTATTTTTCTCCGCGCTCCTTTTATTGGTAATAATGGTTTAGAAATTCAAAAAAATCAATCATACGATGATAGTTGTTGAGAAGCAGATAAACCGTCAGGATTCCCGTAATTACCATTAAAAAAGATAGTATTTTAGGTGAAGATTTATAAGCTGAAAACAGCCATCCTAATAGCAATGGATATACGAAAACATAATGTCCTCCGTAGATGTACGAAGTGTGTAGCCCGAATCGAAAAACACAATGAATGACGATATCCACCAAAAATGACAGCATGAGAATCTGCACCAGTCTATTTTTAAAATTCTTAAAATAGCTCCACAATACAAATCCTAAAATTAATCCAATAAAAATGTAAGCAAATGCAGAAGAATAAACTTCCATAAAGATCGCTTTGAAGTAAAAACCCTTCATATTGTGTTTTTCACGGATGAAAAAACTCGGGAAAAGTATATTTCCACCAAAAAAATAGGAATAGATCATATCCCAGATCGGAGTAGATTTTACGTTTGAGAATTTTTCATACTGCTCACCGGATTTTGAAAGAATGTTTTGGTACTTAAAATCGATCCGGGTTAAGTATAAAAGAATAAAAACCACACATGAAAGAACAACCCTGAAAACTGCATTTCCAAATTTTTTCCAGCTTTTAAATAATCCTTTTTCAAAAACAATGGGGATGAAAATTTTTACAATATTTGTCACGGTCAATCCGCCAATTGTTACTCCGGCAAGAACTAAGGCTGAACCTGCAATTTTTCCTTCTTTTTTGAATTTAATTGCTGTGTAATAATTAAATAAAACCACAAAAATAATGTGTAGGTATAGGTTTCCGGGGTAAAAGATAAAAGAATGTTTGTAGAAAATAAACTGAAAAAGAAAACAATCAATAAGCTTAGAAATAAAGGTAATCGTATAATATTTTTTAAATATTTATAGACCTGAACCAAGCTCAAACTGATGATAAAATTACTCAATCCAGCTAAAATTAATCTAAAATTCACATCTGTTTTTCCTTTTGTAAAAAACAAAATAGATTCACGTATCCAGTTGAAAAAATAGTAGGAAAGAGGATGTCTTTCGAAGCTTCCACCTGTCATAATGATTGCCTTGTTATCAAAGCTAAAATAGGCATCCCAAGGAATTCTGCTGTCAAAAATTATTCTGTAATTGACTGCAATGTAGGAACCCAAAATTCCGTAAGCAGATAAAAAGAAAATGAATACACCTAACTCAAAATAAGTGGAAGGAAAAACAATTTTAAAAAAGTTTAAAAATTTTGATTTAATAGACACGGTTGTAATTTTTTGCAAAAATAAAATAAAAAAACTCACCGTTTAGGGTGAGTTTTGATGTATTGTTAAAATAATTAAATTAATCTTTAATCACTTTTTCAGTTTTTGTGCTTCCGTCAGCAAATTCAACTTTTAACAAATACGTTCCTTTTGTGAAAGAACCGATATTTACTTTTTGCGAATCAGTCTGTAATAACACTTTACCAGAAAGGTCAAATACTGTAGAAGATTTTATTTTCTTATCAGTTTTGATATTGATTTCTCCTTTTGTTGGGTTAGGGTAGATGCTGCTCGTTTTTGATTTTGAAACTTCGTCTGTTGAAAGTGTTCCTGTAGTAACTTTTACATCATCAACCATAAACATGTATTTATCAGAAGACATGTATTGTATTCCAATTCTTATAGTCTGTCCTGAATATGCATTTAACGATTGGGTAGCTTGCTGCCAAGTAAATGGTGCCGTTAAAGCTGCTGCTCCGGAAATAATTGTAAAATTCGCAGCACTTGTTGGAGTACCGCTACCAACATAAACACCTATCTTGTAACTTTCAACAAACGCTGGTGATAATGCTTTTACCCACAAAGTTAAAATATTATTGCTTGCTCCTAAAGTGATAGCAGGAGAAATTAACCAGTCATTATTAGAAGTTACTCCAGCTGCAGGAACTCCTGCCCAAGATACTGCTGTCTTTTGCCCAGTATGAGCCGAGAAGTTTCTTACCTCTTCATCGGTAGCTGTAGCTGTAGCATTATTAGTTGCATTACTAGCCGAAAGATTGAAAATTTGAAAAGCCATTGGTTGACCCGCATTCGCCCAACCAGCTGTCCAAGAGGGTATTGTTGAGCCACCAACTACAGGTCCCCCTCCAGTATATGTATTTAGTAAATCAAGATCCAAAGTTTGCCATCCACCAAATCCTGTGATTGCAAAATTTGTATAAGATTCAAAACTTTCATCCAATAAAGTTTGAGAATATGCAGATACACTTATTGTTAGTGCAAGTGCAGACAGTAGAAGTTTTTTCATAAAAAAATTTTTATAAAATTAGTAATAAAATAGTATCGGGGACAAATTATTGTGTTAAATTTTAATTTTGTTTAATGTTTCTACTCACGAGCTACAAGACAACATCGAACATCCACTGATATCATCATATCCGGAAGGCCTTTTCACAGAGAATTCAGGGAAGATTTCTTCATAAGGATCTTCTAAAGCTGAAGTTAATTTTTCAAGCATTTCAGTTTTTCCGTTGCTAATTTCTTCTATACATTCAAATAATAGATAGTTTCTCAAAAGAAATTTCGGATTCGTTTTCTTCATAAGGCTTGAAGATTCTTCTTTTGAAATAGTATTTTTTTCTGATCTATTTTTAAAGAGCTGTATAAAATTCTCCAGTTTCTTTAATTTAGCATTATCTAAAACAATATAGGAAACTTTTTCAAACTCTGCCTTTAAATCAGAAACAACATCCAACTTTTCTAATACATTAAAGAATAAGGTATAATCCAGCTGAAGTTCCTGCATTAGACCCTGCCAGTTGGTGAAAAATTCTTCATCAGATTCTAAGAGCTGATCAAAACCAAATTTTTTGCAGAGCATTTTGTCGTGTGACTCCCAAAAATATGTTCCATAAGAATTTAAAGTGTCTTCCAGAAATTTTTCATCTTTAATTAATGCAAAAAGAGCATTGGCTAGCTGCCAAAGATTCCATTGTGAAATTTGTCCTTGTTTGCCAAAAGCATACCTTCTTCCGGGTAAATCTGTTGTGTTTGGAGTAAAATTCAGATCATATTCATCCGTCATCGAAAACGGACCGTAGTCAATCGTCAGACCTAGAATCGACATATTATCGGTATTCATCACGCCATGTACAAAACCAACCCTGAACCATTCAACCATTAAATCTGCAGTTTTAGTACAAACGGATTGGAAAAAGTCTTTGTATTTTTGTTCGCCTTCCGAAATAATTTCAGGGAAATAGTTTTTAATCGTAAAATCAGTGAGTTTCTGTAATGTGTCAATTTCTTTTTGAGCAGACATCAGTTCAAAATGCCCAAAGCGTAAAAAACTTTCTGCAGTTCTTACAACCACTGCACCTTTTTCTTCCTGTGGATTTCCGCTGTACATGATGTCACGAACTACATCTTCTCCCGTCAGACAAAGACTAAGACCCCTTGTTGTGGGAATTCCTAAATGATGCATTGCTTCGCTCATTAAATATTCTCGAACGGAGGATCTTAAAACTGCTCTTCCGTCAGCATGCCTGGAATAGGGTGTTGCACCTGCTCCTTTCCATTGAATTTCAGTTTTTTGTCCCTCACTATTTTTTATTTCTCCGGCGATAATGGCTCTTCCGTCTCCCAATTGCCCTGCCCAGTTACCAAATTGATGTCCGGCGTAGGCGGTGGCGTAAGTTTTTATGTTTTCAGGTAAATTATTTCCTACAAGAAAATCAAGATCGCTGTTATCGAATTTTCCCAGGCCTATTTCTTCTGAAAGCTTTTCATTAAAAACAATCAGTTTCGGATCATCAAACCCAACAGGATCGATGGTTGAAAAAAGAACTTTCGGAGTGTTTCTTTGAATAGGATTTTTTGAAAAATCTCCTGGAAAGTTTTCTATGAAAGGCTGCTTGATATTCTTAAGATTCATATTTCAAATATATTAAAAAGGGGTCAAAAAAAGACCTTCCAATGATTGAAAGGTCTTATAATGATTATTATAATTTACTTATTAAAATCTATATCTTCACCGGTATTCAGATTTTCGTTGACGTTTTCGTCTTTCTTACCCGAATTGTTTTTAGGTGTAGGATCTGATGGTCTTGGGTTTTTGATTTCATCAATGGTTTGCAATCCGCCGTCATCACCATATCCGCCGCCTAATCCCTGGAGATTGGTACATCCGTCTTTCCAGTCGCCCGGTTTTACAAATTTATCTTCAGGTGAGATCTTGAGGGATTTATCTGCCCATACTTTTTTCATAAAAATGGCCCAAATCGGCAATGCCATTTTAGCTCCCTGTCCTTCACCGGTTCCGTAGAAGTGGGTAGCTCTGTCTTCCCAGCCAACCCAGGCTCCTGTAGCGAGTTTTGGAGTGATCCCCATGAACCAACCATCTGAGTTGTTCTGTGTAGTGCCTGTTTTGCCCGCAATTTCTATATCTTTTGATATTCCCTTTCTACCAAGTTCTCCTGAAGCTGTACCAAACTGTGCAACACCTTTCATCAATTCAATCATCGTGTATGCGTAGTTAGGGTTCATCACTTCTTTCGGTTCTCCATTAACTTCTTTAATAACTCTTCCGTTAGCATCTTCAATTCTCCAGATCATTTCCGGTTTATTGTAGTTTCCGTAGTTGGCAAAAGTACTGTATGCTCCCACCATTTCGTAAATGGTGATATCGGAGGCTCCCAATGCCATCGGTAAGCTGGTAGAGATTTCCTGAGTCACTCCTAAGTCTCTTGCCGTCTGTATAACGCTTTGAGTTCCCGTCATCTCAGCAAGTCTTAGTGCAACAGGGTTTTGTGATTGAGCCAATGCATTTTTCAGAGTAAGCATTCCGCCTCTTCCCGGCACATGGTAACTTCCTTTGTTAAAACTTGCATTGGATATAGTAGAACAAGGTGTTAAACCTAATTTCATAATTGCCGTAGCGTAAACAAATGGCTTAAACGTAGATCCCACCTGTCTTTTTCCCTGCTTGATGTGATCATACTGGAAATGCTGCCAGTCGATACCACCTACCCAAGCTTTTATTTCGCCAGTTCCAGGTGCTACAGACATCAAGCCGGCTTGTGCGATCTGCTTGTGCCATCTGATAGAATCCCAAGGAGACATTTCAACTTCCTCTTCTCCATCCCATGTAAAACGAGACATTTTTATAGGTTTATGAAACTCCATCATGATAGAATCTTCGGGGACGTTATTTGCAGTTAGTTGCTTGTAACGGCCGGTTCTTCTCACAGCCTGCATCATTACAGCATTGGCCTGTTTGTCATTAAGATAATAGAAAGGTCTGTTTTTTCTTCCTCTCTGTTCTGCATCAAATCTCTTCTGAAGGTCTGTCAAGTGTTCCTTGATAGACTCTTCAGCATATTGCTGCATTTTTGAATCAAGAGTTACGTAAATTTTTAAACCATCTTTATATAGGTTAAGTTGTTTACCTTTTTCTTTTTCATAATCTTCCAGATATTTGTCTATTTCTTTTTTCAAATATGATTTAAAATAGGCAGAATATCCTTCTGTGACATCTTTTATAGGATGATAATCTAACCTAATTTCAGATGCGGCAGCCTTATCATATGTAGCCTGGTCGATGTATTGGGTTTTCAGCATTTGCTCAAGCACAACATTGCGTCTTTCTTTTGCTCTCTCAGGATGTCTCAATGGATTATTTGCTGTAGGTGCTTCGAGCATTGCTACAAACATTGCAGATTCTGGTAAAGTTAATTGTGTCGTGCTTTTATTAAAATATATCTTTGATGCCATTTCAATTCCACTGGCATTGTTTCCGAATGTGAACTTATTAAAGTAGAGTGTAATGATTTCTTCCTTCGTATATCTTTTTTCAAGACTTACCGCTACAACCCACTCTTTAAGTTTTTGGAAGGCTCTTTGTATTTTATTTTGAGAGGCCCCTCCTGTAAATAATAATTTGGCAAGCTGCTGAGTAATGGTAGAACCTCCACCTCTTGAACCTCCATAAACTACTGCTCTGGCAACAGATTGTAGATCTACCCCAGAGTGTTCTTTAAAGCGCTCATCTTCTTTTGCGTAAAGAGCATAAATAAGATGTGGCGGAAGTTTTTGATACGTGATGGGTTTAGTTTTTTCTTTTTCAAATTTACCTAAAACCACTCCGTCCGAAGAGATAATTTCAGATGCGGCATAAATATCCGGATTCTCCAGTTCTTTTACATCCGGCATATCTCCAAGAAAACCCTGGGATACCGAAAAGAAAAGTCCTGAAATTCCTAAAACTGCTGCAATAAAACCGATCCAAATGATTCTAACCCATTTTTTCCATGCAGAACCTTTGTTCTTTTTAGGAGGAAGCGGAAAAGTTTTTCCTTTGTTTCCTGTATTTTGATTGTTTACTTCCATGTATAATTACGGTTTAGCCGTTTCTACTTTTATACCTATATCTTCAATTCCTTTTAGGTTGTCATTTCTCATTGCCTGCAATATGCCCACTTCATAGGTTCCTTTCTCAGGAAATTTAAAGTTTGTTTTATATTGAAATAACGTTTCCTTCGTTTCTCCAAATCCTGTTCCCAGCCACTCTCCGTTTGGTTTTGCTAAAATATAGTTCAGCGTGTCCGTTTGAGATATTTTGCTTTTAGGACTTTTAAAATTAACAATAAATCTTATATTGCTGTAAGGATATTCGTTATTATTTCTTACCACAAATATAATATTTTTGGGATTTTGCGGATCTGTAACCTCAAGCTTAAATTTCTGTT
Organism: Chryseobacterium sp. LJ668; assembly: GCF_019613955.1. NCBI lineage: Bacteria > Pseudomonadati > Bacteroidota > Flavobacteriia > Flavobacteriales > Weeksellaceae > Chryseobacterium > Chryseobacterium chendengshani. The sequence continues at coordinate 1,234,226 of NZ_CP080443.1, read as the reverse complement.
CGGCTTTTTTACCCCATTTATTATTAATAGGATTCATCATAACATCTTCACCTGAAGTGCTGCATCCTACAAAAAAAACAAGCATTAATATCCCTAGAACTTTATACATTATTATCTTTTTTGGGAGGAAATTTCTTTTTAAATTTCTTTTTCGGAGGTTGTTGTGGTTTCTGCTCCGAATTTAAATCTGCCTCGGCTTTTTCTACCTGAATCTTTGGCTGTTGCGTCTGTTGAGGCTTTGGCTGTCTTTGATTTGGGTTTTGGTTCGGGTTAGGTTTTGCGTTGGGATTTGTATTTTTCGGTCGTTCAGAATTTACGGGCCTTTCACCAGTAGAACGCTCCGTTTTTTGAGGTCTGTCATTTCTGTCAGTCCTTTCCGGACGGTTTCTTGGTCCCTGATTGTTATTCGGTCTGTTTTGATTTGGGTTTTGACCCTGATTTGGATTTTGATTCCTGTTTTTGTTGAAACCTCCTCTGTTTTTCTTCTCAAATCTATCTACACTGTTCTCCTGAATAAGATCTACACTAGGTAAAGCGATATCCGGAACTTTCAACTCTTCAAGCGGAAGTATTCTTTCTCCTTTTTTGTTTTGAGCAATCAGTTTTTTAACTAAATCGATATCGAAATCATACCAGGCCATTGAACTGTCAACGTATGCAAACCACATTTTCTTTTTGAAAACGTCAATTTTAATGCAGAAAGCTCTACCTTTTTCAGTGTCCAACATTGTTGAGGACGATGGAAAATGACTTAATGCATCCAAATAACTGTCTAATTCGTAATTTAAACAACATTTCAATTTTCCGCATTGTCCTGCCAGTTTCTGAGGATTGATGCTAAGTTGTTGATATCGTGCTACATTAGTGTTGACTGATCTGAAATCTGTTAACCATGTTGAACAGCACAGTTCTCTTCCACAAGAACCAATTCCGCCGATTTTTGCGGCTTCCTGTCTGAAACCAATTTGTTTCATATCGATTTTGGTTCTGAAAGTTCCAGCAAACTCCTTGATCAACATTCTGAAATCAACACGGTTATCTGCCGTGTAATAAAATGTGACTTTTGATCCGTCGCCCTGATATTCCACATCAGTGATCTTCATTTCAAGACCTAATCTGTGAGATATTTTTCGGGCGTCAACCTTTACGGTTTCTTCTTTTTTTCTTGCTTCCTGCCAGACTTCAATGTCTTTTTGGTTAGCCAGTCTGTATATTTTAAGTGGGTCCTCAGTTGAAAATCTTTTCTTTTTCATCTGAATTTTTACCAGTTCTCCTGAGAGACTTACCACACCTACATCGTGTCCGGGGCTAGATTCTACTGTTACTACACTACCTATATGTAAAGGGATATTATTTACATTTTTATAAAACGATTTTCGGTCATTTTTAAACCTAACTTCCACAAAGTCGCATCGGTTAGATGCTGGGTTTTGTACATTAGATAACCAATCGAAAACACTTAATTTATAACTATTACCACAGGTATTTACACTTTCACAGCCATTCGCGGATTTCGTTCCGCAAGAATGTGCAGAATCGCCGGATGTTTTGCATCCACAACTCATATATTATAATTTATTTAATCTTGCAAATTTATTGATTTTTATCTTTACACAATTCCAAAAATACTAAATCTTTATTTTGTTAAATGTTTAATCTTAAACATTATCAAATCGCAATAGTTTTTAATTCTCTAAAGCATTTATAAATAGTCACTTAAGCGTTGACTTATACAAAGTGTTATTTTAAACATAATTTTCTTTTAAGGTAATGTTTAAAATATTAAGAATAATTAACAAGTGTAATCAAAATAATTTTATATTTGGATTATATAATAAATGTCTATGAAAAAAATATTGGTATCAACTGCCTTGTTGGCTGGGGTTCTATCTTATGCAGGAGGCTTCAGAGTTTCTCTTCAAGGGGTAAAGCAATTGGCAATGGCACATACGAGTGCTCATGCCGAAGATGCGAGTGTTGCATTCTTTAATCCGGCGGGTATGTCATTCATCCCTTCTAAACTGAGTATTGTTGCAGGAGGTTTCGGAGCAAGTAATAAAGTTACTTTTCAAAATCTAAATACTTTACAGAGTACAGAATCAGATAATCCTATCGGAACACCAATTTATGCTGCGATTGCGTACAAGCCTATCGACAAATTATCGATTGGTTTCAGTTTTACAACTCCTTTCGGAAGTACTATTCAATATCCTTACGATTGGGAAGGAAGAGAAATGGTACAAAAGCTTGAATTAAAGAGCTTTTATTTCCAACCGATGGTTTCTGTGAAGATGGCAGACTGGTTGTCTTTCGGAGCAAGTTATATATATGCGAGAGGAACTGTAGATTGGGATAAAGCTGTGACGCAGTTTGGAGGAACTGTTAATATTAATGATGAAAAAGCAAGTGGCCACGGTTATGGTTTCGGTTTTTATTTCAGACCAGATCCAAAACTTGATGTAAGTATAGCATACCGTTCACCGGTTGATATGAAAGCTAAACAAGGGACTGCAACATTTACAGTTCCGGCACAAAATACTGTTAACGGATTATTGGGATTAAATTCTGCCGGTCAGGATAATTTTACAGCAACATTGCCTTTGGTTGAAGAGTATACAATAGGTTTAACATACAATGTAACTCCGAAATGGTTGGTTTCAGCAGATTTTAATTACCATGGATGGTCTAGATACAGCAAATTGACATTAGATTTTGCCAATGCACCAATTGGAAATCAGGCAGATCCTACGGTACTTGTTGCACCAAAAAACTTTAAAAATTCTAAAACGGTCAGATTAGGTACACAATATATGTTTAGCAACATGGTATTTGGTCGTTTGGGTGCTTATTATGATGAGTCTCCTTATTCAGATGAAAACTTTATTCCTGAGACACCTTCTTTCGATTCTTTCGTACTTACAGGTGGTTTAGGGTTTAAATTTAAACAATTCGGCGTTGATGTAGCCGGTGGGTATGTAATGCCTCAGAGCAGAGATGTGAAAAACGATTATCTTGGCTTTTATGGCCAGGCAAAAGCTAAAGCATTCTATTTCGGTCTAGGTTTATCGTACAATCCTTTTTAATTGAATTTATATGAAAAAAATAATAATATCTACATTGGCTGTTTCTGCACTGTTTTTTACAATAAGTTGCGAAACAGATTTTGATACAGACGTACAAGACATTGTTGTCACAAAAGGTGAAGCAGATTTTTCTAATTACGTTTCTTTAGGGAATTCACTGACTTCAGGCTACAGAGATAATGCATTATATATTAATGGGCAGAACGAATCTTATCCTAATATAATTGCCGGACAAATGAAATTAGCCGGTGGAGGAAACTTTGTTCAGCCTTTGATGGCAGACAATAATGGAGGATTGCTATTAGGAACAACTCCTATTCAGGCTACAAAGCTGTATATTAAGGCTTTTGTAAATGGTTCTCCTGTAATTGAGAATGTTGCAGGAAACCCAACTACTAATATTTCAAACAAAGTGACAGGAGCTTTAAATAACTTTGGTGTGCCGGGAGCGAAATCATTTCATTTAATAGCACCTGGTTACGGAAATATCGCAGGAGTTTTGACAGGAACGGCAAATCCTTATTATGTGAGGTTTTCTACAAGCACAACTTCAAGCATTGTTGATGATGCGGTATTGAAAAAACCGACATTCTTTTCTTATTGGATTGGTAATAATGATGTTTTAAGCTATGCTACCAGTGGTGGATTAGGTGTAAACCAAACCGGAAACATTAATCCTGCTACGTACGGATCTAATGATATTTCAGATCCAAATGTTGTTGCAGCAGCGATTAAAACCGGTCTTGATAAATTAAAGGCAGGTGGAACAACAAAAGGAGTTATTGCAAATATTCCTTATGTAACATCTATTCCTTATTTCACGACAGTGCCATATAATCCGGTTACTCCAGCAGCTTTAGGCGCCAACCTTACAACTTTAAATGCAAGTTTATACGGACCGCTAAAACAGGCTTTAACAGCTTTTGGTGCAGGAACCAGAATTAATCTTCTTTCAGCAACTTCTTCAAACCCTGTTTTGATTAAAGATACTTCTCTACCTGATCTAAGTGTTCAGCTAACTGCAGCACTTACACCATCTTTAGGGCTTCCAACAGCTACAGCTTTTGGACAGATCTACGGACAGGCGAGACAGACCACAGCAGAAGATTATATCCTGCTAACTACACGAGGTGTTATAGGAACTACTGCTCCGGGAGCTCCTGCTTCAATCAATGTTTACGGAATTTCATATCCTTTACAAAACCAGCACGTACTTACAAAAATAGAGGCTGCATCAGTAAAAACTGCAGTTGATGCTTATAACACTTCAATCAAAACATTAGCAGATACATACGGATTAGCTTTTGTTGATGCAAATAAAAAAATGGTTGAGCTGAACGGACAATCAGGAATTTCATTTGACGGAGTAAGATACACAGCGAAGTTTGTCACAGGAGGAACTTTCTCACTAGACGGAGTGCATCTTACGGGTAGAGGTTATGCAATTGTTGCCAACGAATTTATCAAAGCAATCAATATGAAGTATAAATCGACCTTGCCACAGGTTGATCCTAATAAATATTCAGGAGTAACTTTCCCTTAAAAAGGAAAACAATAAAAAACGAAACCACAGGATTGATTCTTGTGGTTTTTTTTTAAATTTGCAAAATCTTTTAAAAAGTAAAAATGGCCGAGCAACAAAGTTATCTATTTTCGACAAGAACTAGTAAGGAGCTAGCAGAAAAAATTGCCCATCACTATGGGAAAGAATTGGGGAAAATCATCATTCAGGAGTTCAGCGATGGTGAATTTGAACCTGTACTAGATGAGTCTGTAAGGGGAGGAAGAGTTTTCCTGATAGGATCTACATTTCCGCCGGCAGACAATCTTTTAGAGCTTCTTCTGATGATTGATGCAGCTAAAAGAGCTTCTGCTAAGAGCATTACTGTAGTACTTCCTTATTTTGGGCTTGCAAGACAAGACAGAAAAGACAAGCCAAGAGCGCCTATTGGAGCAAAACTGGTTGCAAATCTTTTAACCGCTGCTGGAGCAACAAGAATCATGACAATGGATCTGCATGCAGACCAAATTCAGGGCTTCTTCGAAATACCTGTGGATCATTTGTACGCTTCAAGTATTTTCGTTGATTATATCAGAGATTTAAATCTTGATCATCTTACGATCGCTTCTCCGGATATGGGAGGTGCAAAAAGAGCAAAAAACTATGCCGGTCACCTAGGTGCAGATGTAGTGATTGCTTATAAAGAAAGAAAAAAAGCAAATGTGGTTGAAGAAATGTTCCTTATTGGCGATGTTGTCGGTAAAAATGTAATTCTTATTGATGATATGATTGATACTGCAGGTACACTTTGCAAAGCTGCGGATATTTTGATGGAAAAGGGAGCATTATCAGTACGGGCAATGGCGACTCATGGAGTTCTTTCCGGTAAGGCATATGACAATATTCAAAACTCGCAATTACTGGAAGTTATTGTAACTGACTCAATTCCTGTGAAAACTAATTTGTCATCTAAAATAAAAGTGCTATCTTGCGCCCCATTATTTGCTGATGTGATGAAGATGGTGCATGAGCATCAATCGATTAGCAGTAAGTTTATTATCTAATTGATAA